>DAOTUS010000494.1:0-16556 GCA_034437415.1 Herpetosiphonaceae bacterium
GGGATCCGTTGGCTGACGACTCACGGTACACCTCCATGCTGGATACTGATAATGCTGGACAAAGCATAGCACAGGGTACGAACGAATGCCAATGGACATGGCAAGTGACCCACTAGTGGGCTTTAATCGCTCATTATATGAGCAATCAGTATCTCGTTACTTTATCGCATTAGTATGCCTTAAAACCACTTAACATCCGGTGCTATTCTTATAGATCACTAGCAGCTAGCTACTAGCTACTAGCTGCTAGTAGCTAGCCTCATCGGCCCAGTGCAGCACGGCGGCGCGGCCGGTTGGCGCCGGATCGTGGTAGTGGCGGAGGGCCTGGACGATCTCGGGTGGGCACCCGGCGGCCTCGGCGAGCGCGGCGCCCAGCGGGCCGTGGTGGGCGTAGGCGTAAAAATAGCGCCGCCAGCCCCGTGGCGAGGCGGCCAGCAGCGCGTAGCTGCGCGGCCACAGGCGCTTGAAGATCACCAACCCGCCGTACCACAGCAGCGGCACCGGGCGGCCCTGCGGATCGACCTTGCCGGTGTCGTGGAACAGCGCGGCCCGCAGCAGCAGCGGATCGGCCACGCCCGACCGCACCAGCGTCTGGTACACATCCAGGCAGTGGCGGCGGTCGCGGCGCGGCATCCGCAGGTACAGGGCGTGCTCGGCGGCGGGCAGCGTGGCCTGGATCAGCCGGGACTCAGCCGGGCTGATCCGGGCGGTCAGCGCCGCCCAGAGCTGGCGCAGACGGGCGATCATCGGGGCTAGGCCGCTGGCTCGGCGGGGTCGTGGACGCCGTAGCAGCAGCCGCCGGCCGGGATCAGCAGCTTGCCGAACAGCTGGTACAGCGGGCCGACCATCGCGCTCAGCACGTTGACATCGACATTCACCAGATTGAGCTGGTTGGCCGCCCAGGGCAGCAGCACGAGCACCATCAGCCCAGCGGTGGCCGGACGGCGGAGCCGCTCGAGTGGGGTGACCCAGCCGTTTGGCAGCAGGCCCGAGAGCGTGTTGAAGCCATCCAGTGGCGGCAGCGGGATAAAGTTGAACGCCGCGAGGCCAATGTTGATAAAGATAACCCTATTGATAAACTCGCTCAGCCCCGCCGACATGCTATCGCCAAGCCCCATGTGGAGCGGAATCGCAAAGAACGAGGCCAGCATCAGGTTGCTGGCTGGGCCGGCCATCGACGACCAGGCCAGCCCGCGCCGCCCGCCCTTGATGCGCATCGTGTTGATTGGCACCGGCTTGCCCCAGGCGATCGGCGCGTAGCCAAGCAGCAGAAACAGCATCATCATCGCGCCCAGCGGGTCGAAATGCACCACCGGGTTGAGCGAGACCCGCCCAAGCTGCTGCGCGGTCGGATCGCCCAGGCGATAGGCAACGTAGGCGTGCGAAAACTCGTGAACCGTCACGCCCAGCACAATCGCAACCAGGCTCATAATTAAACTTTGCGGATCAATATTGCCCATGATCGACCTTTCGTTTTGATTTCAGGCTGCATTATACCCGACTGATGTTGCAAGCTGCGCCAGGTTTCCCGCTATAATGGCAGCACGAGGTATGGTAAAGGAATACGCGACGTGAGGATTGTCTACATTGCCAGTGGAATTCGTGTGCCTGGCGCGTTTGGCGGCGCAATTCATACCAGCGAGGTCGCGCAGGGGCTGGCCGCGCGGGGCGTCGAGATGCACGTCATCGTGCGCCCGCCGGCTGGGGTGCGGCGCTGGCCGACCAGGCTCGTCCCCGAGCGCCGTGATGGCGTAACCTGGTATCCGCTTGACCTGCCCAAAGCGGCGACAATGCTTGGCTATCCGCTGATCGCCCAGCTGATTCGCCAGCTGCGGCCGGCGGCGGTGATGGAGCGCTACTATAATTTCGCCGGCGCCGGGGTGCTGGCTGCCAGGCGGGCGGGCATTCCCGCGCTGCTCGAAGTCAACGCGCTGATCGTCGATCCGCTGGCGGTGCGCAAGCGGCGCCTCGACGATCGCCTGGGCCTGATCCTGCCCGGCGGCTCGCGGCGCGGCGGCCCGCTGCGGCGCTGGGCGGTCTGGCAGTGCCAGCAGAGCGCCCGGATCGTCACCCCGCTCCACACCACGGTGCCGCCCGAGGTCGATCGCGGCCGGATTGTCGAGCTGCCCTGGGGCGCGAACATCAGCGCGTTCCAGCCCAGCGCCAGCGACCGCGCCCCAACCCTGGTCTTCCTCGGCTCGTTTCGCCACTGGCACGGCGTCACCGATTTCGTCCGGGCGGCGGGCCAGCTGATCGAGCAGGGCTTTGCCGGGACGTTTATGCTGATCGGCGACGGCCCCGAGCGCGCCGAGGCCCAGCGGCTGGCCGCCGCCTATCCCGCCGAGCGCTTCCGCTGGTGCGGGGCGGTTGACCACGGCGAGGTTCCGGCGCTGCTGGCCCAGGGCACGGTCGGGGTGGCGCCATTCAACCCGGCCCGCCACCCGGCGCTGCAGGCGGCCGGGTTCTTCTGGTCGCCGCTGAAGATCTACGAGTATATGGCCGCCGGGCTGCCGGTTGTTACCGCGCGGATCCCGCCGCTGGACACGGTTATCCGCGCCGGCCAGGAGGGTGCGCTGTTCACCGCTGGCGATGTTGGCGATCTGGCGCGGGCGATGCGCAGCGTGGCCGAGGCGCCCGAGCGGGCCGCGATGGGCCAGCGCGCCCGCGATCGGGTGGTCGAGCACTACTCGTGGGCACGCCACTGCGCCGAGCTGGAGACGCTTTTGCGTGCGATCAGCGGGGAGCGCCAATGAGCCAGCCGCTCCACATTCTGCTGCCCAGCGATGTCTTTCCGCCGCGGGCTGGCGGGGCGGGCTGGAGCGCCGCTGCGCTGGCCCAGGCGCTGCAGTCCCGTGGCCATCAGGTGACGGCGCTGGTGCCACAGCGCGGCCAGTCCGGCATCTCGCGGCGGGTCGAGGGTGGGATTGCGGTGATCGATGTGGGCTACACGGCGCCAAATCTGCCATTTCTGGCCAACATCGGCCGCTTCGAGCGCTTCTGGCCCCGCTTTGCGGCGGTGATTGTGCAGGCGGCGGCCGGGCTGGACCGCAGGCGGCTGGTGATCCACGGGCAGCATCTGCAGGGGATTGGGGCGGCGGTGCTGGCCGGGCAGCAGCTGGGCGTTCCGGTGGTGGCAACGGTGCGCGATCACTGGCCAAGCCACTATTTTGGCACCGGCCTGCACGGCGATACCGTGCCGCTGGATCACTTCGGCGTTGCGGCGACCGCCACCGACCTGATCGCCCGGCAGGGCCCGCTGGCTGGCGTGGCCGCGCTGCTGGCGCTGCCGTATGTGCTGGGCCATATGCAGCAGCGGCGGGCCTGGCTGGCCCAGTGCGCCGCCGTCGTCTCGCTGAGCGGCTACATCACCCGGCGGCTGGTGCCGCTGGTCGCCCCGAACCGCCTGCACCCGATCCCCAACCTGGTCGATATTCCAGCGATCGATCGGGTGGTGGCCAGCCCGCCGCAGACCCAGGTCGCCGGGCCGTTTCTGCTGTTTGCCAGCAAAGTTGCCCGCAACAAAGGCGCGTATCTGCTGCCCGAGGTGATGGCGGCGTTCCGGCAGGCCGGCGGCACGGCGACTCTGCTCCTGGCCGGCGGCAACGATCCGGCCCTGGTGGCGGCGATTCGAGCGACCGGGGCGGCGGTGCAGACCCTGGACTGGGCCGACCACGACGAGATTCTGCGCCTGATGGCCCGCTGTCAGGCGCTGGTGTTTCCCTCAACCTGGGGCGAGCCGCTGAGCCGGGTGCTGCTGGAGGCCTGCGCCGTCGGCGTGCCCATCGCCGCAATGCCAACCGGCGGCACGCCCGATCTGCTGACCCACGGGATCAACGCGCTGCTGGCGCCGACCGCGTGCGGGCTGGGGCAGGCGCTGGCCGCGCTGGTGCAGCTGCCGCATCTGGCCGACCAGCTGGCCGCCGGGGCGCGCCACACCGCCGAGACGCGGCTGGACGCCCCGGTTGTGGCGGCCCAGATGGAACAACTCTATGGTACTCTGATAGCTGAAAATGCCGCAGGCGCGGAGCCGGACAGCGACCTGGCTCCGTGGCGCTGAAGCGTCGGACTAATCTGCTCTATACGATCTTGGAGGCAAACTCAATGCGCCGAATTGTTGCTTCAATTATGCTAGGAATGGTGCTAACGGCCTGTGGGGGCGAACGCGGGGCCTTGAGTGAGCCAACGCCAAATCTCCGCCAGCAAACGGCCACCGCTATGGCGTCCAGCCGGATCTCGGCGGCGCAGTCGCGCAGCACCGCGCTGCCGACCGTCACCGCCGTTGACCCGAATGTCACGCCGACAGCGACCAGCACCCCCAGACCGACTAACGATCTTTCGCCGATTACGATCACGCCACTGCCGAGCCCGACCGGTATCGCCACCGCCACGCCTGAGCAGTCCCCGACCCCGGAGGCGACCGCCACGCCAGCGCCGACCGCCACGCCAGCGCCGACCGCCACGCCGGAGCCGCCCAGCGCCAGCAGCGGCTCGATCTTCTTCAGCCGGGCCGGGGCAGTCTGGCGCTACGATGTGGCCAGCGGCCAGGCCGCCCAGATTCTGCCAAGCGGGAGCACGTTTCGGGCGTCGCCAAACGGCGCCCAGCTGGCCTTTGTGCGCGATGGCGAGCTGCTGCTGGCCCAGGCCGATGGCAGCGCCGCCCAGTCGCTGGCGACCAATGTCACCGAGGCGCCGGTCTGGGCGCCCGACGGCAGCGCCCTGGCGGCGGTCACCGGGAGCGCGGGGACGAACTATCCGCTGGCCTGCGCCGCCGACAATCTGCTCAATGTGATCGAGCTACCGGCGCGGGGCGCCAAAGTGGTTGGCAGCGGCTGCCAGCCGGCCTGGGCGCCCGACAGCAAGCGGCTGGCCTACGTCACCGCCCAGATTGGCGATGTCAACGAGGGCTTCAACACCCTGGCGCTGGTCAATCGCCAGGGGCTCAACGGCTGGACCCCGGTGAGCGCGCCGGTGCAAAACGGCGGCTTCCCCGACCTGCGCCGGGTGATGTATGCGCCGTTCTGGTCGGCGGATGGCACCAGAATCTATGCGTTTGGCTTTGTTGGCTACCGCGTGCTGACCGACTTCAGCACGCTGGAGCAGATCGATCCGATCAATGGCGGGACGCTGCCAATCGGGGTGGTGTTTGATGTCGTGCCGACGAGTGTGCGGGCGCAGCCTGGCGGTGCCTGGGCGGCGTTTGCCAGCGCCGGGGCCAAAGGCACCACCACGATCAGCGCGATCAAGACCAGCGGCGAGCCGCAGATCTTCGACTATATCGGGACGCCGATCGAGGTTCAGACCAGGGCGGCGCCCGGCCTGGAGTACGCCAGCGCGGCCGCCTGGGCGCCCAAGGGCGCTGTTCTGGCGGTGGTGTACTGCGAGAATGCGAATTTCGTCTGTCTGCCCGGCGACCGCGCCAGCCTGCGCCTGTACGATCCGCTCACCGGCCTGACCACCACCCTGATCGATGATGTCGATCCTGAGTCGGAGGTTGACTGGGGGCGCTAGGGGTACGTCACACATTCCATGAAGAGCAGGTGTTTCCGTTGGCTGAGCCTGTCGAAGCCCAGACGCTTGGCTTCGACAGGCTCAGCCAACGATCAGCACATCGTGTACAAAGATCACGAAAGATCGATGCTGACATTTTTTAAATATTACTGGCAGGGCAACCAGTGGCCCTCGGTCGAGATCGACCCGCTCGATCAGGCGGGCTTCTTCAAGGTCCTCGCCCATCTGGCGGCGACCTACGGCTTTGCTGCGCCCGCGGTCATCGACACGATCGATGGCTACATCGCCGATTTCTGGATCGCCGGCGTCCATGCGACCCTGCAGATCGACGCCTGGAGCTTTTCCTTCGCCTGCGCCGACCAGCCAGTCCGCGATATGGTCTTCGAGCACCTGCAGAGCCTGCCGCCCGACTTCTTTGCTGATGGAGAGACGGCGGAATAAAGGAATCCTATGATCTATCCACGCTTGCCCGCTCGTTTGCTCGGCGGGATCTGCATCCTCACCCAGAACATATGTTCGTTCTTGAGTGGGCGATTTTGGAGGAAGGAGGGCGCAGAATGCGATACATCTCGGTCAATCCACGCAGCTGCTGGAAGCCCTTCCAGATCACGGTAACACCCGGTTCACCGTCGCCGGTGCGCCCTTGAAAGCCCCCCAGCTGGGCAATCCAGCGCACCACCGTCCGTAGGGTTGGGGGGGTCGGCGGCAGGATTGCGGTGCCCTGGATGCGACAATACAGCGCCTGCCACTCGTCCGGCTCCAAGACGACCGTACACGCCGTGTCTGGCACGGCGCGGGCCAGCATTGTGGCATACTGGATCCGCCACGCAATCACACTATACACGCTCAGGCAGCGCTCCAATCGATCCGCCGTGGCCAATTGTTTCGCTTCAATGTGACAGCCACTTTTCAGAATTTTGTGCCAGATTTCGATGCCCCACCGGCACGTATACCATGCCAACCGTTCGAGCGCATCCGCCGTACATGGCCTTCTTTGCTTAACCCCCCAAAAGGCTGCATTTGGCCTCAATATCCCCCATCTGAACTAGTGAAAGTGGCGCTGGTCAATCTCGGCATGTGGGTGCGGGATCAGTATTTTCCAGCGTGCTATGCCCATACAACCTGGTCGCGCTTGCGGCCCTTCAATGACCGGCAACTCAACCGCGATCTGGCCGACCTCTGTGCGCAGGTAGCGCAGCGGTCACCCCAGCTCCCCGACGGACGGCGGCTCGTCCTGCTGATCGCGCCACAGCCGCGTCCATTTCTAGACATGCATCGACGCTGCTGAAGCGCGAAACCCTGCCATGATATGGGTTCTCCCTCTGGTTTGGTGATCCAGGATGATATTTGCGCTGGAGGTGCGCTCCCCAACGTGGATGTTTACCCGCGATGGGAAACCATCAGCACCAAAAGCGAGGGAGAACCATAATATGTGGCAAACGGATGTCCGCGGCAAGCGCAATCGGTGCGACAGGCTATCTGCCGTCACCGCCAAGTTATTTGGCAAACGACAAATAGCCGTCGCGCAAAAGCGAACATGTACTACCCAAAAATAGAATTCGTACTACAGACAGCACGGCGCATATTTGTTAAACTTTCCCTCACCAAATCTGTCACAGCCACTATCACGAGGTCGCGCGGCGGTCCTCGCTTAAGCGGTTCAGGCGCATTGCCAGCATCCTGATCCTGCATCCCCGCTCTACGGCTCTTGAGCCTCGTGCTGCATAGGACATACACGGTCTTTCGGGCAGGAATACATCATCGCTGGCTCGGTTTCATCCAACCTTTGCTATCTGGGAGGCTGCTATGCTTGCTCGTTTTCGCCGTTTCCACCTAGTTCGTCTCACACTACTGGTCTGTGCGGCCTGCGCTATACTCCCCTTCGTTCTGATCGGTGCTGAACGATCAGACTCGCCCGCCGCGACGGTTCAGCGGGCCTGGCAGCTGGCCGGTGCCAGCGGAAGCTACCGCTACACCGCCGCGATTGCGCAGACCACCTATCCGGCCGCCGCGATCACCAGCGCCGGACGCGCTCCCACGATTGACCGGATTGGGCTGGAGGGCGCGATCGATACCCCCAACCATGCCGTGGAGCTGAGTCTCTGGAGCGGCGCCGATCGCAGCCCGGCCAAAGCCCAGTCCCTGCGCATGATCGACGGCAAGGCTGCGCAGCGCCTGGGGCTGGGTGCCTGGCAGGCCGTGGATGTCCAGGCGATCAATGGGGTTGCCCCCGGCGGCAATCTATGTTGACTTCCAGCTGCGCCCGACCAATTCCGCGCAGATCAACTACTATGGCACCGTGCTCGACTGGCCGGAGGGCGATACTGCTGGTCAGGTCACCCGCCATCTCACCACAACCTTCAAGACCACCGAAAACACTACGCTGCAGAGCACCGACGCCAACGCCGACAACGGTGACATCCGCCTGGTGCCGATGCTGCAGATTCGCATCCCCTACACCGACGGCCACTACGGCAACCTGCCGGTCAACAGTGCCTACATCGGCACCACCCGCACCACCGCGATGGCGGTCGACGACTGGCTCGACAGCACGGAGATCGATCGCTACGACCTGAGCGTGTACGACTCCAGCACCGATGTGGGTGAGCTGCTGGCCTACCTGCCGCTGAGCTTTATCTCCGACGAGACCGACGGCGGCGTGGATGGCTTTGCCGCCCGCATGCTGTACGAGCCGAGCCAGGGCAACAACGCCGTGGCCACCTGGGGCGCCGCCCAGGAAGTGCGGCTGGTCTGGCTGGTTCAGATGCTCAGCGACGAATGCGACGACACCAGCGATCTCACCACCTGCGAGGACACCTTCTCGATCATCCAGACCTACTACGAGGACTGGACCCTGGCTGGCCTGACCGTGACCGAGGAGCATGGCACCAGCGCGGCGATCGTCTACGAGAATCCGAGCGAGGACAGCAACCTTAAACTGGACACCGACCTGTGGATGGCCAGCTGGAACATGAGCAACACCTTCCTGCGCGGCCGCGACTGCTCCAGCATCAACGGCAGCGGCGTGTGCTCCTCCAACGGCTCGCGCGACGTGACGATCGGCAACCTGGCCAGCAGCCTCGACAGCTGGGCCGGCGGCGCGGCCAACCACGACCTGGCGGTCAAAACCCTCAGCTACGATCACAACGACGACTACGTGTACGACCTGACGATCACCCAGACCAGCGACCTGCTGGATACGGTCTTCACGCCCTACGCCAGCCAGACCAACCCGACCCTGCTGTTTGCCAGCGAACACCAGAGCCGCTCGGTCAATGTCGATGACAGCGTGGTGACCTCCAACGCGATCACGCTGGACATGGACGCCGACCTGGTGCCGCTGATCACCGAGGCAACCATGAGCTGGGCGCCGTACCAGTACGCCGACGGCGCCTGGGGCAACTACGACACCGAGCAATACCTGACCCTGCTGGATACGCTGGTTGAGGACGATGAGTTCTTCCAGGGCGACAGCTCCGAGACCAGCCTGGAGGAGATCGGCGGCAAGAAGATCTGGGCGCAAGCCTACTACGCCGCGCTGCTCCAGGGCATGTCCGAGACCGTCAATGCGGACAGCCAGCTGCTCTGGACCCAGAGCGAGGATACCCCTGAGTCCAGCTACACGCCGAGCTGGGCCTCCGGCACCAGCAAGGGCTTTACCTATATTGGCTACGCCTATCTCGGCATGATTACAGACACAATTGGCACCGTTTGGAAGTACTCCAAGTCCGGCTACAGCGCCTATAGCTTCTGGAGCCTGGTCAACCACGCCTATAAAAATGGCTTCGCCCAGTACACGTTCTCGTTCGAGCGGCTGCTGCAGAACAAGAAAACGATTGCCCTGCATGGCCTGATCGCCGTGACCACGATTGGGCTGGCGGTAGGTGCGGTGATCTTCGCGATCGGCTATGCGACTGGCGATGATGCCATGCTCCAGCTTGGCAGCTACATCCTCAACGCCGCCACCATTGTTGGCGTGGGACTGTACATGGCCAATATGATGTACAAGTTCTACACGCTGTATAAAACTGGCATCGGGATCGCCAATGTGCTCAAGTCGACGACTGTGTCGAGCTTCAAGGCGGTCGGCAAGTTCGGCCTGGTGCTTGGCGCGCTCGTGCCCTGGATCATCTTTCTCACCACCGAGGGCTCCGTGCTCTGGAAGATGATCACCACCGGCGAGGGCGGCAGCATCGCGCTGGCGGTCTATACCGCCTACACCCTCGCCAGCACGATCATCACGATTGTGATGTTTGCGCTGGAATACATTCCGGTGATCGGGACGATTTTCGCGTTCCTGTTTATGATCCTGTATACCGTCGATGCGGTTCTGTTCCTGCTTGGCGAGAAATCCGTGACCGACCGTATGACCGAGGAGCTGGCCAAGCTGCTCTACGATGTGGACCTGATCGTGACCAATATGGATTCCTCGGATCGGATAGACCTGGATATCACCGGGCGCACCTTGACCACGCCCGAGGATGGCTTTGTCGTCAGCAACAGCATCTCCTACACGATCGATATCACCAATACGATTAAATACGGCGGCGACTCCACAGCCTCCCAGGCCAGACACGCCGCCTTCCTGTACACGATCGACGGCGCGCCGATCGATCGCAGCGCCTCGGTCAGCGAGAGCGAGATGAGCGGCGACTGGGTCTCGGCCGGCAACAACCAGGTGCGCCTGAACCGCATCGCTTCGTCGACCACGGTGCTGGCGCTGTCCAGCATCGGCACCGGCATCAACCGCTCGTTCGACGGCGAGCTGTATGTCAACGAGGCCTACCAGCTGCCCTTCCGCGGCTGCTGGTTCAAGTACACGCCGATCAACTGCAGCGTCGAAACCTTTGGCGGCTACACCTACCTCAACGTCGGCGCCGGCGAGTCGCTGGATATCTTCCCCGACAGCCTGACCGATTTCTACGGGCTGGGCTGGAATGACGATGGTGCGCTGGCCTTCCCGCCCCAGCAGGACCACGACGGCGACGGCCTGCTCAACGCCGCCGCGGGCGGCATCGACCCCAACGACAGCAGCCGCGATTCCGACAGCGACGGCCTGCTCGACACCTACGAGCTGGCCCAGGGCACCGACCCGCTGCTGGCCGACAGCGATGCCGACGGCCTGGACGACGCCCGCGAGCTGGTGCTGGAGACCGACCCGCTGCTCAATGACAGCGACGCCGACGGCCTGGACGACGAGACCGAAAGCACCACCGGCTGGCTGATCAGCTACGGCCTCGATGAAAACGGCACCCGCGGCACCACCCGCATCTGGTCCGACCCGAATGTCGGCGATGTCGACGATGACGGCCTGACCGACTTGCAGGAGTACGTCTACGGCTTCAACCCCTGGGTCGCCACCGACGCCTCACTGATCGACAACCTGGTGCAGTTCAGCAATCTGGATGTCAGCGAGACCAACGCACCGCTGGCCCTGCTGCGCCTGGAGGAGGTCGATGACGCGACGGTGTTCTCGAACAGCGCCAGCAGCGACTTCAGCTTCAGCTGCGCCAGTGTGACCACCTGCCCCAGCGCCGCCCAGACTGGCCGCTACGGCAGCGCCGCCAGCTTCGACGGCAGCAACGACTATCTCGAAAGCATCACCAGCCATGCCCTGACGACCTTCACCGAGGCGGCCTGGGTGTATCCAACCAGCAGCGATACGTCCTTCCACGGCATTGTGGGCTACGACAACGGCAATCCGGCCCAGCGGGCGCCCAGCATCTACATGTTCAGCGGCGGCCGGGTGCAGGTCGGCTTCGGTGATGGCACCAGCTGGAACAGCATGTCGACCAGCGGCGTGGTGCTAACCAGCAACGCCTGGAATCACATCGCCAGCACCTACGATGGCGCGACCTTCCGCATCTATATCAACGGTGTCGAGTCCGCCAGCTCGGCCCTGGCGGGCAAAGTGCCCTACGCCGTGAGCACGCTGCGGGTTGGCCGGCTCGACAACTACTTCAAGGGCTCGATCGACGAGGTCGCGCTGTTCGACCGCGCCCTCTCGGCGACCGAGATCAGCGCCCTGAAAGATGGTCGCTACAACCCCAACGACCTGATCGTGGCCCCTGGCGCCGCCCTGAGCTACTCGGCCAGCATCACCAACACGCTGACCAGCCAGGGCGTGCACGGCCATCTGATCGGCCAGTCCACGGCCAGCGATCCGGCGGTGGCCGACCCCAGCGTGGCGCTGCGCTTCGAGGATGTCGACCGCAAAAGCGGCTACAGCCCGGCCTCGGGCGAGAGCGAGGCCGCCAGCTGCACCGGCACGACCTGCCCCGCCACCGCAGTGGTCTCCGGCACCGACCGGGCAGTCGCTTTCGATGGCGTCGACGACTATCTGGAGATCGGCACGATCGCCTACGAGACCGCCTGGCTGTCGTCCACCCTCTCGTTCAAGGTCAAGCTAGACAGCTGGCCGGCCTCCGGCAAGACGATGGCGATCATCGCGACCGACTCTAGCCAGGACTACGGACTCAATGTCTCGATCACCAGCAGCGGCCGGATGCAGGTCGCACTCAACGGTATCAGCCCGGCGCTGACCGGCGTCTACCAGTTTCGATACCTGGAACACCGTCACTATCTCGTTCGATGACAAGGCACTCAGAGTCTACAAGAACGGCGTCCTCGACAGCGGACTCAACAACAATACCCGGCTGCGGCTCGTGGCGGGCGCCGGGCGCCTGGGCAGCAGCGTCGCTGGCGACAGTGCGCTGGATGGCAGTCTCAACGATCTCACAATCATCAATCACAGCTCCAAGACCATTTTCGCCCTGGGCTTCGACGAAAACAACACCGCCATCCGCACCAGCTTTAGCAACAGCCTGGGCAGCGATGTGAGCTGCGAGAGCGCCAGCACCTGTCCGGCGATCACCAGCGGCTACACCGGCGAGGGGCTGTAAACAATGGATTAATTGAAGCCCGGCTGTACTAGCAATATGGGTGCAAGCAAGAGTTGTCATGAAAGAAAACGCCTCCGCTGAAGACTGGTAGGATTGTGGTTGCACGAACAATCGCTATGCTTTCACGGAGACGTCCATGAATCCTACCACAGCCCCTGACCTCGTAGACTAGCTGGTAACGCGCATGACCGACCAGCTGGCCACGGTGATCCGCCCTGTCTGCCAGGCGGTCCTCGCCGCATCGGCCACCCTGACCGATCTGGAGCAGCATGTCCTCCCCGCCATCCACGCGCTGGGGAATGCCATGCTGACCGGGCTGTGTACCCTCACCACCGCCGACCCACCGCTGCCCACCAGCCCCTGTGCCTGTGGACAGCCCGCCCGTACCAAAAACCGACAGATCGCGCAAATGGCTAAAGCTGCTGAAGGGACGATCGCTGCGGGTGAACCCTGGGCGTGGCATTTCACACACATGTGTCGCTCTTGCTGCGCTCCAGCACCATTCTCGGCCGCGACGACCCTCTGCAGTCGCGTACGATTGCCAGCATGGGGAACGCGGGGTATGCTTGGGATCTGGCCAGACACAGGGCAGCACGCTACGGGGTTTCCAGCGGAGGATTTATGAACATACACCGGTCATTTCGCCAGCGATCGCCATCGACCGTCCTGATCCAGCTGTCGATGGCCCAACAACGGCGCTGGCTACGCATCGCGGTCAGTGGCATGCTGATCGGCATTACCGCGCTCCACTATCTCACCAGCATCCACTTGCTGCCGTATCATTCGATCTATCGCAGTTTATATTATCTTCCGGTCGGCATCGCGGCCGTGATCTGGGGAGTGCGGGGTGGGACGCTCACGGCACTGTTCACGGCGCTGGTGTATCTGCCCCATGCCTTTTTCCTGGATCTGCCGATGTCCAATAAGGTTCTGGATAACAGTTTAGAAATGATCACCCTACTGATCGTGGCCGGACTGACCGGCATGCTGGCCGATGCTGAACGCCATCACCGGCATCAGGCGGACATCTTGCGCAGCTACATTGATGATGTGCTCACCAGCTTGCCCGTTGGCGTGGCCACCGTCGAGGGGACGACCTTCAAGCCGCAAAATCCGGTTGCGAAAATCCTGGTTCCGACCCAGGACGCCGCCGACACCCTCCCGTCAGCCCTCGGATACCACGAACTGACGCTTGACAACCGCCCCCTGGCCATCCATCGGTCGCCCTTGCATGGCAGTGCTGGTGATCGGATCGGCCAGGTCGTGGTGGTCGAAGATATCAGTGACCGGCGGCGCCTGTCCGAACACATCCGGCGGGCTGAACGGATGGCCGGGTTGGGACATCTTGCGGGCGGGCTTGCCCATGAAGTACGCAATCCGCTGGGGATTATTCGGGCAACCACCCAACTGCTCCACAAAAAACTCCAGGATCGTCCTGAGCTGCACGACCATACCCGCATTCTAACCACCGAGTCGGATCGGATTGATCGCTTAATCGGCGCCTTGCTTAACTATGCCAATCCCCGACCGCTTCAGCGGCGTCCGCTTGACCTTGACACGCTCCTCCAGGAGCTTGTCCTCGCGTGTACGCCGCTCGCCGCTGAACACCATATTACCCTTACCGTTGAGCATGGATCGGCACTGGTGCTCTGGGCTGATTGGGACTATCTCTGGCAGGCCCTGCTGAATATCGTGCTTAATGCGCTCCAGGCCAGCGCTTCCGGTCAGCGCGTCCGGATCGGAGCGACGCTACAGGATGAAATGGTTGCGATCACCATTCGCGATATGGGGAGTGGCATTCCACCCCAGCATCGCGAGCACCTGTTTGATCCGTTTTTTACCACCCGTGATGAGGGCACCGGGATGGGCTTAGCCGTCGTTGCCCAGATTGTCGCGGAACATGGCGGGACGATCACGATTACGAGTCCTGCTGCTGGCGGAACCTGCGTCACTGTGCAGCTTCCCGCGACGCTGGAGGTGGAGCCATGACCAAGCGTGTGCTGGTGGTTGATGATGAAGTCAATATGCGCTGGGTGCTCAAAGAAGCCCTGACCGAGGCCGGGTACGAGGTGCTGGTAGCGAGCAGCGGACAGGAAGCCCTCAGCCAGATGACCCAGAGCCCGGCCGATCTGATCGTGCTCGATCTTAAGATGAAAGGGATGGATGGACTCGGCACCCTGGCCCGACTGCGTGAACGCTGGCCGGAGGTGGTGGTGATTATTCTGACCGCCTATGGAACCGTATCGACGGCGGTTGAAGCCATGCAGCTGGGCGCCGCCGACTATCTCCGCAAGCCCTTCGATGTGGAAGACGTGACCTTCAAAATTCAACGCGCCCTGGAGCGCATGGCCTTGCAACAGGACGTGCGCCGCCTGCGCCAGCTCGTCCGGCAAGGTGTGGCCCCGGAACTGATCGGCAGTCATCCGGCCTGGCAGCAGTGTCTCGATCAGATTACCAGCCTCACCAGTTTTGGCTATGATCTGGTCTTACAGGGCGAGGCCGGGGTTGGCAAAACCCCGCTGGCGCAGTTTGCCCATGCCATCAGCCAGCGCAGTGCGGCCCCGTTCATCACGATTGACGGGCGGGTTCTCCACGCCACGCCCCAGCTTGCCGAGGTATTTGCTGCGGATCACGAAGAGAGTGTCTGGAGCCGAGCGGGAGAGGGGAGCGTCCTGGTGCAGCATGCCCATGTCCTTCCGCCAGACGTCTGGACCACGATTGCGGATGTCGTCCGGCGGCGAACCCATGGCCCCCGCGTACTGATCACGACCGAAGCCGCCCTCAGCATACCGCTCACGCTGCCGACCGTCCATGTGCCACGTCTGGCGGATCGGGCCAGCGATATCCCGCGGATCCTGCGGGCGCTGGCGCCGGAGAACAGCGTCACACCGGCTGCTGTCCACCTGCTGGAACACTATGCCTGGCCCGGCAACCTCGCCGAGTTTCGGCACGTCATCGAGCGCGCCATCGCCCTGACCACTGGGCCTGACATTGACCGTGAGCATCTCCCAGCCATCCTTCAAAATCACGCTGCTGATGAGCATCTGGTCCACCTGCCAGCGCAGGGCATTAACCTGGAGGCCGTTGAGATTTCGCTGATTCGCCAGGCGCTGGTGCAGGCGCAGGGCAATAAAACCCGCGCGGCGGAGCTGCTGGGCTTGACCCGGCATACCCTGCTCTATCGCCTGGAAAAGTATGGATTGAAAATGACCGATGAACCATTTGCTTAACCGCGTGCAGCGGCATCCACGGCTCTTCCTTGGCCTGATCGCCCTCCTTGGCGCCATCTGGATTATCATGGGCAGCCAGGGTTCTGGTCGTCCCGCTGCGCAGTCAAGGGGGCCGCTGAGCAGTCAGATTGCGCCACGTGTGGGTGCCCAAGCGCCTGATTTCGACCTTCTAACCCCGGATGGATCGCATATTCGTCTGCGTGACCTGCGCGGAAAAGCGGTGCTGATTAATTTCTGGGCAACCTGGTGCAGCCCATGCCGCGCGGAAATGCCGACCATGCAAGCCATGTATGATCGCTATGCCGCGCAAGGTTTCACCATTGTCGGGGTCAATATGCGCGAACCAGCCAGCGTGCTGCCACCCTTTATGCCTGAGCTTGGTCTGACCTTTCCCATCGTCATTGATGATGGCTCGACCGCCCGCGCCTACACTGTGATCACCATTCCCGCTAGTTTTTTCATCGATGCCGACGGCATCGTTCGGGCGCACTACCTCGGCCCCATGAGTCGCTCGGTGCTGGACGCGAGCCTGGATGCGGTGCTGCCGAAAATACCCTAATGTTCGATGCGCTGCGTATACCTATGGAGTCCCATCAGTATGATGCCGTTGACGACAATTGGCCCGTTTGCCCTCAGTAGCTTTGGATTAGCCGTGCTTCTGGCCTTTTGGTTGAGCAATGAGACCGTCCAGCGCATGGCAAAACGTGTGGGTGTGGATACGACGGTTGGCGACTGGCTGCCGCTCGTCCTTTTCCTGGTGGGGTTGCTTGGCGCACGCGTGTGGTATGTGCTGTTCAATGTAACTGCTCAATAAAGCAGGGGAAAACGGATGTTCGCCACTGTTTTATCCCTTCAATAAGGCATGTGTATAGTTTGACAATGTTAGATTACACGGCAAAGGCGCAGGATTTTGGAT
>DAOTUS010000495.1:0-21468 GCA_034437415.1 Herpetosiphonaceae bacterium
CGATTGACACGGCGGGCTTCACCGAGAATGAAAAGGCGCTGATTGGCGGGCATCGCTGGTGGACGGCCGCTGAGCTGGCCGCGGCGACCGACCGGCTGGTGCCCGCCAACCTGGCGGCGCTCGTCCAGACCCTCCTGCGCGATGGCCCGCCCGATACGCCCTTCGATCTGTGACGAACTCCTGGAAGGAAACATCGCAGCTGCGCCTCACGGAGTGGGTGGCAGCGGTTAAATCAAAGGAGTAGGCGAATGTGGAATGGTGTGTGTCCCGTGTGTGGCGCGACCGAGGTGTATGGCAAGGCCGGAGGGATTATGCCTGGCGCCAATGGTTGGGCGCTGATTGTGCAGCCTTGGCGGTTCGGGTGGCGAAAGCGTGTGATCCTGGATTCACTAATCTGTGGGAAGTGCGGCCATGTCGCGCTGCAGGTGCCATGGCGCGACATGGAGGAGCTGCACACGACGTTCCAAAAGGGTGGCTGGACCCGCCTGAAAGGGCCGAACGAGGTTAAATAAGCGTCTAATAGCCCAAACAACAGCCGCCGGGCCACAAAACACTGTGGCCCGGCGGCTGTTGTTTGAATCCCGAGACTCCTTCCCCTCTCCATCGCACGTGGAGAGGGGTGGCTGTCGCAGCGGCCCAGAGGGCACCCCGGTGAGGGCTAATCGCTACGCCCCGATCTTGTGGCTCTTGAGCTTTTTATCGAACTCGACGACCGTTAGCTGGAGCGCCTGCGCGGCCGCCTCGTGGCTGCCCTCGTTCTGATCCAGCGCCTCCTGCAATGCCAGCCGCTCAACATCGCTGATCAGCGCGGCCAGGCCGGTGCCCTCGCGCAGCCGGGCCGCGACATCGACCTGCAGGGCCGAGCGGCCGACCGGGGTCAGCGAGAGATGCTCGCTGGTGATCACCCCGCCGCGGGCCAGAATCGTCGCCCGCTCGATCTCGTGCTCGAGCTGGCGGATGTTGCCCGGCCACTCGTAGCCGTTGAGCCGATCGAGCGCCTCCTCGGAGATCCGCGCCGGCGACGAGGCTGGCGAGTAGCGGTATTTATCCAGGAAATATTCGATCAGCAGCGGGATATCGCCGTGGCGCTGGCGCAGTGCGGGCAGATGCAGCGTGATCACGTTCAGCCGATAGAACAGGTCCTCGCGGAAGCTCCCCGAGCGCACATCGGCCTCAAGGTCGCGGTTGGTGGCGGTGATGACGCGCACATCAACCCGCACCGTCATGGTGCCGCCAACGCGCTCGAACTCGCGCTCCTGCAGAATTCGCAGCAGCTTCTTCTGGGTCGAGAGCGTCATCTCGCCAACCTCGTCGAGGAAGATGGTGCCTTTGTGGGCCAGCTCGAACCGGCCTTTGCGCTGGGCTATCGCGCCGGTAAAGGCGCCCTTCTCGTGGCCGAACAGCTCGCTCTCCAGCAGCGACTCGGGCAGCGCGGCGCAGTTGACCTTGATCATCGGGCCGTTGCGGCGGGCCGAGTTGCTGTGCAGCATCTGGGCCATCACCTCTTTGCCGGTGCCGGTCTCGCCGGTGATCAGCACCGTCGCATCAGTGTGGGCCACCCGGCCGATCTGTTTATAGATCTCCTGCATCGCCTGGCTGTTGCCGATCATCTTGTCGCGGGGGTCGAAGGTGCGCTCTTCCAGCTCGCGCACCTTCGAGGCCAGCTGCTGATGGTCGAACAGGCGCTTGACGACCAGCGTCACCTCTTCAACATCAAACGGCTTGATCACATAGTCGTAGGCGCCGATCTGAATCGCCCGGATGGCGGTCGACGACGTGCCGTGGGCGGTCATCATAATCACGGGCGTGGTGATGCCGGACTTGCGCAGCTGCTCAAGTACAGTCAGGCCATCCTGGCCAGGCATGCGCACATCCATCACCAGCAGATCGTAGAGATGATCTTTGGTGAGTTTGGCCAGCACCTCGCCGCCGTGCTCGGCCGGGTCAGCCTGATAGCCCTCTTCGTCAAACACATCGCACAGTAGGGTGCGAATGCCTGGATCATCATCGGCGATTAATATACGTCGGCGTTGCTCTGCTTTTGCCACGCGAAACTCCTTCATATGATCAGAGATGAAGCTCCCGGCCGCCGCTCGTGCGGCGTGGCCAGGAGTTCATGGGAAGATCTTAGTCGGCGGATTGCCGAATAATGTGGGCGCCGAGAGCGGATAGGCGCTCTTCGATCCGCTGGTAGCCACGGTCGATCTGGGCAATATTGGAGATAACGCTGGTTCCCGTGGCACACAGCGCGGCAATGACTAGGGCCATGCCCGCCCGAATATCCGGGCTGGTGAGCTTTTCGCCATAGAGCTTGGCCGGACCAACCACCACCGCCCGGTGCGGATCGCACAGAATAACCCGCGCGCCCATCCCGAGGAGCTTATCGACAAAAAACAGCCGCCCATCAAACATTTTCTGGTGGATCAGCACCGTGCCCTGGGCCTGGGTGGCGATCACCAGCGCAATGCTCATCAGGTCGGGTGGAAAGCCGGGCCACGGGCTATCATCAATTTTGGGCACAACGTCGTGCAGATCGTCCTGGACGCGCAGCTCCTGATCGCCGGGGATGACAATATCCTGCCCGTCATCGTCCCAGTGGACCCCCAGGCGCCCGAACATAATCCGGGTCATCCGATGCTCCTCCGGGCGGGCATTGGCGATCCGCAGGCTGCTGCGGGTCACCGCCGCGAGGCCGATAAACGAGCCGACCTCCATATAGTCCGGGCCGAGCGTATACTCGGCGCTGTGTAGCCGATCAACGCCCTGGATCGAGACCGTGTTGGTGCCGATGCCGCTGATCTGCGCCCCCATCGCCACCAGACAGCGACAGACGTCCTGCACGTGCGGCTCGGAGGCGGCGTTAGAGATCGTGGTCGTGCCCTCGGCCAGCACGGCGGCCAGCACGGCCTGCTCGGTGCCGGTCACGCTCATCTCATCGAGGAACAGGGTGGTGCCCCGTAGGCGCTTGGTGTTAAGCTCATAGGCATCTTTGGTGACATCCAGGGAGGCGCCCAGCGAGCGTAGGGCGATAAAGTGGGTGTCCAGGCGCCGATGGCCGATCGAGTCGCCGCCTGGGCGGGCCAGCACCGCCTTGCCGGTGCGGCTGAGCAGCGGGCCGGCCAGCAAAATCGAGGTGCGAATGCGCTTGGCCAGGGCTGCATCCGGCTGCGAGCTGGTCACATTGGCGGCGTGCAGGCGCAGGGTGCTGGGGCTGAGCCAGGTTGCCTCCACGCCCAGGCCGGCCAGCATCTGAAGTTTGACCCGCACATCGCCAATGTCGGGGACGTTGTGCAGGGTGAGCGGCTGATCGCTCAGCAGACAGGCTGCCAGCAAAGGCAGGGCCGCATTTTTATTTCCGACAGGTGTAATTGTGCCACTTAAACGATGGCCGCCCTCGATGACGAATGTTTCCACGTACAATCCTTTAGTAAGTCAGCAACAGTCAGCGAAATCCGCGCAACCCGCCGCCCCAATTAATTCCGGCGGAGATCACGAATCCAGGGGCAGTGATTTGACCGTTGCGGCTGATTCAGGCGGAGTGACAGCTGGCTTGCGTTTTCTAGGCAGCAGCCGGCGAATCCGCTCCGCAATGCGGTGCCGAAGTGTCGGCGGCTTCGGCGCTGAAGCGGGATCAGCGGCATCGCTGGGGCTAGATTTCGTGCGCACCAGGGCGCGGGCGCGGGCGCGGCCTTCAACCAGGGCCTCCTGCAGCGTCTTCTGGAGCGCGGCGCGGCTGAGCAGCTCGCCCCGCTCGTACCAGCGCCAGGCCACGATGCCGGTGGCATAGGTGCCAGCGTAGGAGACGGCCACCTTGGGCAGCAGACCAACGCCGGGGATCAGCCCAACCAGCTGGCGGGCGAGCTGGCGCCACAGAAACCCGCCGCCAATCACCGGCAGCAGCTCCTTGATCATCGCGCTGAAATCGCCGTCCGCGCCCATCGCCAGCGCAATCCGGTAGGCCAGAATCGCCTGGTTTTTGGTCAGCACCAGCATATCGGCGGCGTTGAGCGGCAGGTTAAGCACCGGGATCATCTCGGGAATGCCCGAGGTGAAGGCAAAGGTCGCATTGCTCAGCGCGACGTTCGTGATTAGGTTGTGGACCACTTCGGCGCGCAGGCCGGGCAGGCGGCGGGCGGCCGGAAGGTGCAGCTCTTCGGGCAGGGCCGCCACAATCGCGCTGGCCAGCGTCTTGCGGACCGCGATCATATCGTCCAGGCTGGCTAAAAAGACCGCCGGGGTCGCCACCCAGTCCGGCGCCGGGACATTGGCGCTGGATGGCGGCAGGCTGCTGCCGCCAACCACAACCAGCAGCAGCGGCGTTGGCAGCACGGCGACTTTCTCGTAGGCCAGAAACTCATCGTAGCTCAGGGCGGTGTCGCCGTGCAGCAGCAGCAGGACCAGATCGGCCCGGCTGACATCGCTGCCGCGCTCGCGGTTCATCGGAATATCCAGCACATCAAGCGCCGCCCCATCACGGGCAGGAAAACGCAGCGCTGGCTGGGTTAGCGACCGGGCCAGCAGGTCACGATCGATGCCAGCCTGCCCAACCAGGGCGATTCGACAGGGTTGTTCAGCCTGCTCCCGAATATCGCGAACATCAAGTTCTTTAATTGTTGACCAGACATTGGCAGCATCTTTGAAACGGGCCACAACGTCCTCCTCGCAGATTTTGATTTATTATAGCATGACCGTTGCGCACGCTTCACGCACGGAGGCCCCAGGCGCACCCAGGCGCCATCGATCACCATCACCAGCCGGCTAAGCTGGTTCGTTGACGGCGGCGTTGGGCCGAGAGGAACAAAATCCCCTTCCTGCGATGTGTTGCCACACAACAGGAAAGGGTTTGCTGCGGAATGCCATCAATTAGAGCTGATCGACTCGGAGCTAGAACTTATTCCACAAGAACTGGTTGGTTACTTCGTGGTGGAACTGGACTTCAGGTGATTTGATCAGGGTGCCCAGCTTGCGCGGACAGCGGTCGGCTCCGACCTGTTTGAGATCAGCATAGCGGCCCTGCACCGAATCGCCCAGGAGATCGGCGGCAAACGTGCTGGCGCGGAAGGCCTGAATCGCATCGTAGATGTTGTCGGGCAAGAGTTCCTGGGTCTGGCGGATGGACGGGTTAAGCGGGCCATCGATGCCGGTCTTCAGGAAGGTGTAGATTGCCATGTAGGGGTTGGCGTCAGGCGCGATCGAGCGCACCTCAACCCGCGCAGAGCGCTCGTTGCCCAGGGGGATGCGCACCATCGAGCCACGGTCGATCGCCGACGCTTTGATCTGGTTGGGCGCTTCAAAGTGCGGGTCAAGCCGGCGATACGAGTTGACGCTGGCGTTCAGAATCAAACAGATATCGTTGGCGCTGGTCAGAATGCGATCGACAAAGCCCCAGCCCTCGGCCGACAGGCCATCCTGGCCAGTGGCATCGTAGAACACGTTGGTGCCGTTGCGCGAAACCGAGATGTTGGTGTGCATGCCGCTGCCGTTGACCCCGGTGACGGGCTTGGGCAGGAACGATGCGCTCATATCCAGGCGGTGGGCAACCTGGCGACACAGCAGCTTGTACAGCAAAATCTGGTCGGCGGCGATCAGAGCCTCGGTGTAGGAGTAGTTCATCTCGAACTGTGACGGGGCCACCTCGGGGTGATCTTTCTCGTTGGCAAAGCCCATTGCCCGCTGCACTTCGGCGGCGGTATCAATGAAGAGGCGCAGCGGATCGCCGGGGAGCGAGTTGTAGTAGCCGCCGGTGTTGATGAACTCGAACTGGCGGGTTTCGTTGTACTGCTGCTCGGCGTGGCGGCCCTTGAACAGAAAGCCTTCGATCTCATTGGCAACGTTGCAGACGGTGCCGTTGCGGTCAAAAAGCTCCTGGGTATAGGCTTTGAGGCGTGAGCGGAGATCGGCGCTGTAGGGCGTGCCGTCGCGCTCCTGGACTTCGCCAAACACCAGCACTTTGCCAGGTCCGAACACATCGGAGGGCAGCCAGTAGAACGCGGCCCAGTCGATGGCCAGCCGCAGATCCGACTCGGACTGCTGCGAGAAACCCCGAATTGAGGAGCCGTCAAAGGTCAGGTTATCCGCTGACTTAAGAAGAAACTTCTTATCATAGTCAAGCATATGCAACCGACCCTCAAGATCCGAAAAGCAGACGGTAACCGCCTTGATACGCTTCTCGTCGTTGAGGTAGCGCATACGTTCCTCACACAGCTTATCCGCAGGGGTGCGAGCAAGCCGTTGAGCCTTGACCTCGAGATTCAGCTCTTCGAGCTGATCGTAAGGAATTTCCAAAAAGTCGCGGAGTGGAGTGACCATGAACTGTGTTCCTCCTGCTAATTATGTGGATGGAGATTCCGCGCTAAGATTATAGCGCATGTCGCGATTGTGACAAACAGCGTTGGGGCAGGCCATGCGCTGGTTCGCCGCCGCAGGAGGGCGGATTTTGGGCAATATTCTCATCTGCAGCGAAACATTCAAGCAGCCTGGTCGGCAAACACGTTGTTGATCACATGCTCCAGTGGCGCGGTCTGGCCGGCGGCCCATTCCTCCGCGAATAGCGCAGGATCAATGGCTGTGCGAATTGTTGCCATAAGCTGATCGTAGCGCGGGCGGTCGGCGGGCGTCAGGGGCGTGCCAATCGTCTCACGCAGGCTGGCGGCGGCGCCGAGCAGATAGGCGGCCTGCTGCGCGTGGCTCTGGGCGACCAGCAAGCCCGCGCTGGCCTCCAGGGTGCGGGCCAGGCCGCGCATGTTGCCGCCCTCGTGGCACAGGAGCAGGCTTTCGGCCAGGGCCGCACGGGCGGGCGAGTACTGGCGCTGGGCAATCGCAATGTAGCCCAGCGTAATCAGCGCCGAGGTGATCAGCCGGGTGTCGCCGCCCTGGCGACCGAGCGCTAAGCCCTCGGTGAGCAGCTGGCTGGCTCGGGCGATCTCGGCCTGATTGTAGACCGCCTCGCCCAGATTGATTAGCACAATCGCGATGCCCCAGGGATTGTCCAGCCGCCGCCAGATGCCCAGGCCTTCTTCCAGATAGCTGGCCGCCTCGGGAGAGTCGCCCTGCTCAATCGCCAGCACCCCAAGATTGCTCAGGGTAATCGCAATCTGGCGCTCATCATCAAGCGAGCGCCAGACGGTCAGGCTCTGGCGCAGCAGCCGGGCGGCCTGGCGATACTCGCCCTGCTCGCTGGCGACCAGGCCCAGATTGTTCAGCGCAAAGCCGGCCCCCTGGATATTCCCCAGCGTCCGCTGGTGGGCGAGGCTGGTGGTGAGGTGGATTTTGGCCGCCGGATAGTCGCCCTGAACCGAGGCCAGCGTCCCCAGGCCATTCAGGGCTTTGGCCCGTAGCGTAATCGGCGCGGCGGGATGCTGCGCCAGCGCCGTTTCCATCCAGCGCCGCCCCTCGCCAACATAGCCGCGCATCAGCCAGAAGCGCCACAGCCCCGCCGCCAGCCCCAGGCTGGTCTCGCTGCCCTGATCGATGCTCCAGCGCAGCACGGCCCGAATATTGGCGTACTCGGCGGCCAGCCGTTCCAGCCAGAGCGCCTGCTGGCTGCCGGTCAGCTCCGGCTCGGCCTGGGCAACCAACCCCAGGTAGTAGTCGGCCCAGCGCTGATAGATCCGCAGCGGGCGGGCGTGATCGGGCAGGCGCTCCAGCGCGTACTCGCGGATGGGGTCGAGGAGCGCAAAGCGCGGCTGCCCGGCGGCATTGCTCTGGCGCTGGATCCAGCTATTCTCGATCAGGCTGGCGAGCGCGCTCTCCGGCGCTGTCTCGGCCTGATCGAACGCGCCGATGGCGGCCAGCGCCTCCAGGGTAAAGCCGCCAGGAAAAACCCCGGCCAGGCTGGCGACCTGCTGCTCCGGCGGCGCAAACAGGTCGTAGGTCCAGCTCAGGGTGGCGCGCAGGGTCTGCTGGCGCTCGAACTGATGGCGGGCGCCGGGCGACTGGAAATTCAGGTAGGCCGCCAGGCTTTGCCAGAGCGCCTGGGGCGAGTAGGTTTTGCTGCGGGCGGCCACCAGTTCAATCCCCAGCGGCAGACCATCGAGCTGGGCGCAGATCTCGACCACCGCCGCCGAGTTTTCCAGCGTAATCCCGAAGCTCGGGTTGACGGTTTTGGCCCGCTCCATGAAGAGGCGAATCCCCGAGTACTCATCGAGCCGCTCCATCGGCGGCAGGTCGCTGCGATCGGGCAGCGCGAGCGGCGCGACCTTGAACTCATGCTCGGCGGGGATGTGCAGGGCGCTGCGATTGGACAGCAGGATTTTCATGTTGGGGGCCATCTCCAGCAGCTGGCTCAACACCTGCCCGTGGTTGATGGCCTGCTCGGCGGTATCCAGAACCAGGAGCAGCTGTTTTGGGTGCAGGTAGTCCTTGACCACCGCCAGGAGCGGGCGGCTGGAGTTGTCGGCCACCCCGAGGGCGTGGCCAATTGTCGACATAACTAGATCTGGCTCGCTCAGCGCGGCCAGCATCGCCACTGTAACCCCATCGGCAAACAGGCTGTGGACTTCCACCGCCACCTGCATGGCCAGCCGGGTTTTGCCGGCCCCCTGTGGCCCGGTCAGCGTAATCAGCCGAACTGTATCCTTTTGCAGCAGCTGCCCCAGCGCCGCCACCGCCTCCTCGCGCCCAACCAGGGGGGTTAGCGGTGTCGAAAGATTGCTCTGAAGTATGTTCATTGCCAGAACCTCACAGCGCATAACGCACCGCCATGAACCGACGTTCATGACAGTGCGTTGTGCGATTAAACTACCAACGGTCGTTTTAACTTAACGGCGCAGCAGCGGGATGAAAATCGTCTGATCGTCGTTGGCCAGACTGCCAGTCCAGGACGGATAGCTGCTGTTCCACACGCTGGTTGACCCGGCCCAGGTGTTGTAGGTTCCGGCCCAGGTGTTGTAGGTCCCGGCCCAGGTGTTGTAGGTGCCCACGCCAATCGGCTGGCCGCTAAAATAAAAGCTCTCGGTCGCCTCATCGTACTCGGTGGTGCCAAAATAGTGGGTGCCATTCAGATAATCGCGATCGAGCGTGATGTTTAATCCGGCGTTGGCGCTATTTGTCGTGGTTCCATCAACCAGCGCCACCGGCTGCACCCGCCCGGCGCCCTGCTGCCAGATCGAGTAGGCCGGATTGTTGGTGGCGTCCAGCGCAACCTCGGCGGTATTAACCAGCCGATATTTGATCTGGTTATTCGATAGGGCTGGCTCATCTTCGATCAGCAGCGCGATTACGCCACTGACCTCCGCCGCCGCCATCGAGGTGCCGCTCAGCGCATAGTAGTTCAGCTGGTCCTGCGACATCGCCGAGCCGAGCTTGAGCTTGGCCTTCTCTTTGACCAGCCCCGCTAGCGGCTCCAGGGTGCTGCCGACCGGCATCGGGGCGATCACCCGCGATCCGGCGATGACCACATCGGGCTTGACAAACTTGCTCTCGGTTGGCCCCGCCGAGGAGTACACCGCCAGCTGATCAACGCCATTGCTGGTGTAGGCGCCCGGCTTGATCGCGCCAACCGTGATCACATACGGGACGTTGCCGGGCACGGTGATGGTGGCGGGGTCGGGCCCATAGTTGCCCGAGGCAACCACGACCGTAATCCCGGCCTCCCAGGCCGCCATCGTCGCCTGGGCCAGCGGATCGTGCCAGTAGGGACCGTGCACGGGGGCCTGCAGGGATAGATTGAGCACCCGAATGTTGTAGAGATCCTTGTTGGCGATCACCCATTCGATTCCGGCGATCACCCGGCTGTAGGGTGCCTGGCCCTGGGCATCCAGCGCGCGCACCACCACAATATCGACGCCGGGAGCGACGCCCAGCCGGTTGCCGCCGGTGATCGTGCGGCCGTCGGCGATGCTGGCCATCACGTGCGTGCCGTGGCCGTTCGGGTCGGAGCTGTTGGTGATCGGCACTGCCGTGACCAGATCTTTGTAGATGATGTTTCGATTGCCGTTGGTGTAGGCCAGCGTGTTGGTCGTGAGCTGCGTCCAGCTGTGGTTGATCGCCGGCATGCCTGAGTCGATGATCGCGACCGCGACGCCGGTGCCAGTGATTCCCCGCGTATGCAGCTGGTCGGCGCCGGTGACAATCGAGGGATAGAGTGGGGATTCTGGTGGTCGGCTTGCCGCAGCCAGGGCGGCGTGGCTGGAGCTTGGCTCGGCGGCCTGCTCGACCGTCTGATTGGGGGTGACCCGTAGCCCCGCTGCAGTCAGCGTGCTGATTTGATCGTCGGGAACTGTTGCGACGAAGCCACGAATGCTCGTCAGCTCACCAACGATCGTTCCGCCAGCGGTGCGAACCAGCTGGGCCACTGTTGCGTCAGAGGCGCCCTGGATAATCACCGAACGAGTTGGTTGTGGGGCCGAGGACCAGTCCACGCCAGTTAAGACTAGGCCAATCAGCGTCCACAAAAAGATAAAACGGTGCAGTCCTGCCCGTTGTTTTAGGGTTGCCATACCCGTCTCCATATACAGCTAAAAAATGCCAGTCGTGCGTCGAATTGGTTCGATAGGCGCCCCCTCGTGATTGAGTGTTTGACGATAGTGTGAGTGGGTTGAAGCTGTTCCGCTGCTCTCACACGGCAGCGGCGGCAGGTGGAAGGAAATTAATTGTTCTTAAGTCTATTGTAGCGGAAAGTTCCTGCTTGGGTAACGTACTTCCTACCCCTTTTGGGATCACCCATTTTTCTCCAAGTACTACTCCCGCCCTAGGACCATGCTCTGGGGCTTTGGGGACATGGTTGCTACTTATGCCTGGGGATAATCGGGCGAGCCCCAGGTGCAATCCGATGATCTGTATCGACACGAGCGGTTGGCTGTGCAAGGTATGTCGGGGTTGTTCACAGCGCCCGCAGAGCCATGGCGCACTATCTGCTATAGAACAGTTAAGTTGATGGTCCGGCGTCCTTCACACCGTTGCACAAGCGTCCCCCAACCTATCCGTGTCCCCGTCGGCGCCCGCTAATCGCTCCATCAGAATCGGGGTTTTGTTTCAGATATTGTGATGAATTTAGTTGACCCTACAATTTAGGAGTTTAACCATGAAATGGTTGTTTGGCATACTCGCCGGGCTGATCGTCCTCGCGCTGGCGATCATCGGGGTGCAAAACCCCACCCTGATCACGATCCGTTTTCTCGGCTGGCAGACCGGGGTGCTCCCGCTGTGGGCGATTCTGCTGGTCGCGCTGGTGAGCGGAATGCTGCTAGTCGCGCTGATCACGATCCCTGGGCGTATCCACCGCTACCGCACAACCCGGCGCCTGGAGCACCAGCTCGCTGCCGCCACCCCGCTCGGTGCCCGTGAGCAGCCCAACGATCCAGCACTGCGCCCGATTGGCGCGCCAGCCGAGCCGCGCTTGGCTCCGGTGCCGCCAGCCGTCCAGAGCGAGGGCGCTGCATAGCGCTCTGCTCGTCTGCGGTGCCCTATTATTATTTGCGGCGGAGCTACGAATCCGTCGTTCTGGAGGTTCTTATATGACCGAGCAATCCGTTCCCGCCGATGAAAGCCGTCTCCGCCAACACCCCGCCGATCGCGCCATCAGCGCCAGCCAGGTCCTCGATCTTGCGGCCGCGCTGGAGCAGCTGCGGTCCGAGGATCACCCGGCGCCCCACGGCCATCGCCAGGTTACGGTCTTTCACCAGACTCCGGTGACCATGGTGCTGTTTGCCTTTGATGCCGCTGGGGTTCTGCCCGACCATGTTGCCCAGGGCGTGGTCACAATCCATGTGCTCGAGGGGGCGCTGGGGATCCAGGTCGCCGATGCCGAGCATGTGCTGGAGCAGAATCAGGTTATGGTGCTGAATCCCGGTGTCGCTCACAGCGTCCGCGCCAGTATGCCCAGCGCGATGCTCCTGACCGTTAATCTTGGCGGCGAAAAAGCCCGCCAGCGCTGATTCGCACGATTTATTCCGCAGCGCCAGACTCGCCTCGGCGGTCTGGCGTTTTCTGATACTTACTATAACGTTATTGTGGTTTGCCCGTATAATGGCTAATACATTATTGCGAAGGAGTCCAATGTTCTACACCCACTATCCGACCCGAGGTGCCACGCGCCTCGGCGCCATCTGCCTAAGTGTCGTGTTGCTTGCCACGCTGCTCGTCTCCGCGTTCGATGTGGCGGCGGCGCCACTCGCGGCCACATCACCAACCCTTGGCGCAGCGGCGAGCTACTCGGTGCTGGCGGGGCAGACCGTGACCAATACTGGCTCGACGATCATCCCTGGCAACTTGGGTGTCAGCCCTGGCTCCGCGATCACAGGCTTTCCTCCAGGTGTCGTTGGCCCGCCAGGCACGATCCACGCTGGCGATTCGCACGCGGCCTCCGCTCAGATCGCCAGCACCGCTGCCTTCACGGTGCTCGATCAGCCTTGTACGATGACCTATGCCGGGATCAAGGATCTGGTTGGCGAAAACCTAGTGGCCGGGGTCTACTGTGCGGATGCCTTCAGGCTGTCGGGAACGCTGACCCTCAGCGGGGCCGGGGTGTGGATTTTCAAGTCAGCGAGCGATCTGATTACTTCAGGCACCGCGAATGTTTTGGGCGGTGACCCGTGCAATGTCTGGTGGCGCGCGGTTAGCTCGGTCACGCTGGGCACCAACACGGCCTTGCTCGGCAATATTCTCGCTTCCACGTCGATCAGCCTGGAGAGCGGCGCCCGCCTAAACGGCCGCGCCCTGGCCCAGACTGGCTCCGTGACCCTTGATAACAACAATTTCAGCAGCCCGCCATGTGCGCCAGCTGCGGCCCTGCCGAATACAAGCATTCCGGCTCCAACCGAGGGCCCGATTCCACTGGCGACCCACACCCCAGCCCCGACGGCAACCGTGGGCAGCGCTCCGACGGCGACGGATATCCCAGCCGCGACGGCGACGGATATCCCAGCCGCGACGGCGACGCCGATCTCCGCCCCGACGGCGACAGCGGCGATCCCGAGCGGCCTGCCGAACACGGGCGCCCCCGCTGAGTCGGTGCGCTGGACTGTCGTGCTGGCGGCGCTGGGCGTGGCGGCGCTGATCTTCGGTGTGGGCGTTCGCGGGCGCCGCCGAGCGCGCTAGCTACCCCGCTGATCTCCGGGCATGTGCGAAACCAGGGCCTGGCCCTGGTTTCGCTTTATTCCACCCGCGCCTCGACCAAGGCCAGCGCCTCGCGCAGCCACTGCAGGTATCCTCGAACTTCAAGGCAGAGCGCTATCTGCAGCAGCAGGCGGCGGCGGTGCATTCGTAGAGCGTGGCGCGGTGGGGCATACTTGTGGCGCGATCAGCCTGTGCTGCCAGACGGGTATTGAAGGGATCGGCGATGCGGATTCTTGACATCGATCTTGATTTTTTCCTCGATCATCGTCCGCTGTTCAAGCCGAATAGCCGACCCTCGGTGGCGGCCAGCACGCCCTGGCCCGAGGAGCGCGTCCGCCAGTTTCTGGAGCAGCGCTGCGGCCTCGATCGGGAAAAACCACTGCCTGGGCGCACGCTGACGCACCACCACGAGGTCTTTCTGGACTGGCGCGAGCGGATTCAGCGCGGCAGCCTGGCCACCCCATTCACGGTGGTCCACGTCGACTGGCACGCCGACCTGGGGATGGGCGAGACCACGCCGGGCTATGTTCTGACCACGTTGCTCGATACACCGATCGCGCAGCGCAGCGCGATCGCCGACGCGCCGGGCCAGCGCCTCACGCCGGGGAACTTTCTGCTGTTTGCGCTGGCCTGTCGCTGGATCGACCAGCTGACCTATGTCTACAGCCCCAACCGCCGCGATATCGATATCCCGGCCTACTGCATGCAGCGCGGCGATTTCGCCAGCGGTGCCCTGCAGCTGCCCCACTATCCCCCCGCCACCGCGCTCGCAGACATCGTCGCGCTGACCGCCGCACCCTCGGCCTGGGAGCCAGCGGTGGCCTTCGAGCTGGTGTCCGGCGCCGATCTGCACGTCACGCAGCCGTTCACGCTGCTGTATCTGACCCAGTCGCCCGACTACACCCCGCCCGAGGCCGATCGGCTGATCGCGGTGATTCAGGAGTATATGGCTTAGGGCGCTTTCCAATGGGCTACAGATGCTGGATCATCTCGAAAAGCGCGTAGTGCTCTGGCCTGAGCATTATCGCGTATCATAGCGAGGACGGCGGCACCAGGTTGCCGCTGCCCTGTGCAACCATCCAAATCTAAGAGGAAATGCCGCTATGTTTAAATCCGCGATCGTCCGCGCTCCAGGCCCAAATTTCGCCGCTGGCCTGACCAGTGCTAGCCTCGGCACCCCTGATTTTGACCGCGTGCTGGTGCAGCATCAGCGCTACTGTGCCGCGCTCGAGCGCTGTGGCCTCACGCTGATTCGACTCGAGGCCGATGAGCGCTATCCCGACTCCACCTTCGTCGAAGATACCGCCATTCTGACCCTCCACGGGGCCATTCTGACCCGGCCTGGGGCCGAGAGCCGCCGCGGCGAGGCCGAGAGCATGCAGGTGGTTCTGGATTCGCTGTATCCGAGCCTGAGCACGATTGTGGCGCCGGGCACCCTCGATGGCGGCGACATCTGCCAGACCGACAGTGGCTTTTTGATTGGCATCACCGAGCGGACCAATGCGGCGGGCGCCCAGCAGCTGGCGGATCTGCTGGCCCGCCAGGGCTATGCCGCCACCTGCGTGGATATTCGCGGGGTTCCAGGGCTGCTGCACCTCAAGAGCGGGCTGAGCTATCTGGGCAACAACCAGCTGGCGATTGTTGGCGCGCTGGCCGATCACCCGGCCTTCCAGGGATATGAGCTGATTCTGGTGCCCAACGGCGAGGAGTATGCCGCCAACTTTGTGCGGATCAACGACTATGTGGTGCTGGCGGCGGGCTTTCCCCGCATGCGAGCCGCGATCGAGGCGCTGGGCTACCCGGTGATCGCCCTGGAGATGGCGGAGTTTCAGAAGATGGATGGCGGGCTGAGCTGTCTGTCGCTGCGCTTCTAAAATGCGAGCGGCGGGGCCGACACAACTGTTGGCTCCGCCGCTCACAGCCGTGGATGGCTGTTTTGTTTTCCTCGATCCCCGATCTCCGATCCCCAGCGTTCTAGCGGATGGTATGCGCCGCGATGAAGCTCAGCGCCTGCTGCCAGGCATCGGCGGAGGCCTCGGCGTACTGCTCGGCGCGGCGGTCGAAGAAGCTATGCGGCGCGCCCGGATAGATCTCCAGCCGATGCTCGACCCCGGCCAGATCCAGCTGCTCATCGAGGGTTGCGATGGCGCTGGCCGGAATCCCCTCATCGGCGCCGCCAAACAGCCCCAGCACGGGATACTGCACCTGGGCCGCGTTCTCCAGCACCGTGCCCCGGCCGCCGAAATCGCGGGTCAGGCCGGAGTAGAACGGGATCAGCCCGGCAAAGCCAAGCGCCGGGTTGGTGCCGGTCAGCAGGGTAAACGAGCCGCCCATACAGAATCCCACCACGAAAATCGCCACGGCGGGGGTGGATTTGCTGTGGATACAATCGATCGCGGCCTGAACATCAAGCGTGAACGAATCCAGGCTCAGCTGCTGGACGTGGGGCCAGTACTCGAAGGTGTCATCGCGGCTGGTCAGCCCGGCGGTGCGCCCGAAGTAGTCGATCGCCAGCGCTGGAATGCCAACCTCGGCAAAGCGCAGGGCCAGCTGCTTGTAGAAGTTGTGCAGCCCGCGAATGTCGGGATAGATCAGCGCATAGGCGGCGGCGGGCTGGGCGGCGGTGGCGCTGTAGGCGGCAAACCGAGTGCCATCCTGGGCGGTCAGCACAAGATCTTCACCGTGGGCGGGGCCACGGCTCCCTGGCGGAACTGGCGGCTGGGCCTGATCATCGTAGCACATTCCTAAAACCCCTTCGCTAAAATTAATGCTTAATTATACCGATGTTAGCGCCCCAGCGGCTTAAAGGTGTTGTCGCGCAGCCCCACCAGGATTGAGTTGCCGCTTGCATCGACACGTAGCTCGCCGTAGCGGGCATTTTCGTAGACGGCGGCCTGGCCCTCCTCGAAGAAAAACGAGTCGGCCCCAATCCAGACCGCGCCGCTGCGGACGTGATACCGCAGCAGCTGCTCGTTGGCCGCCAGCGCTGTGCCGGGCTGATACAGGCGGCTGTAGCTGGCAACCTGCTGGCCATCCAGCTGAATGACAAGCGTGCCACCCCGCCCAAGCTCCGGCTCCCTGATCTGGTCGACTAGGGCGTAGCGCAGCTGCATGTAGTCGCCCTGGAAGAGCGAGCGCGGATCGACCGGGGCCAGCTGGAGCAGCACCACCTGGCCGTTGGCGGCCAGATCTTCCTTCTGGACGATCTGCCAGTTGACGACGCCCAGCCCCACCGCCAGCGTCAGCCACAGCACAATTGCCCGGAGTTTCATTGGATACCTCGACTTTCTTGCCTGGCCCGGAGTAAAACAGCGCGGAGGGTCAGCAGCAGCCCGCCGGTGCCGATCAGCAGCAGCGATTTGTTGAGCAGCGTCAGCTCAAGGCTGTAGTAGTAGGCGCCCATATAAAACAGCAGAAACGCCCCCGCCAGGCCCAGCAAAATATGATTGCTGCGCCAGTAGCCCAGCACCAGCACCAGCAGCGCCGCCGCCACGCCGGGCATCTTGACGCTCAAAATCGTCAGGCCAACCCCAAGCACCACCATGGTAGCCAGCTGCAGGCGGCTGAGCGGAAGCGCCAGCTCGGTGGCGATCCGCCAGATGACCACGCCGAGCAGGGCCAGCAGCGCCACAGCGGTGAATCCCCACCAGTGGATGGCCAGCTCGGTCTGCAGCGGCAGCACCAGCAGCCCCAGCAGCGCGACGGTGGCGGCGTAGCCAACCGGGTGGAGGATCTCCCACCAGCGCGACACCAGCAGCTCAAGCTCATAAACAACGACGACCGTGATCAGGCCAGCCAGCCCCACAATCACCAGATGGATGAGATTGAACTGGGAATAGTTTGCCAGGATCGCCAGCAGGGCGCCGACAATCCACAGCCCGGACAGGAAGCGATGGAACTGATCGGCGTAGCCGGCCAGCAGGATCAGCTGGAGCATAATCACCGCCAGGGCGGCCACACTCGTCTCATTGGAAAGCGCGGCCACGCCAAACGTGAACAGCACCTGGCCAACCAGGCTCAACGAAAGCCCGAGCTGCTGGACAAAATCGCTGGACGAGCGGGTGCGGCTGAGCGCCAGCATTCCAGCGCAGAGCATCAACCCAAGCACCAGGGCCACGCCCTCGCTCTCGACAATGCGGGCCACAAACAGAAAGGCGACCAGTAGAATTGCGGCGGTCCAGGCGCCAAACCCGGCGAACAGCCGCACATACCAGGGCGAGCTGGCGGGCGGCTGGACCCGAAAAACCCGCTGCGGATCGTAGGGGGGCAGACGGACACCCTCGGCCTGGAGCTGGGTCAATACCTGACGAACAGTTGGTGTACTCATTGGTGCTGTACCTCCCAGATAGTGGCGCGATTGCGGATCCAGGTGACGACGCCAGCGGTCTGCGCAATCACCAGCATACCCACCAGAATCAGCGTGCCCTCCTCCGAGTCGATCACCTCGGCCAGCCAGGTATTGAGACAGATACAGACAGCGAGGGCGACCGCAACCAGCATAAAGGCATCGAAGAGCCGATAGGAATAGATGTAGATCATCGCGCCGCTGACCACGATCAGCGCGAAAAACAGCGGCAGCAGCCATGGCTCTCTGGCGATCTCTTTGGGTGAGGCATGAATCAAGGTCAGGGTCGCAGCTGTTAAGGCCCCCAGCATGATGATGGCGATGATGCGAACCGTCCAGCGACTCTCGACCCAGGCAACGCCGCGCTGGCTGGCCCACTCCCACAGCCCCAGCGCCAGGGCGTTGAGCGCAAAGATGGCGGCGAACAGAGCACTAACATCTGTGCCAAGCACCTGGCCCCAGTACAACACCAGGGTCAGATTGAGCGCCAGCAGCCAGATCAGCCAGAAGGGCGTAAAGCGGCTAATCACGACCCAGCCGATGGTGAACAGCGACCAGGATAAAAACAGCTCGTAGGCATCGGCGCCGGTCTGATAGATCTGGCCATAGACCGCCAGCAGCCCGCCGAAGAGCAGCGCGGCCACGGTCAGAATAATTTTGCCCTGGATCCGATCCAGGCCCAGCCAGAGCGCCAGGCCGACGGCGACGAGAACGCTGCCCTGGAGCAGCCCGAGCTTGGCGAACCGATGCATGGCGGCCCAGTTAAAGGCGAAGAAGAAGATAATGCCGCTGAGCAGCAGCCCGGCGCCAAGGATGAGCAGCAGCACATCGAGGAATGTTCCCCAGCGCTGGGCCGAGGGCGTATGGCCAGCGATTTTGAAGGCCCGCCGCAGGGCTGGCCCATCCAGCACATCATGCACCGCCTGGTGGCGCAGGATTTCTGGGGTTGCCGGAAGATCAAGAGGGTCAGGAACGGAGACCATAGTTCACCTCACTTACACACGTTAATTATACGAACGAGGTCGGATTGAAGGCGGGTTAATCATAGTATAGGGCGGTGGATTTCCACAACTATGTATCAAAAGATACACTATTTAAGCTTTGCCAGGGGATCGTTGCCAGAGCGACTGTGCTGTTTTATGCCGCTCCAAGGCTGTAAAATTAATCGCGCAAAGCGTCCCAAGCCTGTTTTGGTAGCGAAAGCACCCTAAACTAGAAGCAAAATATGCCGGTATGACGGCATGGCTGACCTCACCCCCGTGCTGCGGCACCTCCCCTCTCCACTGCGCTGGAGAGGGGAAATATCTACAGATAGTTGTATTTAAACGGGATTAGGTCTAGGTGAAATAGTTGCGGAAAGTAGCGCTAAAACACCAACGGCCCGCATGAATCGGGGCCGCTGGTGTGAGAGAAGAGAGAGGAGAAGGTTTGACCATAGTATACCACATTTAAAGAAGAGCTCGGTAGGTCAATTGCGAGCGACGGCTGGCGCGTACTACCGATGATCGAGCCAGAAATCATGGTGCTGTTCGACGAGCTTTAGGGCGTTATACGGATTGGGGGCCATCTGGACATCATCCAGGGTGATGCCGAGGCTGATCAGGGTGCTGGCAATGGTCGGGCTAATCCCGCTGATAATCACGCTGGACCCCAGCAGCTTGACGGCGCGGGCCAGGGTGAGCAGCTTATGGGCGACACCTTTATCGATCTGGGTCATGCCGGTGATATCCAGGATGAGGGTGTGGATGCGCCGATCGGCGATCTCGTGGAGCAGATGCGAGGTCAGAATCTCGGCCCGGATGCTATCGAGGTAGCCGACAATTGGCGCCAGCAAGACATGCTCGGCGACCTCAACTGCGGGCGTCTCCAGCGCGGCCAGCGTCTCCAGCAGCCGATTCAGCTCCTCAGCGCGGCTCTCCAGGGCGACCGCCTGGGTTCTGGCCTCCTGCGCGTACCGCTCGGCCAGGATTTGCTCAGTGTGGGCGATACCTAGGGCCGCGTTCAGCGCCTGCTGCGACTGCTCCATGATCAGCCGCCCGATATACAGACAGCCGGCCACAAACCCATAGCTCAGGATAAAATCCACCCGCAGATACGGCCCCTGTCCCTCGGCCCGCAGCATCACGATCGCGATCACGGTGAGGGCGGTTCCCAGGGTCCAGGTCGAGCTGGTAACGACAATCGCAATCGCCATTGGGGCAAAAACAATCGGTGAGAAGTTCGTGTCGGAGGCGGGATTGACCAGCAGGAACACAGTCACGAGGGTGCCGATAATCACATTGGCCTGGTTGACCCAGGGCCATCTGCGCCAGGCGCCAACGATCATCAGCACCACCAGCGGTGTGAGTACCGTCAGGCCAAACTGAGCCTGCGGGTCCTCTCCGCTGATCGTAAAGTAGATCAGGGCGAGAGTAGAGGTGATGAACTCGAGAACCAGTAGCGCACGGCTGGCCCGCTCCTGATTGATCCGCATAGCGACTCCTGATTTGATGAAGGTTTGATGGGTCGTCGGCGATTCGGTTTGGCTGGATTTTTGGCTGGCTGTGGGATAGCGGTGGTCTAAACATCAATACCGTTCAAATAAGGGAATCGAGCCAGCTTTTGCCCTCTCCCCGGCGCTTCGCGCCACCCCTCTCCCCAACCGTGGGCGAGGGGGAAATCGCTTATTTAAACGGTATTGGGTCTAAACATCAATGGTTGGCTGAGGATTATAGCACAGTCTCCAGAGTTCGCTTAATCGAGGGATGCTGGGGCACTGCCGGGCATAGTTGGGCCGCGATCATGCCTTGGCCCGAATCCAGCGCGGCTCAATCTGGGTGATCGGCTGGTCGAAGACGCCCTGCTGGCCGCCGACGCGCACCAGCTGCTCGAAATCCTCTGGCTCGAAGGCCTTGCGCAGGCGCGAGGCGTAGGAGGTGCGCAGCACCTGGATCGCGCCTCCAGGGGGTGGGTTTGCTCAGGCGTGGCAGCATACCATATTCGAGCGGGGGTTGACGGTTCCACGAAGGGAGGATTTGATCGGGTTGGTAATCCTAAAAGACGACTAAAATCAACCAGCCGAGACTGGCCTGCACTCAGCCCCGCACGGCCCGAAACTCGCTGGGCGACACGCCGACGACGGCGCGAAACTGGCGCGAGAAGGCGCTGTGGTCGGCGTACCCGCAGGCGCTGGCGATGCTGGCGACACTCTCGGGGCCACGCAGCAGCTGGGTGGCGGCCTCGATGCGGGTTTTGATGATTAGCTGCCTGGGCGTGAGGCCGAAAATCGTCTGGATATGCCGCTCGAACTGGGCAACCGAGAAGCCGCTGATCGCCGCCAGCGGGCCAACCGTCAGCGGCTCGCCGTAGTGGGCGTGGATGTGCTGAATCGCGGCGGCAATCCGGCGATACTGCGGGTCCTCACGGTCGGGGACGCGCAGATCGCGCGAGATTCCGGCCAGCCCCACCACCGCCCCGGCCCGGTCGAACAGCGGCATTTTGTAGGTCAGGCACCAGCCGGCCTCGCGGCTGGGGTACAGATGCAGCTCCAGCCGATCGGCAATTGGCTGGCCGCAGGCGATCACCTCGCGGTCCTGGTGGGCGTAGCTGGCGCCAAGCTCGGCCGGAAACACCTCCTCGGTGGTGCGGCCAATCAGGGCGCTTTTCGCCGCGTAGCCACAGCGAATCCGCAGGGTCTCGTTGACCACCACGTAGCGGCTGGCGGCATCCTTGATAAAAAACACCACGTCGGGCAGCCGATCAAACAGGATCTCGGCGTACAGCGGGTCGGCAAGTTGGCCAAAAAATTCAGCGCGCATTGTGCAGTAATCCGCATGAGAGTGGGGCTATTGTACAAGACAAATCGGGGGTTGGGCGTTAGGATAGTAGCTAGCAGCTAGTGGCTAGCAGCTAGTAGCTGGCGAGAAATCTGCTAACGTAGGGCAAAACCGGCTCGTATTGGCGCAATTGATGTAACTGCTCAATAAAGCAGGGGAAAACGGATGTTCGCCACTGTTTTATCCCTTCAATAAGGCATGTGTATAGTTTGACAATGTTAGATTACACGGCAAAGGCGCAGGATTTTGGAT
>DAOTUS010000496.1:0-3236 GCA_034437415.1 Herpetosiphonaceae bacterium
GCGCGCAATGCCCAGCAGCAGGGCACAATCATCATTCCAATAGTGCTGCACAGTGGTCCAGCGCTGGTGGTGCTGACCGGCACGGTCGGCACGGTCGAGCAGTCCCTGGATAGCGAGGGGGTGATCATCAACGGACGGCTCTCCCAGCTGGCGCTGCCGTTGATTATGCGCTAGCCGCTATCCTCTGGATTTCGCCTGGAAGCCGTCTCACGCTCAAGAGGGTGGCGCGGCTTCCGAATTATGCTGTTCCGTCTCTCCTGAAGGCGGGTGTTTTATTGGTGATATGATAATGATAGCCGTGATAGATGCCCCAAGCGCGAGAAGGAACACCTATGACACCATCGCTCACCAAACTTCCTGTGTACGCTACTTCATTCATCGGCCGTGACCGCGCCGAACACGCTGTGCTGGATCTCCTGCGCGATGAGTCGGTGCGCATGCTGACCCTGGTCGGCGCCAGCGGCTCCGGCAAAACTCGCCTGAGCGTCCAGGTCGCCGCCCAGGCTGCCGCAGCCTTCCCCGATGGCTGCGTGTTCGTCTCGCTGGCCCCGGTGACCGACCCTGACCTGGTGCTGATCACCCTCGCCCATACCCTGGAACTGGCTGAACAAGGCGCCGAATCGGTGCTGGACACCCTGGCCGCCGCCCTGCGCTCCCGGCGTATGCTGATAGTCCTGGATAACCTGGAGCAAGTGCGCGCCGCCGCCCCGCAGCTCCAGGCGCTGCTGGAGCGCACCGATGGCCTGCGGCTGCTGATCACCAGCCAGGTCCCCCTGGAGGTGCCGGCCGAGATGGTCTACGCGGTGCCGCCGCTGGCGCTGCCCCAGGATGCGGCGCTCGATCTCGAGACGCTGCCGACCTACTCGGCCATCGCACTGTTCGTGGATCGCATGCGCCAGGTCCAGCCCACGTTCGCCATTACGCCCCAGAACAGCCTGGCGATTATCGAAATCTGCCAACTGGTCGAAGGGCTGCCACTGGCGATCGAACTGATCGCCGCCCACAGCGCCGTGCTGGCGCCCGAGGATCTATTGTTGTTTTTACATCAACATCTGTCGGTGGGTCGGCTGCAACGCAGCCTGGATAGCCGGGCGCGAATCATCCGGCCGATCCTGGACTGGTGCGTGAGCCGCCTGGAGCCGGCGGTGCAGCAGGTGTTTCTGCGGCTCGGGATGTTCGTGGGCGGGTGGACCCAGGAATCGGCGGCGGCGGTATGCAATGCGGCCGATGATCTGCCGGTCGATCTGGTGGAGGCGCTGGAAACGCTGCACGCCAAGCACCTGATCTTAGAGGAGATGCTGTGGGGGCAGGAGCAGCGCTACCTGATGCTGGACACGGTCCACGAATATACCCGGCAGCGCTTGCGCACGCTGCGCCAACTGCCGGCGCTGGAGCGGACGCACGCCGCATACTTCGCCGCACTGGCCGCCGATGCCTATCAGGCTCGCGCGGGCGCGCAGCAGGGGGCGTGGCTGGAGCGGCTGGAGCAGGAGTATCACAACATCCGGGCGGCGCTGCGCTGGACGGAGCGGCAGCCGCCACCAGCGCTGGGGGAACTGAGTCGGCACCTGGGCTTCTTCTGGCGCACGCGCGGGTACCTGTACGAGGGGCGGGAATGGCTGAGGACGGTGCTGGCTGACGCCCCCAGGCTGACGCCCGGACTGGCTGCCGATCTGGCCTACGCCCTGAGTCTGATTCTGCTCGATCTGGCAGACTATGGCGACGCCCAGTCCACCTTGGACCGCGGCCTCGCCTTCGCTCAGGCCGCCGCCGATCCGCTCGCCGAAGCCAACATCTTACAGGGTTTGGGCCGGTTGGCCTACTCCCAGGGCCGCCTTTTGGAAAGCCTGGAGTATTTGCGCCGCAACCTTGCCGTTTTCCGCAGCCTGGGCGATCAGGGCGGCGAGGCACGGATGCTGTCCAACATAGCCCTGGTCTCGACCGAGTTGGGCCAGTTTCAGGATGCCCTGGATTCCTATGCGCAGAGTCTGGAAATTGCCCGCAGCATCGGCAATACATTTAGCGAAAGCATCACCCTGACCAATATGGGCCAGATGTACTGGACTCTCGGCCGTTTCACCGAGGGCATCGATGTCTCCACCCGGGCGCTGGCGCTGGCCGAAACTCTGGGCGATCAGCAAGGCATCGCTCTCAACCAGATCAACCTCGGCGAGTTGCGTTCGCGTCAGGGCGAGTATCAACAGGCGATCGATCACCTGCGCCACGGTATCCGCATCGCCCGAGAAACGGGTCTCACCAGCGAACTTGCCCAGGGACTGGGAACGCTAGCCGGCGTCGTGCTCAGGACGGGCGATGTGGAGCAGGCACGGCGGCTGGCCGTCGAAGCGCTGAACGTGGTGCGTGAGCACGATCTGCGCTTGTATCAGCCTGATGCGATCGAACAGATCGCTCGCATCGCCATCGCCGAGGAGTGCTGGGCAGACGCGGCGCGTTTGCTTGGGTTCGCGGCGGCGCAGCGCCACGAGCAAGGCATCCGTCTGGGTCCCACACAGGAGCGCGATCACCGGGAACTGAACGCCGCTGTCCAGGCCAGGCTTGATCCGGCCGAGCGGGAACGATTGGCCGCCGAAGGCGCTTCCACCACGATCCAGGAGCTAACGCGCTGAAGTTGGAGGTATCGAATAAGCGTCATCGATCCAGCGCAGACGCCTTATGTTGGAGAGCACTAAAAAGTCGGGGCAGGGTTGGGCACGTCTGCGGGCACGTGCGCCGCCGTTGTGGCTGGGGTAGGCATGTGAGGAGCACCAGAACGGTCAACGTATCTGCTCAATAATCCGGGGCAAGCGTCATTACGCATGCCCCACGGCAACCTCAACCGGCTTCCATGCTGGACGTTCTGGTCGTCCTTCCCACGAGCCGCCCAGCGTCAATCTCTTGGCCCGCTCCGCAATCTGATCGGCCAAGGCTGGGAGTGCCATACGTCCGCTACGGCGATCGGCAATGTAATCGTAGATAGTGACTCCCAATTGACGGGCGGTGGCGACGAGGGTCTGACCACTATCCCAGAGTTCTGCGCCGAGCAGCGTGCGTGGACCAACGCTCACATTCCGTTTGCGCACCCGTCGGCGCACCGCCAGTTCTGCGGGATTGGTATGCAATCAGGGATTCAGGCCATTCAGGAGGGAAAAATCTCTATGAAATGCGACCGCCGTCATGATCGGGTATACTGTCGTGGTCTCGCCAGGAGTGTCTGAATCGGAGGGTCTGTTCGATGC
>DAOTUS010000497.1:0-24080 GCA_034437415.1 Herpetosiphonaceae bacterium
CACGTATTCGCGGGAGGGACGCCATATATGGCGTCCCTCCACCAATCGTTATCCACCAAGCGTCCATCTTCATCCAAAATCCTGCGCCTTTGCCGTGTAATCTAACATTGTCAAACTAAGATCAATCTGATCTTAGGCTAGGAATGCGCAATGCCGACGGAGCGGCGGGTTGGGCGCCCTCTGGGCAACGACATGCCGTACGGTGCTTTAGCATTGCTCTGCGGTTTTTGCTCTTCCCTGGTGATCTGCGTGGATCAATTTAATGTTTAGCGCCCGCCGCGCTGAATGATCTGGCGAATCGCCGAGCGCAGATCGGCGGCGGTGGCGATATCGTGCAGGTCCAGGCCCATCGCCACCATTGTCTGGGCGACCTCGGGGCGAATGCCGACCATCACGGTGTGGGCGCCAAGCAGGCTACTGGCAAGCACGGTTTTTTGCAAGGCCTCGGCGGCGGGCGCATCGATCACCGGCACCCCGGTCAGGTCGAGCAGCACCGTATGCACGCGCTCACGGGCGATCCGCTCCAGCAGCTGTTGGGTGGCAAAGTGGGTGCGTTCGGCGGTGAGCTGGCCGATCAGCGGCAGGGCCAGCACACCCTCGATGACTGGAATAATTGGACTGGAAACCTTGTTCAGGGTCTGGAGCAGATCCTGCTGGGTTGCCAGGGCGTACTCGGTGCGCTGGATCGACTGCTGCAGGTCGGCGGTGCGCTCCTGGACGATCCGCTCCAAATCCTGATTCTGGCTGAGGATTGCGGCCCGCGATTCGTTGAGCGCACTGGTCATCGTATTGAACGAGCTGGCCAGCTGGCCGATTTCATCGTTGAAGGGCATCGTAATCGGCTGCAAATCACCGCTAGCAATCGCCCGCGTCGCCTGCATCAGGGTGGTGAGCGGATTGAGCAGCTGGCGGCGCAGCAGCTGGCGCAGGGCGAAACCGATGATCAGCGTCATCGCCAGCGCGATCATCAAGCCCAGCAGCTGGGTCTGGGTGGAGATCCGGCTGATCTCCTCGGTCGTGCGCAAGGTCGTTGCCGTGATCTCATCGACTGGAATCGCGATTACCAGGTTCCAGCCAACCCCTTCAATCCGTGTCGAGACCATCATATAGTCGCGCTGCTTGATTGTCACCGTCGCGACGATGTGCTCACCCTGGCGAATCGACACCAGCAACGGCTCAATCCCCGGATCGGCCTGATCAAGCCGCACCTGACCACGATCCTCGCGGCTGACGATCAAACGCCCGAGCAGCACGCGCTGGCCAATTTCGGTGGCGGCGATCAGCACACCATCGTCGGTCATCAGGGCCGGAAAGCCCAGCGCGCCAAATTTCAACTGCTCGAGAAAGCTGGTCAGGTCCTCGATGCTAAGGTCGACCACCACCACCCCAGCAAACTGCTCGGCCCGATAGACCGGCTGGACCGCCGAGATAACATATTCAGTGCCAGCAAAGACGCGATGGACATCCGTCCAGACCAGGGTTTTTTGCGGATTCGCCGTGGGCGTGCCGACCTGAAAGGCCAGATCGCTCTCGAGCATCCAGTCGGCGGCGACATTGACCGGCACCACCGCCGGGACTGTGCGCAGCATACCGTTGGCGGAAATATACGAAACCCGCAGAATAGCTGGCGAGATCTGCGCCACCGCAGGCAGCAGGGTTTCTAAAGTTGCGCTGGTCTGAATTTCATCGAACGCTGCTGCGCCAGCTGTTGGTGGAATTAAAATCGTCGTGGCCGCCTGAATGTAGCGCCTGCCATCGGTGGTCGTAAACACGCCCGTGGGCGGTGGCAGGGTTCGATCAGTTGGTGGGTTACTCAGAGCATCAACCAGGATTTGGGCGATCTGCTGGGCGGATTCAAGAACCTGGGTGGTGACGGTGGCCTGGGTTTTCACAAACTGGCGCAGGTATTGCTCGTTCTCTTGCTGGAGCGCCTGCCCGCTATTGGTGATCGCCCGATTACGCACGCGCTGGAGACTTAATCCGCTGGTGAGCAGATTGACCAGCGCTATACACGCAATGCCCAGGAAGACCAGCGTGAGCAGCCGTGTACGGAGATTGCGATGCATGGCAACACCCTCTTGGACAATATCTCAGCTGTCAGCGCAGCAGTGAGAACATCATTGTATTTGCTGAGAAATTGGTCTTTACATTATACACTGCATCGGCAATGCCTCCTGGGGGGGGAACCAGGTGATTAGAGAGGGGTAGCGTAGGAATATACCGTAGTACCCCTACGCTCTCAATCTGTAAACCTAGGCGGCTGGCTGGGTCAGCGCCTCAAAGCGGTCGATATCCTGGCGAAGAATATCGAAGCTGGCGCGCCAGAAATCCGGCGTGCGGATATCGATCCCGAAGCGGGTCGCCAGGGTGGCGGCATCGGCCATGCCGGTGGCCGAGAGCAGCTCGTCGTAGCTGGCCCGAAACGCCGCCTGGTCGCGCTGGTAGCGGGCGTACAGCCCCAGGCCGAACAGCAGGCCGAACATGTACGGATAGTTGTAGAACGAGCGGCCAGCGCTGTAGTAGTGTCCCTTGACCGCCCACATCAGCGGGTGCAGCGCGGCGGAGTCCAGGCCATCGCCATAGGTTTCACGCTGGGCATCGAGCATAAAGCTGCTGAGTTCGTCGATCGACAGCTCGCGGCCCCGGCGGGTCTCGAACACCCGCTGCTCAAACAGGAAGCGGCTGGAGATATCCACGACCACCTGGCAGGCGCCCTGCAGCGAGGCGTCCAGAATGGCGATCTGCTCCTGTGGATCGGCGTCGTTCAGGGCGGCCTGGCGAACAATCGTCTCACAGAAAATGCTGGCGGTCTCGGCCATCGTCATCGGGGTGGAGCGCTGCAGCGGCGTGCGGTCGACCAGATTGAAGTTGTGGTAGCCGTGGCCAAGCTCGTGGGCCAGCGTGCTCATGCCCCCAAAGGCCGGCTTATAGTTGGTCAGAATCCGCGACTCGTCCTTGCGCACGCCCATACAGAAGGCGCCATCGCGCTTGCCGGGCCGCGGCTCGGCATCGATCCAGTTTTCGGCGAAGGCCCGCGCCGCATAGTCGCTGAGCCGGGCCGAGTAGGTGCCGAACTGGGCCACAATAAACGCCGTCGCCTGATCATAGTCCCACACCGTTGTGCTTTGCCCGACCGGGGCAAACAGGTCGTACCAGGCCAGCGACTCCAGGCCCAGGGCGCGAGCTTTGGCGCGCAGGTAGCGCCGGAAATCGCCGAACGCCTCGCGGGCGGCGGTCATCATCGCGTCGAGGGTCTGCTGATCGATGTTGTTGTGAAACAGCGCCTCGGCCAGCGGCGAGGCCCAGCCGCGCTGGCGGGTGAGCGTATTCACCTCGCCCTTGATACTGTTGAGCGCCGCCGCCAGCGGGGTGGTGACCGCCTGCCAGGCGTTGAGTTCGGCCTCGTAGGCGCGGCGGCGAACCGCGCGGTCGCGGTCGAAGGCCAGATTGCGCACCACGCTCATCGGCAGCGTCTGGGTGGCGCCATCCAGCTCCACGGACAGCATAATCTGCGAGGTCAGATTGCCGTGGAGCTTGGTCCAGGCCGTGCTGCTGCTCAGGCTTAGCTCGGTCGCCAGGGCCTCCTCGGCGGGCGACATCAGGTGTTTGGCCTGGGTGCTGGCCTGCTCCAGCGCAAAGGCGTGGTCGGCGGCCAGCGGCGACTGGGCGATCAGCGCGGCCTGGTCCAGCGAGCCGATCCAGGCCGTCCAGCGGGTGCTGAGCTGCGACAGCCGCATTGTGTGGCCCTGCAGCTCGCTCATGCGCGCCTGGGCCAGGGTGTGGCGCGAGTTGGTGGCGATAAAGCTGGAGGTGTAGGCGGACAGGGTGCGCACATCGTCGAGCAGCGCGTTGAACTCGCTGGTGACCAGCTCGAACGCCTTCACAATACTCGCGTCCACGCTGCTGCTGGCCCGCTGCTTGACATCCTGGGCGGCAAACAGCTCTTCGAGGGCCGCGATCCGCTCGACGATCGCGGTAAATGCCGCCGCGTACTCGGGCGACTCGAGGCTGGGATAGATCGGGGTCATGTCCCAGTGGGGCAAGGCTGTGGAGGTTTCGGGCATTCGACTACTCCTTTATTCCTTCGGCAAAGGTTGAGATTTCGCTTTTGACAGTCTGCTCCAGCACGGCCGAATCGGCGTTGTAGAGCGGCAGATGGATGGTGAAGTTGCTGCCCTGGCCCTCGACGCTTTCGACATCAATGCTGCCGCCGTGCAGCATCACAATCTCCTTGACCACGTACAGCCCGACCCCCATCCCCGAGATCGGCGAGTCTTCGACATTGCTGGCGCGATAGAAGCGATTGAACAGCTGCGGGATCGACTCGGCGGGAATGCCGACGCCCTGGTCGCTCACGCCCACGTGGGCCAGCTGCTCGTCGTGCGCCAGGTGGATGGTGATGGCGCCGCCCTCGGGGCTGTACTTGATCGCATTTTGAATCAGGTTTTGCAGCACCTGGGCCAGCCGCAGCTCATCGCCGTGGACCAGGACCGGGGCATTCCCGCCGACCACGGTCAGCTCGTGGCGGGTCAGGGTTGGTTGGGTTGTCTCGGTGGTGCGGCGGACCAGCTCCTCTAGATCGACCGCGCCGAGATCGAGGCTGAACTGGCCAGTCTGAATCCGCGACAGATCCAGCAGCGAGCGGATCAGCCGATCGAGCCGCTGGGCCTGGTCCGACATTGTGCGTAGGGCCTGTTGGTTGCGCGGCTCAAGCTGGCTGGAGCGGGCCAGCCGCCGCTCGACCAGCTGGGCATAGCCCAGAATGGCGGTGATCGGCGTACGCAGCTCGTGGGAGGCGATCGAGAGGAACTGATCGCGGGCGTGGAGCGCCTGCTGGGCCTCGCGGTAGAGATAGGCGTGCGCGATCGCCAGCGAGGCCCGCCGCCCAAACTCCTCCAGCAGCGGCAGATCGGCGGCGGTGTAGGTTCGCCCGGAGGTGTTGTAGAGCAGGGCGACCGTGCCAATCGTCGTGTTGCGGGTCAGCAGCGGCAGACAGATGCCCGACTTGAAATCAAACTGTTTGAGCAGCTCGGCCTGCTCGGGGGTGGAGCCAAACAGCTCCAGCCCCTGCTCGTCGATATTGGGGACAAGCTGGGGTTTTCCGCTGCGCAGGGCCGCGATCGCCGGGTGCGGGCGATTCCAGTCGAAGTGGAAGTTGGTAAACTGCTGGCGCAGCTCATCCTCGCGCTCGGCATCGGCGTGGGCGACCACAAAATGGCGCGGCGACTGCTCATCGGCCACAATATCCACGATACAGGTATCCGCCAGATACGGCACGGCCAGCTGCGTGATCACCTGCAGCGTATGATCGTAGTCCAGCGAGGCCGACAGCGCCGCGGTGGCGTTGGACAGGAAGCGCAGGGCCTGCTCGGCCCGCTCGCGCTCGTAGATCTCGGCGCGGAGCGACTCGTTGGCGATGGTCAGGTCGGCGGTGCGGGCCTGCACCCGATCCTCAAGCTCGGCGGCGTGGAGCTGAATCTCGGCGGTTTTTTTGAACAGCTCGACGAATACCGCCACCTTGAAGCGCAGCACATCGGGCATAAAGGGCTTGAACATAAAATCAACCGCGCCCACCAGATAGCCCTTCGAGACATTGGTGTCGCTGGTGTCCAGCGCGGTCAGAAAAATAATCGGGGTGTGCTGTGAGCGGTCGCGGGCGCGAATCAGCTTGGCGGTCTCGAAGCCGTCCATATCGGGCATCTGTACATCGAGCAAAATAGCCGCAAAATCTTGCTTCAACAGAACCCGGAGGGCCTGAGCGCCGGATTGGGCCTTCACCAGCTGGTGGCCCAGCGGCTCGAGAATCGCCTCCAGGGCCAGCAAATTTTCCATGCGGTCATCAACGAGCAGGATCTGCACCGATTGTTCGATGGTCATGACGTTACCTCAGTTGGGGCTGACAGAGTTGAACGAGCTTTGGCGCAATATCTATCAGCGCGACAACGTAATCAACAGTGGTTGCGGCGATCGCGGCGGCGGGCATGACGGCGCACTCCGCCGTGGCCGGGTCCTGGACCAGGGTGAGGCCACCAGCGGCCTTGACCGCCTGCAGGCCGTGGGCGCCATCGTGGCTGGCCCCGGTGAGAATCAGGCCCAGCAGGGCGGCTCCATAGCAGTCGGCCGCCGACTCAAACAGCACATCGATCGACGGCCGGGCGTGCAAAACCAGGTCATCAACCGACAGAGCAAAGTGGCCGGGCTCGACCAGCACATGGTAGTCGGCGGGCGCCAGATAGATCAAGCCGGGCTGGATTGGCAGCTTGTCCTCGATCTCGACAACTGGCAGCCGACTGCTAGATTGTAGCAGATTCACAAGCAGCCCCTCGGAGTCGCGCTGGCGATGCTGAACCAGCGCCAGCGGGGTCGTAAACCCGGCCGGGAGCTGCTGCAGAATCTGCATCAGGGCATTGAGGCCGCCCAGCGATGCGCCTGCGACAATCAGCTCAACCATTGCTCACACCACCCTCTGATACAGGCGCTCGCCAGGATAGATCTCCGTGTAGCGCTGCTCGTGCGGCGTGAAGCGCAGCGACTCGGCCCGACCAATCCCCAGCACCCCAAACATTCCCAGGCTCTCGTAGAGCAGATTGTGGACCCGCTCCTGCAGCTGTTTGTTGAAATAGATCAGGACATTGCGGCACAGTACCACGTTGAACTCGTTGAACGAGCCGTCGGTGGCCAGATTGTGCTGTGAGAACGTGATCTGCTCCTTCAGCCGCGGATTAAACAGCGCGTGGTCGTAGGCGGCCGTGTAGTACTCGGAGAACGACTGTTTGCCGCCCGCCCGCAGGTAGTTGTGGGTGTACTCCTGCATCGAGCTCAGCTCAAAAATCCCCGAGCGCGCCCGGCTCAGCACCCGCTCGTTGATATCGGTGGCGTAGATGCGGCAGCGGTCGTAGAGACCTTCCTCGTGCAGCAGAATCGCCATCGAGTAGACCTCTTCCCCGGTGGAGCAGCCGGCGTGCCAGATGCGGATAAAGGGATACGTGCGCAGCCGGGGCACCACCTTTTCCCGAAAAATCCGATAGAACTCGGGGTCGCGGAACATCGCCGTCACGTTGACGGTCAGCGAGAGCAGCAGACGCTCCATGCAGGCGGGATCGTGCAGCACCTGCTCCTGTAACGCCGAGATGCTGGCGAGCTGCTCGATCCGAATCGCCGCCCAGATGCGCCGTTTCAGCGAGGCCGGCGCGTAGTGGCGAAAATCATAGCCATAGTAGCGCGATATGCCCTCCAGCAACAGGTCGATCTCGATGTCTTCACGTTCGGGGTGCATGGTCGTCATTGGTGGCAGTGTCCAGGCTGGCGCAGGCCCGCACAAGGTCGGGACTGCGCCAGCATAAGTGGGTCGTTAGCGGTACATCCACACTCGCAGCAGCGACATCAACTGCTCGGTATCGACCGGCTTGGTGATGTAGTCCGACGCGCCCGCCTCGATACATTTCTCGCGGTCGCCCTTCATCGCCTTGGCGGTCAGGGCGATAATCGGCAGGTTGCGGAACTCGACCAGCGTGCGAATCTCGCGAATGGCCGCGTAGCCGTCCATGCCTGGCATCATAATATCCATCAGCACCACCGTGATGTCGGGGTTGTTTTGCAGCAGCTCGATGCCATCGCGGCCAGTCTCGGCATACAGCACCTGCATCTGATGGCGCTCCAGGACGCTGGTGAGGGCGAAGATATTGCGCACATCGTCATCGACAATCAGCACTTTCTGGCCTAGCAGCAGCGGGTCGGTCTTCAGCACCTGCTCGAGCATGCGCTGCTTGATCTGGGGCAGATTGGCCTCGACCCGATGCAGGAACAGCGCCGTCTCAGCCAGCAGCCGCTCCATCGAGCTGACATCCTTCACGATAATCGTCTCGGCGACCCGCTTGAGCTCGGTCTCCTCCTTGGGCGACAGCTCCTTGGCCGTGTAGACGATGATCGGCAGATCGAGCAGCCGCCGCTCCTGCTTGAGATGCTCGATCAGCTCAAAGCCCGACATATCCGGCAGCCCCAGGTCGAGCACCAGACAGTCGAACTGGTCGGCCTTGAGGGCCGCCAGCGCCTCGGCACCGGTGCCGACCGCCGTGGTGCGCACATCGCCGCCATCGCCGATCAGCTCGATGATGCTCTGGCGCTGGATCGCGTTGTCCTCGACGATCAGCAGGTTGCGCACCCCGCGCTCCATAAACTCTTTCGTGCGGGTCAGCGCCTCGTCGAGCGCCTCGCGGGTGGCTGGCTTTTGCAGGTAGGCGATCGCCCCCTGGTGCAAGCCGCGCTGGCGCCCCTCGGAGACGGTGATAATGTGGACCGGAATGTGGCGGGTGGTCGGGTCGTGCTTGAGCCGATCGAGCACCGTCCAGCCATCCATTATCGGCAGCTGAATATCCAGGGTAATCGCGTCGGGCTTGAACTTGCGCGCCAGCGCCAGCCCGTGGTCGCCCTGTGTCGCCACAATCGCCTTGAAGCCCTGCTCGTGGGCCAGATCGAGCATTATTCTGGCGAAGCGGAGATCGTCATCGACAATCAGCATCACCCGATCGCTGGCCTCCAGGGTGTTGCGATCGTCGGCGATCAGGCCCTGGGCCAGCTCGAAATCGTCGACCGGCTTTTCAATAAAGGTGCTGGGCAGGTTCGGCTCGGTTGAGGGCGGCCCGCCGTTGCCGGTGCGGTTGCCGCTGGGATCGTACATCTGCGGCAGGTACAGTGTGAAGGTGCTGCCCTTGTCGGGGGCGCTGATCAGCCGAATCTCGCCGCCAAGCAGCCGGGCGATCTCGCGGCTAATCGAGAGGCCCAGGCCGGTGCCGCCGTACTTGCGGCTGGTAGTGCCGTCGGCCTGCTGGAAGGCCTCGAAGATAATCCGCTGCTTCTCGGGGGCAATCCCAATCCCGGTGTCGTGGACGGAGAAGGCCAGCACCGAGTCGGCCTGGTTCAGGCTGTTGTTGTCGGTGTTCCAGCCGCTATCGACCAGGTCGATCCGCAGCTCCACGCCGCCGTTGGCGGTGAACTTGAAGGCGTTGGCCAGCAGATTGCGCAGAATCTGCTGCAGGCGCTTCGAGTCGGTAACAATGCTGTCGGGAATAGCGTCGCTCGCCTCAATCTTGAAGTCCAGCTGCTGGTCGTGGGCCACCTGGCGGAAGGTGCGCTCGACGTAGTTGGTGAGATTACTGAACGAGACCTCGCCGACGTCCACGCCCATCGTCCCCGACTCGATCTTGGCCAGGTCGAGAATGTCGTTGATCAGCGAGAGCAGATCCGAGCCGGCCGCGTGGATTGTCGAGGCGAACTCGACCTGCTTCTCGGTCAGGTTCCTCTCGTTGTTCTCGGTCAGCAGCTTCGATAAAATCAGCAGACTGTTGAGCGGCGTGCGCAGCTCGTGCGACATATTGGCCAGAAACTCGTTCTTGTACTTCGAGGTCAGCGAGAGCTGCTCGGCCTTCTCCTCCAGCGCCCGGCGGGCCTGATCGATCTCGCGGTTCTTGCGCTCGACCTCGCGGTTCTGGGCCGAGAGCAGCTCGGCTTTTTCCTCCAGCTCCTCGTTGGTCTGCTGCAGCTGTTCGCGCTGCTGTTTGAGCAGCTCCTCCGAGGCCTGCAGCGAGCGGGCCTGCTGCTCCAGCCGCCGGTTGGTCTCGGTCAGCTCCTGCTGCTGGCCCTGCAGCTCCTCGGCCAGCGACTGCGACTGCTTGAGCAGCTCCTCGGTGCGCATGCCGGCGGCGATCGTGTTCAGCACAATTCCGATGCTCTCGGTGAGCTGATCCATAAAGGCTAGGTGGATGTCGCTGAAGCGATGGAACGAGGCCAGCTCGATCACCGCCGTCACATCGCCCTCGAAGACCACCGGCAGCACCACCACGTTCAGCGGGGTCGCCTCGCCCAGGGCCGAGCTAATTTTGATGTAGTCCTGGGGCACCTCGGTCAGCAGAATCCGATCTTTCTCCAGCGCCGCCTGGCCAACCAGGCCCTCGCCGAGCTGGAACTTGTTGGCCAGATGCTTGCGCTCGCGGTAGGCGTACGAGCTGAGCAGCCGCAACGCCGCCGGATCGCCGTTGTTGATCGCGTCCATCAGGTAGAACACGCCGTGCTGGGCGCGCACCAGCGGCGCCAGTTCGGACAGGATCTGCTTGGAGACGGTCTGCAGGTCGCGCTGGCCCTGGAGCATCCGGGTAAACTTGGCCAGATTGGTTTTGAGCCAGTCCTGCTCGGTGTTTTTCTGGGTCGTCTCGCGCAGGTTGATGATCATCTGGTTGATATTGTCTTTGAGGTCGGCCAGCTCGCCCTGCACGTCCACCGCAATCGTCTGATTGAGGTCGCCTTTGGTCACGGCGGTCGCAATCTCGGCGATCGTCCGAATCTGGGTGGTCAGGTTGGCGGCCAGCTGGTTGACGTTATCGGTCAGGTCGCGCCAGGTCCCCGAGGCGCCCGGCACCCGCGCCTGGCCGCCAAGCTTGCCCTCGATGCCGACCTCGCGGGCCACGGTGGTGACCTGGTCGGCAAAGGTCGCCAGCGTATCGATCATCTCGTTGATCGTATCGGCCAGCGTGGCGATCTCACCCTTGGCCTCCAGGGCCAGCTTGCGCTTGAGGTCGCCGTTGGCCACCGCCGTCACCACGCGGGCGATGCCGCGCACCTGGGCGGTCAGGTTGCCGGCCATCGAGTTGACGTTCTCGGTCAGGTCCTTCCAGATCCCGGCCACGCCCTTGACCTCGGCCTGGCCGCCGAGCTTGCCCTCGGTGCCGACCTCGCGGGCCACGCGGGTCACCTCCGAGGCGAACGAGTTGAGCTGGTCGACCATGATGTTGATCGTGTTCTTCAGCTCTAGGATCTCGCCGCGCACGTCGGCGGTAATTTTCTTGGAGAGGTCGCCGTTGGCCACCGCCGTGGTCACCTCGGCGATGTTGCGCACCTGCCCGGTCAGATTGCCGGCCATCATATTGACGCTGTCGGTCAGATCCTTCCAGGTCCCGGCCACGCCCTTGACCTCGGCCTGGCCGCCGAGCTTGCCCTCGGTGCCGACCTCGCGGGCCACGCGGGTCACCTCCGAGGCGAAGCCGTTGAGCTGGTCGACCATGATGTTGATCGTGTTCTTCAGCTCTAGGATCTCGCCGCGCGCGTCGGCGGTAATTTTCTTGGAGAGGTCGCCGTTGGCCACCGCCGTGGTTACCTCGGCGATGTTGCGTACCTGCCCGGTCAGATTGCCGGCCATCATATTGACGCTGTCGGTCAGGTCCTTCCAGGTCCCGGCCACGCCCTTGACCCGCGCCTGGCCGCCGAGCTTGCCCTCGGTGCCGACCTCGCGGGCCACGCGGGTTACCTCCGAGGCGAACGAGCCGAGCTGATCGACCATGGTGTTGACGATTTTGGCCGTGCGTAAAAACTCACCCTCCAGCGGGCGCCCCTCGATATCGGTCGCCATCGTCTGGCTCAGGTCGCCGCGCGCCACCGCGCCGATCACGCGGGTCACCTCGGTGGTTGGCTGAACCAGGTCGCTGATCAGGGTGTTGACCGAGTCGACGCAGCCAGCCCAGCCACCAGTGCCGGTCGCCAGAGTGGCCCGGCGGCTGATCTTGCCCTCTTTGCCAACCACCATGCTGATCCGCTCGAACTCGCGGACCATTTTTTCGTTCAGATCGATAATTTCATTCAACGTATCGGCAATTTTTCCAGCGCTGCCAGTGTAGTCATCTGGCATCCGCACAGAGAAATCACCCTTTTTGACGGCCATAAGAACCCGCAGGAGCTGCTTTTCATCAAGCTCTGCTGGGGGATTTGGGGCTTCAACGGGCATCGCTGCCTCCTGCTATGTGCAAAGATGGGTCGATTGCGCAATAACCTGGGTCTTATTGGGGGCTGAGTCAGCCGCCCGATCCTGACTGGAAGGGGGAATCATTGGTAATTCTATTGTAAAGCATGTCCCAACCTGCTCCTCGCTGGTAACGCTGATTGTGCCATCATGAAGGTCAATAATCTGGCGGACGCTGGCTAGGCCGATGCCGGCCGCGCTCGCGGGCGTTCGCCGCCTGGTAAAACGGCTCAAAAATCCGCTCCAGATCGCCCGCTGGAATCCCAACGCCTTGATCGCACACCTGCATTATAGCCTGTGGCGGCGTGGCGCTGGGGTCCCGGCCCAGGCTGAACGTGATCAGGCTGCCAGGCGGGCTATATTTAATCGCATTCGAGATGATGTTGGTCACCATCCGCTCCAGGTAGAGCAGATCCCAGCCGCCGATCAGGGCGGGCGTCTGCGGGGTGAATTTCAGCCGATGGCGGTTCAGCAAAGGCGCCAGCAGCTTCAGCACCCGCTGCACCAGCGCCACCAGATCAAGCTCGCTCGGGTTGATCGTCAAGGTGTCGTTCATCTTCAGGCGGGCCATATCCAGCAGCCCTTCGATCTGATCGATCATGCGCTGCACGGTGGCGTCGATAGTGTCTAGCGGGCCGATCAGCTTGTCTGGATCAGCCAGCTCCAGGCGGGTCACCCGGCGGTGCAAAATCTGGCCATAGCCCTTGATCGTGGTCAGCGGGGTTTTGAGATCGTGGGTGATCGATGCGATAAACTCGTTGCGCAGCTGCAGCGCGGCCTTGGCATCCTGGTAGAGCTGGGCATTTTCCTGCGCCAGCGTGGTCAGCTCGCGATTGCGCTTGGCCAGCTCGCGCTGGGCGTTGATCAGCTCGCTGTCCAGGCGGCTGAACGCATCCAGCCCGTTGGCCTGGGCCGGGCTGGCGGTCGGCCGCTGCAGGGCCAGATCCTTCATCATCTGGCGGAGGGTGTTTTGATGCTGGTTGTTGATCTGCATCAGCGCTTCAAAAAACGCCTCGGTATCAGGCTGTGAGGGAGTGCCAACCATAAAGATCTGCTCGCCGACCATGCCAGCATAGCAGTGCAGCCCAATCACGCTATTGGCGCTGGGCACATACAGCTGCCAGTCGAACGCCACCCGCTGCACGTGCAAGGTGGCCAGCAGGTTCTGGGTTTTTTCAACGCTGGACAGCTCCACCAGGGCGGTCAGCGGCTGGCCCACCAGCGGCGCGGCGGCCAGCCCAAGATCGTTGGCGATGATCTGCTGAATAATCCCCTGACTATCGCAGAGCAGGGCGATTCCCTGAATTGGAGTCAGCGCTTCAAATTCTGGCATGGTTCACCAGCTGTTCGGCCAGGCCGACGGTCTCAAGCGCGTTCGACGCCGTGCCGTCCGCGCCCAGCTCCTGCCACAAATCCGGCAGACTGTTGAAGGCATAGCCGCCGACCAGGATTTTGATCTGCGTCCCCAGCACGCTGGCCCGCACGGCGGCAATCGTCTCAGCGACCGCCGGAACGTGGGTGGCGCTGGTTGCGGAGAGCGCCAGCACAGCGGCGCGACGGTCGATCGCGGTCTGGACAACGCTGGCGGTCGGCGTGTTGGCGCCCAGATAGACCGTATCCCAGCCCGCCATCTCAAAAAAATCCGCCACCATCCGCGTCCCCATCTCGTGGAGATCGTTGGAGACGCTGGCCGCGACCATGTTCAGCCCGTGCTTGGGCATGGCAAAAATCCGGGGATACAGCTGCGACATAATCAGCTGGGTCGCGGCGGTACAAAAATGCTCCTGCCCCACCGTAAGCTGATTGATCTGCCACAGCCGCCCGATCTCATACTGGGAGCGCTGAAACACATGCAGATAGATATCCTGGAGGGCAACCCCGCTGTCGAGCGCGGCCATAATCAGCTGGCTGGCGGCGTAGCGGTCGTAGCCCAGCAGCATCTTGAGATAGCTGGTCGCCAGCTCATCGTAGGGCGCGCTGCGATCCAGCAGCGTGGGCAGCTCGGTCGGCATCTGGGGAAGCTGCGTGACCGCCTGGGTGATATAAGCATCGGCAATTTCAGCCAACGCCGCCGGCAGAACCTCAGCCAGCGCCTGGCGGATACAGGCCAGCAGCGCCAAAAGCTCCTCGACCGACTGCTGACGCCCAGCCAGCAGCACCTTCGTCCAGGCCAGATAGTCGCGGAACAGGGCTGGGCGCGCCAGGCTCAGCGCCTGGATCAGCTGGTCCAGGCGCTGAGCCTGGGTGACGAGGGCGGAATCCTGGCTGGGCGGCGGGTGCGCTGCGTTCCAGCGGCGGATCGTCGCCTGGGTCAGGTGGGTGGAGTGGGCTTGGAGAACCAGGCTGACTTCAGAAACGGTACTGTGCATGCAACTGCCTTTTGATCTGCGTGAAAAACCAAACTTGGAGCAAGTTTTGCACCACTAAAATAGCAACACCCGCGCTACGGATCGCGATCGTAGCACGGGTATCGGCAGCTAGCGTGGCCGCTGGATCGAGGGATTGCGGCGGAGATTGGGCAGCACCTGAATGGTCGTCACCTGATACCAGTTGGTCAGGCGCCGAAAGCGGTCGGAGTTGCGATAGAGCACCTCGGACTGACTGACCTGGGCTGAGAGACCAAGCACCTGAATTGAGGGTGTCGTTTGCTGCTCCAGCAGCGGCTGATAGAGAATCACCGAGGGCGCCAGGTTCAGCCAGCGAACTTGAAAATCGTGGTAGACCGCGCGGCGGGTCTCGAGATCGGCGGTCTGGCGCCCGCGAACCAGCAGCTCATCCAGCGCCGGATCTTCCAACCCGGCGAAGTTCGCGCCCCCAACCTGCGACGAGTGCCACAGCTCATAGACATCGGGGTCGCTGCCAAGATTCGTCCAGCCGTGCAGGGCCAGCGTAAACGCGCTCTCGTTCAGCTGCTGCTGGAGGCTCGGGCTGCTCAGCGGCTGAATCGTGGTGCTGATACCGACGGTGGCGAGCTGGGCCTCGATCGCCCTGGCCACCGCCAGCCGGTCGGGCGCATCGCTGGTGACCAGGTCAAACCGCAGGAGCTGGCCGGCCTTGCGGCGAAAACCGCTCGCATCGCGCCGCCAGGACATCTCATCGAGCAGGGCATTGGCCCGTGAGTGGCTGCTATCATCAACATACGGGGTCAGATCGTCGGCCCAGGCCCAGGACGAGGGCAAAATTGGGGTCGTGAGGGCAACCCCGCGCCCGCCAAGCGCGGTATCGATCAGCGCCTGCTGATTGATTGCATACGAAAGCGCCTGGCGCATCCGCACATCATCAAGCGGCGCCTCGCGCATGTTGAAGGTGAGCACGGTGTAGTCGCCCAGCGGCGCCCGCACCTGCGAGTAGCCGGCCGGCAGCGGCAGCTCGCCAAGCTCGGTCACATTGTAGGCCAGGGCATCAACCGCCCCGCGCCGCAAGGCCAGATGCGCCCCGTCCTCCCCGTCCAGATTTGGATATAGCCGAAACTCGAGCGTCTGCAGATTGGGCAGCGCCGTCTGCTCATCGCCAATCCGGTAGGCCTGATTGACCGTCAGCGCAACCTCGGTGGTGGTGAGCGAGCTAAGCTTGTAGACGCCGGTGCCGACCGGGTTTTGCGACCAGGCCGCCCACTGGCTAGGGCTGGCGTCGCGCAACAGATGGGCTGGGAGCACCGGGAGCGCCAGCTGGGTCAGAAATGGCGCAAACGGCGCCGGCAGATCGAAGCGAACCGTGAGGGGATCAAGCGCTGTCACCGCCACGTTACTCCAGGGCGTCGCCAGGCCGGGGTCACCATTAAACTGCTCGCTTTTGAGCCAGTCAATCGTCCACACGACATCAGCGGAGGTAAACGGCGCGCCATCGTGCCAGAATACATCAGGGCGCAGGGTGACCGTGTAGGTGGTCTGGGAATCGCTCAAGATCCAGCGGGTCGCCAGATCAGGCGCGACCACGCCGGTGGTCTCGACGCGGGTCAGCCCCTCGAACAGCAGCGCCGTCAGATCGGCCTCGGCGCGAGTTTGGCGGATCCCGCGCAGGGGATTGAGGTCAAGGACCTGGCCAACCAGAGCTTCACGGTAGGTGCCGCCCGCAGCCGGATCGCCCTGAGCCGCGGTGGAGAGCGCCAGATGACCAAGGAGCAGCAGAATGAGGCCGCCACAGAGCAGCGTTGCCCCAATCTGCCAACGAATACGACGTGCCATAACCGCTACAGCTTAATCAATAGTGGGTGTAACAAAGCTAGCGTCACGAATACAGCCCCAAGAATAATCGTCAAATTAAACAAGGTTTTTTCCAGGCCACGGCGCGTGCGGTAGGTTGCCGACGAGTTGCGGCCGCCAAAAACGCTGGCGCTGGTGCCTTTAGCCTGTAGCAGAACAATGGCAATCAGGGTGATGCCTATAATCAACTCACCGATAATCAGGGTTATTTCCACGAGAGCCTCCACAATTGATCGAGATGATCGTTTAACGACGGATATTATAGCATACCGCTGCTTGTATGGGAGACTCTGGCGAGCGGCGCAGTCAGCCCGACTAAATCGTTCCAGTGCGTGAACGAACAATCCATCTTTGGGCGGTATTCTGGGCCGGGCATATTCCAGTGGTTGGCGAGTGGTTGGCCCTGCCGCTGGTCGCCCAGGCTGGCTCAACCCAGGTCGGCGATGCCGCCTTTGACGAAATCTTCCACCCGATTGCCGAGCGGCTGCTCGCCTGCGGTGATGGCGTTCTCCGCACCGGCGGCCCGTCGCAGGGCGCCGATCCGATGGTCGCGATCGCCCGTGAGCGCAGGCTGCAGGTGTTTCATCAGCTGAGCGACGTGCCTGGGTGCGCGGCCACGATCTAGTCGGTGTGCGGCGCTGCTATCGGCCCCTTCCAAGGCGTGGACAGTAAAAATTGACAGGATCGCCGTGCTTTGGTACAATCCGCAGACCTTCAGGAACCTGGCGCATTCGTCTAGCGGCCTAGGATGCCACCCTCTCAAGGTGGAGATCACGGGTTCGAATCCCGTATGCGCTACCAATGTCACGAGAGGCCCACAAGTATTTGTGGGCCTCTCGTGTTTAACCCACTTTGCTTGCGGCAAAAACGTTATACTGAACACCGTGTCGTCTATTTCCCTTGATCCGATCCAGCGTCTGAATCTAACGGTGGGTACTTAAATGCACGAACCCGATGTTATCAGAGCGACCAAACGCTATCTCGCCGCCAATGGGATCGCCGGCCATCAGGTGTTCGATCTCTACACCGATGCCCATCCCTCGCTGGTGCGCTATCACGATCTCAAACCCTTTCAGCGGTTTACCCTGCCGCTCGATGGCATGGTTGTGTACCCTGACCTGGTTGGCCGGCTTGATGATGGCGAAACGGCCTTTGCCATCGAAGCCAAAGGCGGGAACGGCGATGCGCTTCAGGGATTGATGCAGGCCGCCTCGTATCGGGCCGGGTTCCACCGCGCGCTCTTAGCGCTGCCGACAGAGCCAACTGGGGAGGTTCGCACACTGGCCCAGCAGCTCGACGTTGGCGTGATTGTCGTGCGCCACAATGCAGGCTTTATGCTGGATCTGCCGCCCGCCCATCTCCCACGCTATGCGCAGTCGAAGGCGATTACCCGCCAGTTCACCGCCACCGCGTTGCTCACCATCGGTTTTTCGCTCAATCTGCCGACCCACTACTTGAGCATCCCGCTCGCGTTCAGCAGCACTGCAACAATGGCCTTTACCGATTTAGAACAGCACCTCAGAAGTCAGTACAGCGTCCTTCCTCGCGGCGAGCTTGCATCGGCCATCCGGGGAGCGCTGAAACTTGGGTTGGTAACCCGCCGTGGCGACGCGATCGCCCTCACGTTGGTTGGCGAGTCGGCAGCCCACATCTTGCCCGATCTCGCGACCCTTGCAGCGATCCACCACCAGGTTACGTCCCGCCGTGGAGCGACCATCGACCAGATAGCCCCCGTCGTCGGGGCGGTTCTGCGCTGGCTCCTCGCGACCGATCCGATTGTTTCGTTGTTGCTGGCGGCGCTGCACGACCTTGGCGTGGGCGCCCATTCGATGCACACGCTGGTAAAAGCGGTTCTCGCGCGGGATCGAACCTTCGGGTTAGTTGCCATGTTTTTGCCAGAAGCCCTGGAGACGATTGTTGATCGACACGGGAATCTATTGTGGAACCTGATTACGCCAGCCCATTTTCGCGGGCCAACCCGCTACCAGTACAAGAGCATTATGCGCCAGGCCGGGCTGATCGTGCCGCACCCGCTTGGGCAATCGCCACCCTCGCTGTATGATCCTGCGCGCGATATCTGGGAGCTGTTGGACCGAGCAGCTTTCATTCGGCCAATCTAACGCTAGGATAGGGCCAACCTCAGCATCGCGGAAAGCCACCTGCAAAGCCCAGCCAGCCCCAACCTGAGAGCCGAACATCTACGTTGCCCAGCATGGGCCTGAGCGACTATGAGGAGGATGCCTGCATGGAGCCACTGCGCCAGCTGATCGCCAGGCTTGAAGCCGCCGGAACCACCCCCGCGCCACTTGTCCAGCTTTCCGAGGTGGAGAGCCGGCTGCCAGCCGTTGAGCACGCGCCGCCGACGCCGCTCGCCCCTGCCGCCATCCAGCGCCTGCTCGCCGCACTGCCACCTCGCGTCCATCCAGCGCCCGCCAGCCCAGCGCCAGTCGCGGATACCGCTCCAGCGCCTGAGTCTCAGCCTGAGCCGCTGCACGTTGATGTTAGCCCAACGTCGCCTGAGCCACCGACGATCGTCCTGGCCAGCCCGATTGGCCCGGTCGATGTCGCCGAGCGACTGAGCATCACCTTTTCGCAGCCGATGGGTTCCCTGCGTACCCACACGCTGCTTGAGCGGGCCGATGTGCCCGTGACGCTTGTGCCGGAGCCGGCTGGCAGCTGGCGCTGGCAGGATCCGCGCACCCTGGTTTTCACACCCGCCGAGCGCTTCCCAATGGCGACTGAGTACGCCGTGACGGTGCCGCCCATGCGGGCGCTCAGCGGCGGCGTGACCGAGCCGATGGCGTGGACCTTCAGCACCCCTGCGCCGAAAATCGAAGAACCCGCTTTTCCTGCCTGGCGTACCGCCGAGGATGTGCGGAACAACCAGGTGATCGCGCTGTTCTTCAATCAGGCCGTCGATCCGGGCACAATCTGGCCGTTTCTTCAACTGACGGCCAACGATCTGCCGTTGGACTTCGTTCGTGCAAGCCAGGAGGATCTTCGCGCTAGCCAGGAAGATAGAGCGACGGTTATACGCATATGGCTTGATCCCACGATGACGATGCAGGTCTACCGCGACTCGTATTGGATCGCCATTCGAGCGGTGCAGCCGCTGCCACCCAACAGCACCATCGTCTTCACGGTGCTGGCTGGCGCGCCGTCGGCGGAGGGGCCGCTCCACACCAGCCAGGATCAGTCCCGCACCTTCACAACGTATCCGCCGCTCAGACTGACCCTCAGTGCCTCGCTGCGCTATCCCGGCACGGAATGGTGGATCTCGGCCAACAACGCGCTGCTTGACGATGCCTTTGATCCAACACTGATCACGATTGAGCCAGCCGTGCCATACACCGCGACCGTTTCTTATAGAGAGATTGCGATCCACGCCGAGGCTGAGGCTGGCGTAACCTACACAGTCACCGTGGCGCCCACTCTGCGGGACACATTTGATCAAACGCTGGCCGAGCCCGCTGTCTTTACGATCACGGTTGCCCATCCACCGCCACCGCCAGCGCTGCCGCCGCGTCTGTTTGTGCCGAAGCACTCGTTTGTGACCCTGGCGGCCCACACGCCCTGGCACTACACCGTCTACGCTCGCGGCCACACGCTACTGCAGGTGCGCATCTGGGCGGTCGGGCCGGAGCACTGGGGCCGCTTCAACGCCGATCACGAAACCCTGGGCACCGCGATCAGCACGACGCTCGTGGCGGCTGAGAATCCCGCCGAGCCAATCTCGGGCACGCTGCTCGATCTGCACGCGCTCTGCGATGGCATACGCGGCCAGTACATTCTGGAGGTCGAGCCAGCCAATTTCACGCCCGCCGAGGCATGGGAGGTCCAGCGGCTACGGGTCTGGGTTCAGATCACCGATCTCGATCTGACGGCGGTTATCTGCGACCCGCATGTCGTGATCTGGGCCAGTGATTTCTCCACCGGTGCCGCTCGGCCTGACCTGGCGCTAGCGCTGCGAACCGCCTCGGGACTGGCGGCTGGCGGCTGGACCGAGGCGCAGGCGGCTGTGGATGGCAGCACCGATCCCGATGGACAGGCCGTTCTGCCCGCGCCAGCGCTGAGCAATCTGCTGATCGCCCGGTCGGGCGCTGATCTGGCCATCCTGCCGATCTATAACCGCTATCAGCTGTTCGCGACCGCAATCGACAACCGGCGCGGGCAGCTGCGCTGGCACGTGATCAGCGACCGCGGCCTCTATCGGCCTGGCGAAACCGTGCAGATCAAAGGCTGGATCCGCGTGGCCAGCAGCGAACGCCACGGAACGCTTGAGCTGAGCAGCGCCCAGTCCGGCAGCTATGTCCTGCGCAGCGAGCGGGGCGCCGAGATCGGCCGGGGAACCTTCGCCGTCGGCCCACGCGGCGGCTTCGATCTCGTGATCCCGCTGCCCGCCGCCCTGGCGCCTGAGCGCCACAACGTGACCTTCACGGTGGCCCACTATCCACCCTACCGCTATGCATTCGCGGTTCAGGAGTTTCGGCGCCCGGAGTTTGTGGTGCGCACCAGCGCTGAGGCACAGACCTTCATAGCTGGCGAGCAGGCCCAGGTGCTGGTTGCGGCCGACTACTACACCGGCGGGCCAGTCGCCGACGCCGAGGTGACGTGGACGGTGGCGGCCACGTCATCCGACTTCGCCGCACCAACGATGTTCCGTTCTGGTTGGTGCTGGAACTCCACGAATCCTCCATCACGGAGCACAACCTTGCGTGGACGCACCGATGCGGCTGGCCGTCACACGCTGGCGCTCGATTTCGCGCCCCTGCTGCCACACGGACAGGCGCATGTTGTCGTCGAAGCCACGGTCACCGACCGCAATCGGCAGGGATTATCTTCCAGCACGACGCTGGTGCTTCACCCAGCGCGTTTATACGTTGGACTGAGGATTGATCTCAATGCTGAATCCCCAGAGGACGAAAACACTATCCGGGGTGCGTTTCTGGTCGTTGACCTTGACGGCCGCCCGGTTGCGGGACGGAAAGTCCTGATCCACATCACCACCATTGATTGGAATGGAACTCGTCGCCCCAATGAACCGCAGACCGAGTTCGCTCTGGATTCCGCCACCGATCCAACCGCCTGGTCGTGGACGCCGTCCAAGCCTGGCCTCTATCAGGTGCAGGCCTATGTCGTTGACGATCACGGCTGCCTGAACTGGAGCAACGATCGCATCCGGGTGCCCCACATCGTCCACGAGCAAACGCATCCAGCGAGGGCTGATGACGCTTTCCCAACCTTGAAGCTCACCGCCGATAAAGACTCCTACCATCCCGGCGAGATCGCGCTGATCACGATCAAATCACCGTTTGTCCCGGCGCGGGGTCTGCTGAGTCTGCACGGAGCCGACGCGCCGCAGACCGCGCTGCTCACAATCAGCAGCGCAGTCCAGCAGTTTTCGCTCACGCTGCCGCCCGCGATCGCGCCGAATGCCCAAGTCCAGGTTAACTTGATCGATCTGAGCGATCACGATACTGGGGTCACGCCGCCGCTAAGCGTGGCGGCTGGCATCAAGCTGCCGATTGAAGACCCGAGCCAGCGTCTGCTCGTGACGATCCAGCCGCGCAGCGCCGACGGCCGGCCCGGCGAGCTGATGCAGATCGATCTCGCGGTGCGGGGTAGCGCAGGCCAGCCGCTGGCCGGGAGTGAGATCGCGGTCTTTGTGGTTGATGAGGCCGTACTAGACCTCAGCGCGTACCAGCTGGCCGATCCGATCGCCGCCTGGTATCCCTATCCCACGCTCCACGCCAGCGCCCACGTCGGCAGGCAGAGTCTGTATCGACCGAATCCCGCCGAGTGGGACGCGGACAAAGCCAATCGGGATGGTGAGCGCCTGGGTAGCATGGGTGGCTGGGGGAATTCAGATGCGCCCCTGATCACGCCGCCGGGCCTGCGGCTTGATGTCAGCCCGCTGGCCTTCTTCGCGCCGGGCGTACGCACCGACGCGGCGGGCCGGGCCAGCGTCGCCTTCACGCTCCCCGACAACCTGAGCCGCTACCGGATTATGGCGGTCGCCGTCCACGGAATGGAGCAGATTGGCCACGCCCAGACGACGATCACCGTCGGCCTGCCACTGATGCTCAGCCTGGCCCCGCCGCGCTTCCTGCGCCCTGGCGATCGCAGCCAGCTGGCGGTGCTGGTCCACAACCGCACCGCCACTCCGCTCGAGGTGGCGCTGGCGCTGCGCGTGGATCAGCTCGACCTGAGCGGCGCGCACGGCTACCGCCTCGACGTCCCGGCGCTCAATCGGGCCGAATGTAGCTTCGAGGTGCAGGCGGCGCTGCCTGGCCCGGCGACGATCCAGGCGATCGCCAGCGCTGGCGAGCTTAGCGATGCGGCCAGCCTGGTTGTGGAGGTCCAGCAGCCGAGCGTCCGCGAGACCAGCGCCACCTACGGCGAGCTGGCGGCCGCACCAGTGATTGAGACGATCCAGATTCCGCCAGCGGCGCTGCCCGGCGTGGGCGGGCTGACGATCACCCTGTCCGCCAGCGGGCTGCAGCAGATCACCGACGGCCTGGCCTATCTGGTCGCGTATCCCTACGGCTGTGCCGAGCAGCGGGCCTCGCGGCTGCTGGCGCTGGCAAGCGTTGAGCCGCGCTGGGCAGCGTTTTCTGCGGCCGCACTGCCGTCGGCTGAGCGTCTCCAGCACCGTGTTGCTGACGATATCGCCCACATCGTTGCCGCCCAGCGCGCGGATGGCGGCTGGGGCCTCTGGCCGGGAGCCGCTGCCTCGTGGCCGTATGTTTCAGCGCACGTCGTCTACGCACTGAGCCAGTGGGCTGGCGCTGATCCTCTGGTGACGGACGCGCTCGGGCGGGCCGTGGCCTACCTGGACCAGCTGGCGGAAACCCTGAGCGCCGCTCAGCCGACGGTGCGCCTGACCGTGCTGGCCTACGCCTGGTATGTGCTCGCGCTGCTGGGGAATCCGCAAGAGAGTCGCATCCACGCCCTGCTTGAATCAAGCGAGGTGCGCGATCTGCCCCCGGAGCCGACCGCCTGGCTGCTGGCCACTCTCGCGCAGGCCGGGCAGCCCAGCCCGTGGCGCGACACCCTGCGCCAGCACCTGATCAACCAGCTGCACCAGAGCGCGGGGGAGGCCCACATTCGCACCGGCTACCGCGACCACGGCCAGATCCTGCTCTTCTCGGAGCACCGGGTTGATGCAGTGACACTTTTTGCGCTGCTCGCCGACCAGCCTGACAGCGTGGCGGTGCCGCCGCTTGCGCGTGGGCTGCTTGGCGGGCGCGAGGCCGGGCGCTGGGCGACCACCCAGGAGAACGCCTTCGCCGTGCTGGCGCTGGAGCGGTACAGCGCCCACTTTGACCAGGCTCCGCCAGCCTGTGTCGCGCAGATCAGTCTGTTCGGACAGCGGATTGCCGAGCACCACTTCAGCGGCCAGCCTGGCCAGACCGCCCAGGTTCAGGTGCCAATGGCGGAGCTGCTGCGCCACGCTGGGGATTCGCAGGTCATGATCACCCGGCAGGGCAGCGGCCGTCTGCCCTATCGGATCGCGGTCCAGGCCGCCGTCGGCGCCAGCGATCTGCCGGAGCTGCGCCAGGGCTTCACGCTTGAGCGGCGCTACGCCGGCGGTGAGCGGGCGCGCGATGTCACGCAGCACCGCGCTGGCGGCTGGCGCTTTGCGGTCGGCGGGCTGGTCGAGGTCACGCTCACCCTCACCGTCAATGAAGCCCGCCACCACGTCGCGCTGGTCGATCCGATCCCGGCGGGCTGCGCGATTCTCAATGCTGCGCTGGCCACGAGCAGCAGTCTGGCCAGCCAGGGCATCGACCGCTGGCGCTGGCCGGTCCGCCACATCTACACCGATCGGCTGGAAGTGTTCGCCGAGCAGCTGCCCCCAGGCACCTACACCCTCACCTACATGCTGCGCACGACCAGCGCGGGCACCTTCAGCGTCCCCGCGCCATTCGTCGAGGAGATGTACCATCCCGAGGTGGCCGGGCGCGGGCTGGCGGCGCAGGTGGTGATTACGTGATCTAGCAGCACGAACGCTTGATCCTTCCTGATCGTTTCGTGTACAAAGGCCAATTGGGCTATACCGTGAGAGGAGAGTTTCAATGGATACAAACACC
>DAOTUS010000498.1:0-3994 GCA_034437415.1 Herpetosiphonaceae bacterium
CACGTATTCGCGGGAGGGACGCCATATATGGCGTCCCTCCACCAATCGTTATCCACCAAGCGTCCATCTTCATCCAAAATCCTGCGCCTTTGCCGTGTAATCTAACATTGTCAAACTAACCACGATTGATTGAAGATGATCTGGGGTTACATCTTGGGTGCGAATCTGAACAACGCTTGGTTTATGCATATTTGTTGCCGCCAACAACGTGCCAAAGTCAAGATCGTGCGTGAACACAATCCATTCGCCTTCCGCCGCCCATTGCATTATTTCGGCATCAGGACCGGCTGGATTTCCGACATTTGACTAATGCACTGCAATCCAGCCGTGCTGTTCAAACACTTCTATCCATAGCGGAGAAAGGTTCATATCGATTACAATTTTCATGCGGTGACAAGCGGAACTTCAATCTCTTCCACCCGCCACGCAGCGTACTGCAACGCCGCCCGAATATCGTCGGCCTCCAGATAGGGATAGAGCTGTAAAATGCGCTCGGTCGAGTACCCCGAAGCAACTAAGCCGACAACCATTCCAACCGTGACGCGCAGCCCGCGAATACACGGCTTGCCCCCCATCACCTGTGGATCGAATGTAATTCGCGGAGTGGTATTTATACTCGCCTCATTTCTAGCCAGCGCAACTGTGCTGATAATTGTACCTGAAACGATACCCGCATACGGGTACCCTTCTCGTGTGCAGGAGAGGAGAAGCTGTATCTTCATGTCCTTCATGTCCTTCGTGGATCATTCGCTCCTCCGTGAACCCTAAAACCAAAACCGCCGCCCACTGAACCCAGTGGACGGCGGCTCTGCACGACATACCCTACGGACAGTTTGCGGGGTTGCCCGTTCCGGCCTCGTTGACCTGACACTGAACATCTTCCAGCTTGTCATTGGTTGCGTTACCAACCAGTGTCATCGCTCCCACAACCACAGCCATGATGAGCACCAGGATTAGGGCGTACTCGACCAATCCCTGTGCTGCAACGCGGCGGCGGCGGTTGAGCCAGGCCCAAAAACGGCCCAGCTCCTGACGCAGACGGTGCATACCTGCCTCCAAAAGACCATAAAAGAAAAACGATACTCTATTGTATCTCGATTCTTGATCTTTAATCCAGCCCAAAAGTACTATAGGCGGCGGCGCGTTAGTACTAAGGTCATGGATCAGGCGGCGGTGGGACAGCTACAGACCGTACTCGCGCCAGCGCTTGGTCACCTTCTCGATCACCTCGTCGGTCATCCGAATATCCTGCGGCCACTCGCGGGGGAAGCGGTCGATGTCCTGGCGCTTGCGCGTCGCGTCAATCCCCATCTTGTTGCCGTAGGCGAAGTGGCTCGCCGAGTGGTCGAGCGCGTCCAGCGGGCCTTCGACAATCACGGTGTCGCGCTGCGGGTCGACGTTCGAGGTCAGGTGGAATAGCACGGCGTTCATATCCTGCACGTCCACATCTTCATCGACCACAATAATAAACTTGGTCAGCGACATCAGCATCAGCCCCCACAGCCCAAAAATCACCTTGCGGGCCTGTCCGGGGAATTTCTTTTTGATGCTGACCACCAGCAGATTATGGAACGTGCCCTCCGGCGGCATGTTCACATCGACCACCTCGGGCACCACCAGCTGCATCAGCGGCAGGAACAGCCGCTCGGTGGCCTTGCCCAGCCAGTAGTCCTCCTGCGGCGGGTAGCCGACAATCGTGGTTGGGTAGATCGGGTTTTTGCGCATGGTGATCGCGGTCAGGTGCAGGACCGGGTACTGGTCGGCCAGCGAGTAGTAGCCGGTGTGGTCGCCAAACGGCCCCTCCAGGCGGCTCTCGGCGGGATCGACATAGCCCTCCAGGATGATCTCGGCGTTGGCGGGAACCTCCAGGTCGATCGTTTTGCAGGCGACCATCTCGACCCGCTCGCGCCGCAGCCAGCCGGCCAGCATAATCTCGTCGATCCCCGGCGGCAGCGGTGCCGAGCCGGAGTAGATCGTGGCGTAGTCGCCGCCGAGCGCCACCGCCACCGGCAGCTTCACCCCGCCCGCCCGCAGCGCCTCGCGCTGATGCTCGGTGCCGCCCTTGTGGATCTGCCAGTGCATGCCGACCGTGTTTTTGTCGTAGACCTGGACCCGGTACATGCCGACGTTGCGAATGCCCTTGACCGGATCGCGGGTGATTACTGTCGTCAGGGTGATGTAGCGGCCGCCGTCGTCCGGCCAGCACTGCAGGATCGGAATCTTGGTCAGGTCGATCTGGTCGCCGGTCCAGACGACTTCCTGGCAGGGCGCGCTGGTGACCGTTTTGGGCCGATAGCGCAGCACCTCGGAGAGCTCGCCGGCCTTTTTTAGCTTCTCCAGCATCCCCTCGGGGACCTCGGGCTTGACCAGGCTACCGAGCCGCGCCCGCAGGTCGTCAAGCTTCTCCAGGCCCAGCGACCAGGCCATGCGCTGCTCGGTGCCAACCGCGTTGATCAGCACCGGCATCGAGTGGCCGATCACGTTCTCGAACAGCAGCGCGACATTGCCCGCGCCGCTTTTCAGCTTCGAGATGCGGTCGGTGATCTCGGTGATCTCAAGGTCGGCCGAGACGGGCGTTTTGATCCGCTTCAGCTCGCCGCGTTTTTCCAAAAAAGCGATCCACTCGCGCAGATCGCGGAAATGTTCAGGAATTTTAGGCGCCATTGGTTTGCTCCACTGCTGCAAAATCTTTCGAGTATGTGCATTGTATCACGAACAGCCTGCCAATTCCTGGCCAGGCCGGATCAATCCAACAATCTTGGGGGCTAGCCCATTCTTTCTCGTCGTAGCCTTCGTGGACAATCCAGATAGCGCCCTTAGAACTCCGCCGCCTCGCCGCGCAGCCGCTCGATCACGCCAAAGCTCACCAGCGTCACCAGCATCAGCAGGGTGCTCATCGCCAGCGCCTGGCCATAGTTGGCCGCGCCGGGCTGCCCAAAGAAGCGATAGATCACCACCGGCATCGTCGCGGTGTCCGGGCTGGTCACCGACAGCACCAGGGCGGCCCCAAAGTCGCCCAGCGAGATCGTGAAGGCGAACATCGCGGCCACGACCACCGCCGGGGCCAGCAGCGGCGCATCAACCTCCCAGATCACCCGCGTTGGCGAGGCGCCCAGCACCGCCGCCGCCTCGCGCAGGCGCGGGTTGAGCCGTCGCAGGGCCGGCAGCAGTGTGCGGGTGACGAAGGGCAGGGCCAGCAGCGTGTGGGCCAGCGGCAGCAGCCAGGGCCAGCGCCGCAGATCAGGCGTATCCCAGCCAAAAATCGTGTACGAGCGATAGGCGATGATGTAGCCAAAGCCCAGCGTGACCGCCGAGGTGCCCAGCGGCAGCATAAAAATCGGGTCGAGCAGACGGGTGAGGCGGGTGCGCGGGCGCGCCAGCAGATACGAGGCCGGAATGCCGAAGATCAGCGCCAGCACGGTCGTGACGCCGGCAAATTTCAGCGAGTTGCGCACGGCCTGGGCTGGCGGTACGAACGAGTAGACGCCCCGGCTGTTGATGTTGAGCAGCTCGAAATAGCGGGTTGACCACTGACCGTCGACGGTCAGCGCCTGGGTCACCAGCGCGACCAGCGGCAGCCCCAGCAGCAGCAGCATGCCGCCAACCACGCCCGCCACCAGCAGCCGGGCCGCGCCAGATTGAGGGGTTTTGGTGCGCTGCGGGCGCACATCCTGGGCCACGGCGGTGCGCCGGACCAGGCGGGTGTAGGCGATCGTCAGCCCTAGCGTGGCCGCCATCTGCAGCAGCGACAGCACCGCCGCGACCGGCAGATTGAACAGATTGACCGCCTGATCGTAGATCTCGATCTCGATGGTGCGGTAGCGCGGCCCGCCAAGGATGAGCACGGTGCCAAAGGCGGCAAAGGTGAAGGTGAAGACCAGCAGCGCCGCCGCCAGCAACGCCGGGGCCACCAGCGGCAGCGTCACCTCGCGCCAGACCTGCCAGCGGCTGGCGCCCAGCACGCGGGCCGCCTCCTCGAGCTGGTGGTCGGCGC
>DAOTUS010000499.1:0-4207 GCA_034437415.1 Herpetosiphonaceae bacterium
CACGTATTCGCGGGAGGGACGCCATATATGGCGTCCCTCCACCAATCGTTATCCACCAAGCGTCCATCTTCATCCAAAATCCTGCGCCTTTGCCGTGTAATCTAACATTGTCAAACTAAATAGTAACGCAAAACCTGTACCTGGAGATTTTTTGAGCTGCGAAAGACCATAACTCTTTCCTGTACAGGCCATACGTCGAGCAAAGGCGGGCAGATCGTCCTCCTTTGCTGTAGAAAGTGTAGGAATCAATGCCGCCATCAACCAAGCCAGATGCTCCAGTAACCCGATTGCTCAAGCCCATGCAGGAATTTATTCATCAATCCACCTCCGGGGGCATTATCCTGATGGGCACAATTGTGCTGGCCCTTATCCTGGCGAACTCCCCGCTGGCCAACAGCTATCACGCCATTCTAGACATGAAGATTGGCCTATCCATTGGATCAATCAACCTGAACCATGATCTGCACCACTGGATTAACGATGGCCTGATGGCGATCTTCTTTTTTCTGGTGGGACTCGAAATCAAGCGCGAGGTTCTGGTGGGGGAGCTGTCCAACCTGCAAGCCGCCTTGCTGCCCATAACCGTGGCGCTTGGCGGAGCGGTGATACCAGCCGCGATCTATGTGCTGATCAACTGGGGTAGCCCTGGGATTCAGGGCTGGGCGATTCCGATGGCCACCGATATCGCAATTGCCCTCGGGGTCCTAGCGCTGCTCGGGAAGCGCGTGCCCGCCATTCTCACCATCTTCCTGACCGCCGTCGCGATCGCCGATGATCTGATGGCCATCCTGGTGATTGCCCTATTCTATACGGCCAGCATCAATACGCTGGCGCTTGGCGTTGGGGCCGGGCTCCTGGCTCTCTTGCTCTTTTGCAATCGAATGGGAATTCGGAATATCCTGATCTACTCCATCGTCGGCATTGGGGTCTGGCTGGCCTTTGAGCAGTCGGGGATCCATGCCACCATCGCTGGTGTGCTGGTCGCCTGGACCATTCCGGCGCGCACCCGCATCAACCCTGGCGCATTTCTCAGCGAGGTGCGGGCCACCCTCAACGATTTTGAATCGAGCAACCTTGAGCCAGTGCGTATGCTGACCGACGAACGCCAACAAACCGCGATCCGAGCCATCAAGGATCGCTGTGAACATGTGCAGGCACCGCTTCAGCAGATCGAGCATAAGCTCCATCCGTGGGTCGCCTTTGGGATTCTGCCGATATTTGCGCTGGCCAATGCCGGAATCTCGCTGTCGTTTGGCGCCATGGATGGCGCGGTCATCCCTGCAATGCTCGGCATCGGATTTGGCCTGGTGCTGGGCAAGCCGCTGGGATTCCTGGTAGTTGCCTGGATTATGATTCGGGGCGGGTGGGCGACGCTGCCAGCCGGGGTCACCTGGCGGCATCTGGTCGGTCTTGGGATGATTGCCGGGATTGGCTTTACGATGTCGCTGTTTATTGCCGCGCTCAGTTTTACCGATCCAGTGCTTTTAGAGGCGGCCAAGCTCAGCATCGTCGGGGCATCCGTAGTTGCGGGTATTGGTGGATATATGATCCTGCGTTATGCCCGTGCCGAGCGTGCCGATTAGTCCGAAGCATCCAGGCTCTCATTGCCAGGATCGCCTGAATATGCGAACCCGGGCTTTCACACTGGTGTGAAAGCCCGGGTTTGGTTTAGTGAACTCCGTCTCTGGCGCTAGCTCGTGCGGCGATGCAGGCTTAGCAGGCCCTGCTGCAGGTTGGCCCAGGTCTCGGGGAGCGCCGCCAGGTCGCCGAAGTGCACCAGGCTCTCGGCCACCTCGGGGTTGATCCCGACAATGATCGGCTGGACACCGACGAGCCGCACGGCGTTGAGCATCTGAACCAGGCGGTGGGCGGTGTCCTGATCGATAATCGGCACGCCGGTCAGATCGAAGAGCATTGCCCGGGTGCGCTTGTGGGTGATGGCGTGCAGCACCTGATCGCTGACCAGCCCCATCCGCTCGCCATCCAGGCGCCCGACCAGCGGCAGCACCAGCACATCCTGCTCGACGGGGATTATCGGCACCGATAGCTGGGCCACCACGGCGTTCAGCTGCTGCTGGGCGCTCAGCGAGGCCTGGAGCTGCTGGGACTGCTCGGCCTGAGTCTGCAGCGCGGCGGTGAGGTCGGCGGTGCGCATCTCAACCCGCTGCTCCAGGCCGCCGATAGTCTGGCGCAGGGTGTTGGTCATGGTGTTGAAGGCCTGGCTGACCGTCCCAAGCTCGTTGTTCGCCCCAACTGGCAGTGCCCGTGAGAGGTCCCCCGCCGAAACCGCCAGGGCGGCATCGGCCAGGACCGTAATTGGCCGAACAATTGAGCGGGCCAGAAAATAGGCAATCAGCAGCGCAAGCACCAGCACAATCCCCAGCAGAATCAGATACACGCTGAGCTGGGCCTGCTGGAAGGCAAAGGCCTGCTCGGTCGGCTGCTCAACCACAATGCCCCAGTTAATCCCCGGAATCAGCATTGAGGTGCCGACAACCTCGGAGCCTAACAGGCCGATGTATGGCTCGCTCAGAGCCATGGTTGAGGCGCCGCGGAGGGATGTCACGGTGGGGAAATTGCTGATGTTTGGCTCCTGCTCAACGACCGTAAAATCACGATAGCTGATCAGATTCCCACGCTGATCGACGACATAGAAATAGCTGCCCGACTCCAGATCGAGAATATTCAGCGCCTCCCATAAGTCCTTCAGGTTGACGACCGCCGCCACCACAATCTGGCCCTGCTCGGTCTCCACCGCCCGTGACATTGCCACCAGCGGCTGGTTCTGGTTGAGGAAAGAGACCGAGCCAAGAAACGACTCGCCGCGTTGAGCCCGAAAAAACACCTCTTCGGTCGCCCGATTGCCCAGCTCAGGGGCTGGGACGGGCTGACAGTTGCGCAGGCTCACCAGCTCGTTGCCAGCGGCGTCGAGAAGCGCCAGCTCGGCATACTGCGCCCCGAAGGTTGTGCAAATTTTGCCCAGCGAGCTGGTATTGGCGGTGGGATTATCGATGATGCCAATCAGGGCCAGATTATTGAACACCGTCTCAACATAGGCCGCAACATAGGGTCCAATCGTCATCACCGAGGCCCGCTGACGTGTGGTTACTTCGCGCAGGCCAAAGCCCAGCCCGGTTAGCACCGAGGCGGTTGCGCTCACCAGCAGCGGGACCAGCGCAACCGCCACGAATAGAATCATTATTCGGCGGCGTAATGAGTGACGTTTACCTATCATTCGCGGATCTTCCCCAACGATCAGGGCCTAGTTACTGATCCATTGTTTATACAGCTGTTCGAGAACGCCGGAGGTTCGAGATGAGTCAATCACACTGTTGATCAGGTTGAGCAGATCGGTATCATCTTTTTTAACCGCGATGCCCAGCCCGGCCGGGTCGAGCACCTCGCTGGCGACCATCAGGGTTGGATGGGTTTTGGCATACTGGATCGAGTTGATTTTGTCGTTGAGGATCGCGTCAAGGAAGCCTTTTTCCAGCTCGACAAATGAGTCAACCGTTTCGGTGTACTCCTGAATAATCAGGGTATTGCCCTCGTCCTTGAGTTTCGTGGCAAAGCGGGCGCCGGTGGCACCGGTTTTCACGCCAACCTTTTTGCCGTTCATGTCGGCGATCGTGCGAATGGTGGTCGTATCGGTGCGGGTCACAATCACCAGGCCGGTATCGACATAGGCCTGCGACATCGAGACAATCTCCTGGCGCTGCGGCGTAATGTACATGGCCGCGATCACCATGTCGAGATCGCCCTGCTGGAGCGCCGGAATAAGGTCGCTGAAGGCTAGCTCTTTCCACTCAATCGGCACGCCCAGCTCGTTGGCAATCCGCTGGGCCAGATCGACATCAAAGCCAACCAGGTTGCCGGTCTGCGGGTCGCGTGACTCGAAAGGGGCGGTCAGGGCGGTGCCAACAATAAGCTTTTTTTGTTGCTGGATCTGGGTGAGCCGCGGGGAGTCGAAGGTTTTCTGAGCTGGAGCGCCACAGGCGGCCAGGCTCCAGGTGGTGCTCAACACAACGACCAGGCTGAGGAGAACGCGCCAGCGATGTAGTGAGGAGAACATAACGCCATCCTTTATGTCAATACCCTCGCCAAAATAGAGCCTGATCAGCGGGTGCGCTGACCGATGGACACGCATGGACGTTTGTCGTAGAGTGCGGGTAACGACAACCACAGCTCGGAGACAAACGTCCATGGA
>DAOTUS010000500.1:0-7726 GCA_034437415.1 Herpetosiphonaceae bacterium
CACGTATTCGCGGGAGGGACGCCATATATGGCGTCCCTCCACCAATCGTTATCCACCAAGCGTCCATCTTCATCCAAAATCCTGCGCCTTTGCCGTGTAATCTAACATTGTCAAAATAGTTAATGACCAAAGGGGTAATAAAAAACCGCTACCATCTCAATGGCTTATGCACTTGGGTTCCATCAGTGAGGATAAATGGATTAGAAAACTGATGTTTAGCATACTGCTCTTTACTAATAGAAAATGATTTTGGGGCAATCTTCACCAGTTCGCGATTCTTTCTTCCATAAGGAAAGACAAATAAGATATTTTTTTGGGGGAATAATTTTTGAGTTGTGCGTACAGCAGGTGCAATATCAGTGTCGCCAGTAATAATGACTGCTGTATCACATTCATCGGCAATCATCAGTTCAAGTAGCTTGACGGAAATAGCTACATCTGTCTCTTTTTCTTCGTGGCGAATCATCGTTCGATTACAATTATGACAATGAATGGTCTTCTCTTTGAAACGACCTAACTCCACCACTATACCTGTAGCTTCAAGACAGGAGATAAACGCTAGGTGTCGTTTTGTGACATCTGGTTTACGGGCTTCCAAATGAATCGCTAATGCGGAGAAATAGTAAATTGATTGCAGATCAGCTTCCCGTCCTAATAGATACATGTATGATGAACATAATGAGCGAATATTAAGCCATTTCGTAGATGTGTTTTTGAGATCAATACTTGCCTGAAGAATAGAATGGTAGAGATTGAATCCATCAATAAGAAAAGATATTCGCATTATTTTCCCCAAAAAAAAGCCTCCGAGTCGTAACTCGGAGGGGGCCAGTGAGCCAAAGCCCAACTGGGGATGACGCTTATAATATACATTTTTTCATTGTATATGTCAATAAGAAAATCGATAAAATTATTAGACACAATCCATCCAGAGATTTGATCAAACTCTATAATCTTGAATGAAGAGGCAGAGTCGTGTAATTTGGATACCTCTGTATGAGTTAGACCAGGGCCCTAATATGATAAGCGGCGGCGCAGCTGAGGAATTGCCCTCAGCCGCACGCTCGTTTGCCCGGGGTGGCACTCGGGTATAATGGCGCCAGCAATTATTGTATGGAGAAACGTGCGTGCGGATAGGTATTAGTGGTACATTTTGGGCTGAACCGAACGTTGGCAGCGGTCAGTATGTGCGTCATCTGGTCGAGCAGCTCCCCACGGTCGCCCCGCAGCACGAATTTCTGCTTTTTCTCCCCGCCTACACCGGCGCCGAGATTCCGCAGATCCCCAACCTGGCGGTTGATCGGGTGCCCACGCCGTTCGATGCGATCCATCCGAAGCTGGCCAAGCTCTGGTACGAGCAGGTCGAGCTGCCGCGGGCGGCCGCGCGGCTGGCGGTGGATGTGCTGCACGTGCCCTACTATGCGCCGCCGCGCCGCCAGTTGGTCCCGGTTGTCACCACAGTTCACGACCTGATTCCGCTGATGCTGCCAGCCTATCGCGGCTCGGCGCTGATGCGGGCCTACACGGCGCTGGCCACCAGCGCGGTGCGGCGCTCGGCCGAGATCGTCGCGGTGTCCGATCATACCCGCGATGACGTGGTCGATGTGCTGGGGATTAGCGCTCAGCGCGTGCATACGATCTATGAGGGCGTGGCGCCGGAGTATCAGCCGCAGTCGGAGGAGGCGATTGCCGCCGTGCTGGAGCGCTTTAATCTGCACTCGCCCTACCTTTACTATATTGGTGGTTTTGATACGCGCAAAAATCTGCCGATGCTGCTGCGGGCCTTCGGGCGTGTGCGCCGCCGCTACGGCCGTCCGGTGCAGCTGGTGATTGGCGGACAGCGGCCCAAGGCCAACTCGGCGCTGTTTCCGGCGCTGGAGCCAACCATTCTTGATGAAGGTCTGGCGGCGGACGTTGTGTTTCTTGGGCGTGTCAGCGTGGAAGAAAACGCCGCGTTGTACGCCGGAGCTGCGGCGTTCGTCTGGCCCTCGCAGTACGAGGGGTTTGGGCTGCCGCCGCTCGAAGCGATGGCCTGCGGCGGCGTGGTGCTGGCCGCCAACATCAGCAGTATGCCCGAAATTGTCGCCCTCGGCGGGATCCTGCTGCCGCCCCACGATACCGAGGCATGGGCGGTCATGATGCTGCGGATGCTGACCGAGCCTGAGCTTGGCAGCGAGTACCGGGCGCGCGGGTTGAGCCGGGCGCGCGAGTTCAACTGGGCCATCTTTGCGCAACAAATGATCCGTATTTATGAACGAATTCCGGCCCGCTTGCGCCATTAAACCGACAAAACCCCGCCCTTAAATTCCTGAAACAAGCTTGAAAAAAGGGCAACTGTAATGGATTTTGTGGCTTAATGGGCCAATCAACATCACATAATGATTAGAATATTCTCATCTTTTTTAAGAATAACCCTGGGGGTGAGCCATGGGTGAATAAGATTTATGGCTTTGGAGTGGGATAAATCATATTCTGAGGAATATCTGAAAAAATGAGAAGCATTTCCTGATACCCACCTGATATTTGCATTTTATTGACAGATATGTTAATTTCACTCTCGCATTCTCGATGCACATTAAAAGTATATCGTTCGGCTCATGTACTTGACATGAGGAGAGCGGGAGGTTCAGTTACGTATGCGCCATGAAAAGTCCTCGTCTGATCTGATCCACGTCGATCACGATCTTCAAGACTTCCAGCAACGTGCTGTTGAAAACGAAAATCAAATATCGCCGCTAGCCACAACCTGGCTCGCGCTTAATAAACGGGCGAAACAATCGCTCCGTGGATTGCCGCAAAAAGTGCGGAGTACTCCGCACCGCTATTTCCTGCATCTGCTGATTCTGATGTTGCTGCCAGTTGGTCTGGTCGTGAGCCGCACTGCCGCTCAGCCAGCACCCAGCGCCACCGTGGCAAACACCCCAGCGGCTGAGCAGGCCCACGCCCACAGTCAACCTCGTCCCCTCTTGGGCGCGACGGTGATGACGAACCGCAACGAACCCAGCGATGTGAACAACGAAGACACCATGTCTGAGCCGGCCAATGGCCAGGGCGATGGCCCGATCTCCGATCCTGAGTTCGATGATGCGCTGGTCATTCCCGTCTCCCGCCCCGTCGACCTCGCGCCAGCCGCGCCGACCACCACCATCAGCGCCGATACTGCCAACCTGCGCAATGGGCCGGGCACCGAGTTCGATCGGCTGGATAAGCTGCAGAATGGCACCACCATCGAGCTGGTCTCTCGTCACGCCGACTGGGTTGAAATTCGCACCGAGGGCGGCCAACTGGGCTGGCTGGCGATTGAACTGATCGAGGTTGATGCTGAGATCATCGACGCGCTGCCCGAGCCGGATGCGCTGCCAACCCCGCCGCCAGCCCGCGTGGCGACAATTGCCCAGGAAAATTTGAACCTGCGCGATGGCCCCGGCACCGACTACATCAGCCTGGCGAAACTGTCGTTAGGTCAGGAAGTCGCCCTGGCCGCCCAATACGATGGTTGGTTCCAGGTTGAGATCTCCAATGGGACTGTCGGCTGGGTATCGGCGGAATATCTCGGGATGCAGGACGGCGTCTCTCAGCGCGTCACCGTCGCCGAAACCATTCCCTCATCCAACCCGGCCATGGTCGGCTACGCCTCGACCGAGGGCGTGAACCTTCGCTCCGGGCCAAACACAAAATTCGACTCGCTGGGCAAGCTCAGCAATGGCGCCGAGCTGAGCCTGCTGGCCCGGCACGAGTCCTGGCTTAAAGTTGAAACCGCCCGCGGCACCACCGGCTGGATCTCGGCCGAGCTGGTTGAGGTCTCCTCGTTTGTGAAACGCCGGGTGCCCTACACCGATAATGTGCCGGCGCTGCCGAAGCCAAAACCAGTTGCCAAGCCCAAAGTTACCGCACCGACCACCCGCTCGGCTCAACCGGCTGGCGGCGGCGGTGGCGGTGGTGGCGCCGCTAGCGGTGATGTCGCCTCGATGGCCTGGAACTTTGTCGGCTCCCGCTATGTCTGGGGCGGCGAAAGCCCCAGCGGCTTCGACTGCAGCGGCCTGACCAAGTACCTGTATCGCCAGATTGGCGTTTCGCTGCCCCATAGCGCCCGCGGCCAGTACAGCAGCGCCTATGGCTCGTTTATCGGCAGCATGGATAACCTGCAGGCAGGCGACCTGCTGTTCTTTGTCAATACCGCCGGGCCAGGGATCTCCCACGTGGGTATTTATGTTGGCGGCGGCACGATGATTAGTGCAATGACTCCGGCAAGTGGTATTGGGGCAGTCAACATCTACGACCGTTATTGGCTGAGTCACTACTACGGCGCGATCCGCCCGTATCGCTAGCTACCCCGAATCTCGGACTGATAAAGGTGCACACAAGCGGTGCACCTTTATTGTTTAATCCCGCTCGTTTGTCGAGTACAATACGAGCAATCTTATCTACAACTCGGCGGCAGATCCCGGCCTGCTGCGACGCAAGGAGGCGGTTTTTCAATGAAGGGTCTTGTATTAAGTGGCGGTAAAGGCACACGCCTACGCCCAATTACCTACACCAGTGCCAAGCAATTGGTTCCCGTGGCGAATAAACCGGTGCTTTTTCGGGCGATTGAAGCGCTCCGCGAGGCCGGGATTGATGAAATTGGGATTGTTGTCGGCGATACCGCCGCCGAAATTCGCAATGCGGTCGGCGATGGCCATCGCTGGAATGCCAAGATTACCTATATTCCCCAGGAGGCCCCGCTGGGCCTGGCCCACGCGGTTAAGATCAGCCGGGATTTTATTGGCGACGATAAATTTGCCCTGTTTCTTGGCGATAACTGTATTGAGGGCGGCGTCAATAATCTGATCAGCGACTTTGCCAGCTCCGACCGAAATGCCCAGATTGTGTTGAAAAAAGTCGCCAACCCGCAGCAGTATGGTGTGGCCGAGCTGCATGCCGACGGGACGATCGAGCGACTCACCGAAAAACCCCGGCAGCCGCGCTCCGACCTGGCGCTGGTGGGCATCTATATGTTCGACCAACATATCTGGGAAGCGGTTGAGGCGATCAAGCCATCCTGGCGGGGCGAGCTGGAAATTACCGATGCGATTCAGTGGCTGGTTGAGCATGGCTACCGCGTGTACCCGTATATCCACGAGGGCTGGTGGATCGACACCGGCAAACGCGCCGATATGCTCGATGCCAATCGGTTGATTCTGGAAGAGCTGACGCCGTATGTGGCCGGCTTTGTCGATCGCGACTCGCAGCTGGTGGGCAAGGTCACGATCGAAAAAGGCGCCGAAATCATCAACAGCGTGATTCGCGGCCCGGCGATTATTGGCGAAGATACCCGGATCGTCAACTCGTACATTGGCCCGTTTACCTCGATCTATCACCACTGTGTGATTGAGGAAAGCGAAGTTGAACACTCGATTGTGCTGGAGAATAGCGAAATTGTGCGGATTCCCCATCGCCTGGAAGATAGTTTGATTGGCCGCAATGTTAAGATTCACACCTCGCCGATGAAGCCGCGGGCCTATCGGCTGATGCTCGGCGATAACTCGGAAGTGGGACTGCTCTGAACAATGCCGGATGCAGGCGTTCGTCTGCATTCGGTATCGTTCATACACAAACTATGGCTGATAAAACACAACAGGCCGACTGGCACTATCGGCGCGGCGTGGTGCTTGAGCAGGCCGGGCGCATTGCTGAGGCGGTCGAGGAATATCGGCAGGCCCTGCACGAAAACCCGCGCCTGCGCACTGCGCATCTGGCGATTGCCCGCTACTATACCCGCAATGGCTTAGTGGCCAAGGCCGCCGATGAGTGGGCGGCCGCCATTGCGATTGCGCCCGACTATGAGGCGCTGGCCCGCCTGGCTACGGCCCAGATCGAGCTAAAGCGCTACCACGAGGCGCGGACAACCCTGCAGATGAGCCTACGTCTGGTCCCCGACGATCCGTTTATTCAGTACGAGCTTGCCTATATTGAGTACGCCGAGGGCAATCATCGGGCGGCGCTCGATCAGCTGATCGAGCTGCGGCCAATCTACAACGATGAGTGGCAGCTGCATCACCTGATGGGCAACTGCCAGATCAAGCTGGGCCTCTACGATGCGGCGCAGGCCAGCTTTGGCCGGGCCATGATGCTGACCGAAAACGATGACCATCAGGAGGAGCTGCAGGCCAGCATTGCGGTGATCGAGCGCATGCGTGAGTTCCCCAGCCTGGCCAGCAAGAAAGACCGCGCCTACACCGAGCATGGGGTGATGTATCTGGGCAGCGAGACCGACGACGGAGTGCGGATTGACGATCAGCCCACTGTCGCCTGGAGCTATGCGGCGATTGCAACCACGCTGCGGCGGGCGCTCAATCTGGCGGCGGCGGATGTCTGGCGCTGCGCTGCGGTGATGCCGATCAATCGCGCTGCCGAGCCACTGGCGCGGGTGTTTGCCGCCCAGCTTGCGCGGCCTCTGCGCCAGCCGCCAACGGTTGACCCGCATGAGATTGTGCTGCTGGTGGCTGGCTTTCTCAGCGAGAGCACCCTGCTGACCACGATTCAGGAATTTATCCCGGCCACCACGCTCACCTTTGCCCTGAGCCTGCACCCCGAGCCGCGCCCAGGCGACACCCTGCCCGACATCATCGGGCTGTTTGCCCGCGAGGCGACCCTGCCGTGGGAGGCCGAGCTGAGCCTGCTGCGCCAGACCGGGGCCACGCCGAGCACGATCAGCGCGATGCTGGATACGGCCACGGCGCGGCTGGAGATTGTGCTGGCGGGCCTGGTGGCGGAGCCAAACGCTGCGGACCAGGTTGATTACTACCGCATCCAGCATCGCCACCTCGATCTGCCCTGAGCCGCCACCAACCTCAATCAGCCAATGCAGTAGATAACCCCGGCGGCTAGCACGCCGCTCGTGGTGCTATTCCCCACACTATCGCTGGCGCTAAACTCGTAATCCAAAAACCCATTGGTGCCCTGCAGGGCCGCAGAGGCCTCGCCGCCGACATTCACCACCGCGCTGTAGACGCCCTGGCCGCCGCTGAGGGTGAGCGTGGTCCAGGCGCCTGGGGGAACGCGGGTGCTTGCGGAGCGGAAACGATAGCTCAGGGTGACGCTACCCATCCCAGAGGCATCGCTCAGCTCGGCGATTAGGCTGGTGCGAATCGGCTGGCTGCCACACGTGCCGTAAAACACCGGGTCGGGGCTGGCGTAGACTTTGTCGAATGTCGGCGGCGTGGTGTCGCGCGGCACCAGGGTTGGCGTGGCGGTGGGCGGCAGTTGACAGGCGCGCACCTCGAAATTGGCGCCCTGAATCTGGGCGCGGTTGCCAAGCGTATCGCTCACATCCAGCAGATAGGTGATCAGCCCGTTGCTGCCGCCGAGATATTCCGGCGCCGCTCTGGCCACGCTCACCGCCGCCGTGAGCAGCGTGCCGCCCTCGACTGGAGCCTGCTCCAGCGTCACCGCTGATCCGCCGAGCACACCACCCCGTGATGATAAAAACATATAGTTCAAGCTCGCCGCGCCAATCCCCGACACGTCGCTGACCACCAGCGAGACGTAGAGAATCCCCGGCTCGTCCTGCGTGCACGGGCCGTAGTAGGTGATCAGCGGGCTGGTATCGATGCTGCCAACCAGCACCGGCGGCTCGGTATCGCGGAAGACCGTCGGCGTGACGCTCGGCGGGATCGGGGTCAGGCTGGGCGGGATGGCCGTTGGGGTGCGGGTTGGCTGGGCGCTGGTCTGGGTTGGGGTGGCG
>DAOTUS010000501.1:0-16246 GCA_034437415.1 Herpetosiphonaceae bacterium
CACGTATTCGCGGGAGGGACGCCATATATGGCGTCCCTCCACCAATCGTTATCCACCAAGCGTCCATCTTCATCCAAAATCCTGCGCCTTTGCCGTGTAATCTAACATTGTCAAAATACTATCTTTTTGTAATTGCTGGAGCACGATCTCAATGCCGGACCCTAATCCATCCGCCGATCTCGCCAGCCAGCTGGCCGCCCTCATTGACCCGATGTCGGCCGATGATCGCCAGCTGGCTCTGGCGGCGGTCGAGCGCTATGCGACCCACGCGCCCCACGGCGGCCCGCTGACCTGGCTGCTTGGGGTTCACTACACCGATGTTGGCCCTGGCTATGCCAGCTGTACGGTCGAGGTTGATCGCGCCCACCATAATCCGGCCGGGATTGCGCACGGTGCGCTGGCCTATGCGCTGCTCGACTCGGCGATGGGCGCCGCGTTTTATCACGCCCTCGAGCGCCCACTCGGCTGCGCCACGCTTGAGCTCAAGGTTAACTATGTCCGCCCGGTGGCGCACGGACGGATGAGCGCCTCGGCCCAGCTGATCGAGCGCACCAACCGCTTCGGTATTCTGACCGGCCGCGTCGTTGATGCCGAGGATAATCTGGTTGCGCTGGCCCAGGGCACGTTTGCAATTATTCAGCCTAAATAAGAACCGCGACCAGAGCATGCTCTGGTCGCGGTTCTCGTGTTCAATCCGCTAATCAACTCCCAATAATCGCTAGGCGCATCAGCCGCCGCGCCCGATGCAGCACGCCGGTCAGAAACGAGGCTCGCTCTTTGCCAAAGTCTTTGACATACTGGCGGGCGGCCTCGGCTGGCTCAATCTCAACGCCCTGCCCGCGCTGGTAGTGCAGGTAGTCGGTCACCACCAGATACAGATCGCCGATGGTGCACTGCGGAAACATTCCAAGAATGTTCTGGCCGATAATCGCCTGGACGATCGACTCATACACCGTGTCATACCAGCTCTGCGCGGCCTCATCAAAGCCAATGTCGCGCCCAAGATTGCGGCCCATGTAATAGTGATGATCGCGCACATGGCGCCGCAGCACCGCGTAGTCCTCGTCGTCACTGAGCGGAATGCGCACGCTTGGCCGGAGGCGCCCAAGATGCGACCAGACCAGGAAATCGGTCTCGGCCTCGGAGGGCGGCGGCGGCAGCTTGACCCGCCGTTTGCGCTCGCCAAAGTTGCGGGTGTAATCCAGCACTGCCTCCTGGGCGCCCGGATCGTAGCCCTCGTTTTCGGTCAGATAGTGGCGATGGTCCATAATCCACAGGTACAGATCGGCCGGGGTGCGGTCAGGAAAGGCCGCCAGAATCCCGGTGCGCTCGATCGCCTCAACCAGCGGGGCGTAGATCGTGTCGTACCAGCTGACGACCGCCTCCTCGCGGGTCGGATCGTGGCCAAGCTCCAGGGATTTGAAGTAGCGATGTCCATTGATATGGCGGATCATATCCAGATAGCCGCCTGGCTGCGAGACAATCACCTGCTGAGCGGGCCGCAGGCGGGCCAGCTCGGTCCACTCCAGGAAATCCGAGCGCTCCTCAAGGGTCGCCAGGTCGTCCTGGGTGATATCGGCGCGAACTGGGACATCGCTAACCAGCTCGATCACCTGGGCATCGATATACTGCTGGCCCTGCTGGCGCGCCACCGAAACCCGATGATTCCCATCCCGGACAAAATAGACATCGCCAATTTGATACAGCTCGATTGGCGGCAGGTTGATATCGTTGTAGTGCGCCCGATCGACATTTTTCCAGCGATCCCTGGTGACTTCGTGGCGCGGTAAAAAGGAGCGGTCGAAATCGCTGTAGCGGCCTTCGCTGCCCACAATATTGGCCAGCGACACCGTCTGCAGACCTCGGTCGTGCTGGCCACGAATGTTAATCCGTGAGCGCACCTCCTCAAAGGGCAGCAGGGTCCGTGGCTCTTGACGTAATATATTGACAGCGTTATTCAGGAATGACAGCCGCCGGGCTTTATTGAAATCGCTGTTGACTTGTTGATCGACCCAGTTGTTTTGACTCATCGTTGTTCTCCTAACGAGTTGGAATAATGCGTTCAGGCTGGCCATCGGTGATGCGCCATTCCCGAATTTCGTAGCGATCAAGGCCACGCGCCACCAGCGGATCACGCTGAACTAAAGCCTCAGCTGCCGCTGGCGATTCGGCCTGCAAGAGTAAAAACCCCCCGGTTCGGTCGGTCGCCGGGCCTGAGAGCAGTAAATGTCCGGCGGCTTTTAGCTCCGCCAGATGGGCAAAGTGGTCAGGAAGATGGGGTTCATAGATCGCTCGATCAACAATGAGCGTCAATACGACGAGATAGGTTAACATAAATAACTCCAAACAAAAAGACGCTCACGATGGAGCGTCAGCGCTGGCCAGGATGTAATTTGTCGGTCGAACGGACTACACGCTGCGCACCTTATGCAGCTCCACGACCGGCTCAATCTCAAGCACCTGATAGCCACAGGTGTTAACAATCAGCGATCGGCGGTGCTGCAGCGGGGTCTGGTCGCCATAGCCATAGTTCAGATGAACGTGGCCGTGAATCACATAGCGCGGGCCGAATCGCTCGATGAAACGGCGCAGCGCCTGCGGGCCGCGGTGAGCGCCCGGTCCGTCGTGCAATCCGGCGGGCGGCGAATGGGTTATCAGCACATCCAGACGCTGTCGATAGCGCTGCTGTGCCAGCATCACCCGCACGCTCAGCAGCAGCAAACGACGCTGCCACTGGGCCTCGCTAAACTGAAACTCGCCGGGCCGGTAGCGCAAGATCCCGCCAACTCCAGCCAGCAGCAAGCCATCGACCTGCGCCACGCGCAAGTCCAACGATTGACAGCCCTGTGGCTTCAGCAAGGCGGTCCCATCAGCCCGCTGCTCTGGCGCATCGTGGTTGCCGTGAACGTAGAAGCACGGCACATTCAGCGTCGAAACTAAAAACTCAAGGTAGCTGGGCGGCAGATCGCCACAGCCCACGATGGCATCAACCGCTCCAACGCGATTGTATAGGTTGCCGGTTTGTAGCTGCTGAATAACTTCGTCACTGACTGATAGGAGCCGCATCGCACCTCACTTTAGCTGGACGCGCCTTCGCGTCTCAGACTACATCTCGTGCATGCTAGTATAGCATGGCTGGCCAAAAAATCGACTCGAGCAGGTAATTTTCTTCGCCCCGGCTGGGATTTCAGACGGGCGGCGGCTCCACATAGCGCCTTGAACGGCCCTATTCCGGCTGGTTGAGCCGCTTAGAAATCGATGATTGCTCTCACGCAATCAAGCTAGAGCGGGGCTGTGTATGCTACAATAGCGCCATGAAAGGTCGAATTTCTGCAGTGCTGGATCAAAACAGCCTTGATTTTATTAGCCATAGCGCCTCCCAGACGATCTGGGTGGGGCAGCAAGTCGGCGCGGTGCTCAATCCGGGCGATCTGGTCCTGCTCTTTGGCACCTTTGGCGTCGGCAAAACCCACCTGACCAAAGGCCTGGCGGGCGCGTTTGGCGTGCCTGAATCCGATGTAACCAGCCCGACCTTTGTCCTGGTCAATAACTATGTTGGCGATAAAACCCACGGTCGCACCCGCCTGCATCATATCGATCTCTATCGCCTGGAGGGCGGCGCCGACGACTTTGAGTCGATTGGCCTGGATGAGCTGTGGGATACCGATGCGATTTGTATTATTGAATGGGCCGAGCGGATTGGCGATGCTCTGCCGAGCGAATATCTCGCCATTCAGATCGATCATCTCACCGATAGCAAGCGGCTGATGCGGATTACGCCCCACGGCGAGCGCTATGAGCAGCTTGTGACGCAACTCAAGAAAACCAAATCCAAAAAACCTTAACTAGACATCGATTGCCTACCAGAATGACGGTTGAAGTGTACATTATGCTTCATAACTTCATCCCTTTAATCTATGCTTCTTGCAATTGACACCACATCGGACTGGGGCGGCGTCGCCCTGTACAATCAGCCGGGCTTGCTGGCCGAGGCCAACTGGCAGATCGGCCGGGGTCACTCCGCCCAAATTCTGCCAATGATTCACCAGCTGCTGGCCAACACCGCCACCACGGTCGCTGATCTGACCGGGGTTGGGGTGGCGCTTGGCCCCGGCTCATGGAGCGGGCTGCGGGTCGGGATCAGCCTGGCCAAGGGGATTGCGCTGGCCGTGAATGTGCCGCTGCTTGGCGTCAGCAGCCTGGATAGCCTAGCCTATCCCCACCAGCGCACCGGGCGCAGTGTTGTGGCGGTGCTGCGGCTCGGCCGCGATCGGTTCGCCGTCGCCGAGTATCGGCTGCGCCGGGCCTGGGGTAAGGTTGGCGTCGAGCGCAATCTCACCCGCGATGAGCTGCTGGCCAGCCTGCCGGAGCTGGCGCTGGTGTGTGGCGAGGTTGATGGCCGTCTGGCGGCGGCGATTGTGGCCACCAAAGGCGCTGGCGTGGTCGTGCCGATGCCCGCTCTAAGCGCCCGTCGCGCTGGCTATCTGGCCGAGATCGCCTGGGGGCGGCTCCAGGCCGGCGAGCGTGACGATCTGGTGGCACTCGAGCCGACCTATCTGGGGAATGCGGTCAAGGAGCCAGCCAAATAATGCAGCGCGTGGTTGTGATTGGCTCGGCCGGGGCCGGAAAATCAACCTTCAGCCAGCATCTGGGCAGGCTGCTTCAGCTTCCCGTTATCCACCTTGACGCGCATTTCTGGCGGCCTGGCTGGGTCGAGCCGCTGCGCAAAGACTGGGCGGTGCAGCAGCTTGATCTGATTCAGCAGCCAGGCTGGATTATAGATGGCTACTATGGCGGCACCCTTGACATCCGCTATGGCGTCGCGGATACGATTATTTTTCTTGATCTGCCGCGCATTGTGTGTGTTTGGCGGACGCTGAAACGGCGGGTTGTGTATCATGGCCGCCAACGTCCCGACATGGCCGCCGACTGTCCTGAGAGCATCGACTGGCCGTTTATCCAGTACATCTGGCGCTATCCCTATGCTAAACGGCCTGATGTATTGCGCAGGCTGGCTGGGCTATCCCCCGGCAAACACATTATTCATCTGGATTCATCGAAGGCTGTGAAGAAGTTTCTCCTTCAGCTTGCCGAGTCACGAGTCTGAATTCTGAATTTTTTCGGAGGCCCTAAATGAGCGCTCTTTCACGCTTTGAAGAGTTTATGGAAGGAATGGTTGAGGGCAATGTTGCCCGGCTTTTTCGCAGCCCGATTCAACCTGCCGAAATTGGTAAGCGTCTGGAGCGGGCGATGGAGAGTCAGCAGACCATCAGTGTGGGCCGGATTTTGGTGCCAAACGAGTATAAGGCCCATCTGCACCCCGATGATTTTGCCGCCTTTGCCCCGGTGCGCCAAAACCTCCAGGGCGAGATGGCGCGCTATCTCGGCGAGCTGGCCCGCGAGCGTGGCTTCAGCATGCTCAACCATCCCTCGGTTGAGCTAATCTCGGACCCGGCGGTCAAACAGCGCTCGATTATGGTGACTGGCCAGATGAGTGAAACCCCGGCGCATCTCGGCGGCAACACCCAGATGATGTCGGTCGATAGTGGGCCACGGGCGGTTGCCAATCAGCCCAAAGCCACCCTCATCCTCTACACCGATCAGGGCGAGCACCGCATTCCGCTGACCACATCGGTGACCAATATCGGACGGGGCTTAAACAACGACTTGATTCTGGAAGATAGCCGCGTATCGCGCGAACACGCCCAGCTGCGCTACCGGGCGCGGCGTTTTTGGGTCAGTGACTTGCGCTCTACCAACGGCACCTTTGTCAATGGCGATCCGATTCAGGAACGCGACCTCCGCCACGGCGATATTGTCTCGCTCGGTGGCCTAGAGCTACGTTTTGAGGAGGCCTAAATGCGTGAGACGATCACCAGTGCTACGCTCGATTTTGTCATTCTGATTCTGCGGATCAGTGTGGTGTTTCTGCTGTACTTTTTTTTGTATCAGGTTGTGCGGGTGCTGCGGCGTGAGCTGCAGGCGGTGGGCAGCGGGACCGTCGCTGGTGGTGCTGGCGGGACAATTGGGGCAATCGCGAATCAGTACGGCAAACTTGTGGTGGTTAGCCCCGGCGAAACCGGCCTGGGTCGTGGCTATACCTTCGATCTCCAGGCGGTGAATGTGATCGGTCGGCGTCCCGACAACGATGTGCCCTTGAATGATACGTTTTTATCATCGGAGCATGCCCTGCTGGAGTGGCGCGGGGATAGCTGGTGGCTCGAAGATCAGCGCTCCACCAACGGCACCTTTGTCAACGATATTGAGGTGCGCGATCCTACCCCGGTCAGCTATGGCGATCTGCTGCGGGTTGGCAGAGTTGAGCTGAAGTTAAGCCAATAATTGGCCTGTTTGACCGCCTGATTTGGTGAAAAAAAGGCCCCTGATTGTAAAGAGTTAACTTTTTAGTCGCGCTCACTAGATGAGAACTTACCATAATGTAAAATGATAGTATTTCCCATTCTAAAGCCATAAATCACACTTCCTGTCCTGGTGAATTCATTTGCCAGCTTAATCTGCCTGTGATATACTTCGCAAAAGTTGCACAAGGTTGTTGCACTCTTCTGAAACAGCGAGCGCCGGGGTAACCCGTCTCGCTATTTGTGTGTTTATACGGACATCGCTAGGAGATTCGGCTATGCTCACAAACTATGCATTTATTGGCATCTTTGCAGTTGCTGCGATCACATTTCCCCTATTGCCGCTGGTGTTGTCCTCGTTCCTTCGACCCAGCCGCCCCACCGCAGTCAAGCTCTCAACCTACGAATGTGGTTTGGAGGCCATCGGCGATATCTGGGTTCAATTTAAAGTTCAGTACTATCTCTACGCCCTGGCTTTCGTTATCTTTGATATTGAAACCGTATTTCTGTATCCCTGGGCCGTCGCCTATGGCCAGCTTGGCCTGTTTGCCCTGGTAGAAATGGTGATCTTCCTGGCTATTTTGACCTTTGGCCTGATGTATGCCTGGAAAAAAGGCGCCCTCGAGTGGATTTAGAAACCTTAAAGACGAAGTTCGAAGGATTCAGAGGTTTTGATCTTCTGACGTGTGCCTTCATAGACCCGGAGGGGTTATGTCTGATCTGAAAACTCAAGTGGAGCTGGAAGAGCAAGGTGTGTTGTTCAGCACCATCAACAAATTGTATAACTGGGGCCGCCGCTCGTCGGTTTGGCCGATGCAGTTCGGCTTGGCCTGCTGCGCGATCGAGATGATTGCTGCGGCAGCCTCACGCTATGATATCTCGCGCTTTGGCTCCGAGCTGTTTCGGGCCTCCCCGCGCCAGGCCGACGTGATGATTGTCGCTGGGACCGTCACTAAAAAAATGGTGCCGCAGGTCGTTCGGCTATTCAACCAGATGCCCGAGCCACGCTATGTTATTTCGATGGGCGCGTGTGCAACCTCGGGCGGCCCGTTCCGCGATGGCTACAACGTGGTGCGTGGGGTTGACCTGTATGTGCCGGTCGATGTGTATATCCCCGGCTGCCCGCCGCGCCCCGAGGCCCTGCTCCACTCGCTGATGACGTTGCAGTCGCAAATCGATATGCAGTCGCTGCGCAATGTCCGCTGGTATGGCGATGAAAACGATGCGGTCGACTTTCCGGTGCCCCAATTCGGCGCCGAAGGACTGGAGATCGCGGGCTTCCCCGGCACCGCCGACCCGGTTGGTGGTCTGCCAACAATGCCGCCCTTTGTCAGCCCGGCCCTCGGTGGCCGCGGCGAACGCAATGCTTCGATCTCCTATCTGGAGGGCAATTTGCCCAAGCCAATGCTGAAGAGCGGCAGCACCCATACCGTCCACGAGGAGGTTGCCAATGGCGCTGTTGCTTAAGGGTGAGCTACGCTCGAAATTGCAAGCCGAGCTGCCCGCCGCCTTAGATGTGCGCTGGGCAAACCAGGCCACCGCACCAGAGACGGCTGAGCATGCGGGAGCACTTCCGGTGTTGATCGAAGATGATGCAGTTGTGCATGCCGCGCAGATTGTGCCGGTTGCGCACTTTCTGCGCGATACGCTGGGCTATGATTATCTCTCCAATATTACGGTCGTGGATTATCTCGCCTTCAGCATAATGGAGCTGGTGTATCAATTCTATAACACCACTGCTGGCGGCGCGGATGTGCGGGTGCGGGTGCGGATTGGGCGGACCCCAGAAGCGTGTATCGTCCCATCGCTTAGCCCGACCTGGCCCGGTGCCAACCTGCAGGAACGTGAGGCCTACGATATGTATGGCGTGGTCTTTCCTGGCCATCCCAACCTGGCGCGGGTCTATATGTGGGATGAGTTTAAAGGCTTTCCGATGCGGAAAGACTTCCCCAAGACGGGCGATAAATATACCCACGTCACCGGAGAATAATCAATGTTGAAGACAGAAGAACTCCGCATTAATATTGGTCCACAGCATCCCTCAACCCACGGTGTGTTCCGCATGCTGGTAACCGTTGATGGTGAAACCCTGGTCGATCTTAAACCAGTGTTTGGCTATCTGCATCGTAACCACGAGCAGCTGGGCGAGGTCAACTCGTATCTCCAGAACATGCCCTTTACGGACCGCCTGGACTACTTTAACTCGATGATCAACAACCACGCCTATGCCCGGTCGGTCGAAATGTTGGCCGGGATTGAAGTCCCCGAGCGCGCCCAGTATATCCGCGTGATTATGGACGAGCTCTCACGGATTCTGAACCACGCGACCGCGCTAGGCTTTATGCTTGGCGATATGGGTGCGTGGCAAACGGCGCTGCTCTGGGGTCTGCGTGAACGTGAGAAAATTCTCGACCTGTTCGAGTATGTCTCTGGCGCCCGGATGATGTGTAACTACGCCCGTTTCGGCGGGGTGGCCCGCGATATTGACGATTACTTCATCACCGAAACCCGCAAGCTGATGGATGGCCTGCCGCACTACTTCGATGATTTCGAAGGGCTGCTCACCAACAGTGAAATTCTGCTGGCCCGTGCGCGTAATATTGGTGTACTGCCCAAAGATCTGGCGCTTTCCTACAGTGTGACGGGCCCGGTGCTACGCGCCTCAGGTGTGCCCTATGATATTCGGCGCGCCGAGCCCTACGCGGTCTATGACCGCTTTGATTTTGATATTCCGGTTGGCACGGTCGGCGATGTGTATGACCGCTTCTTGGTGCGAATTGCTGAAATGCGGCAGGCCTATCGAATTCTGGAGCAGGCGTTTCAGCAGCTCCCAGAGGCGAGCGGCGGCCACATCAACCCCAAGGTTAAACAGCAAAGCCTGAAGCCGCCGATTGGTGAGGCCTATGCACGGGTCGAGTCGCCCAAAGGTGAGCTCGGCTTCTACCTGGTCAGCGATGGAACCGGCAACGCCTATCGCTACAAAGTGCGGGCGCCCTCGTTTATTAACCTGACTGCGCTGGCTGATATGTGCAAAGGCTATAAACTTGCCGATGCGATGGTTATTTTGGGCAGCATTGATATTGTGATGGGTGAGGTGGATCGATGACCCTTGCAAATCGTCAAGGTACGGGCGTTGTCGTCCCTGTGGAGCGCAACGATCAACGTTTTCGCGCAGGCCAGGGTACTGCGGCGGGCCTATCGATTGTTTTTCGTAAATTTCGTAAGGCGCTGTTTGGTAAGCCCAACAGCGATCGCTCCGATACCGAAGGTCAGTTTAATGTTCAGTATCCCGAAGAGCGGCTGGCCTTGCCCGAAGCCTATCGCAACATGCCAATTTTGCTCTTTGATGATGCAACTGGCCATGAGCTGTGTACATCGTGTTTCCAGTGTGAGCGTGTTTGTCCGCCACAGGTGATTCACATCACCCAGGCCAAGGATCCTGCGACCGGCAAGCCGGTGCCATCTGCCGCCGAATTTATTATCGAGTACGACACCTGTATGTCGTGTGGCTACTGTGCCGAGGTCTGTCCCTTTGACGCGATCAAGATGGACCACGACTATGAGCTATCCACATCAAACCATCCTGAGCTGGATGTGAACTACAATCGGCTGTTGCGCCCGGTTTCCTACTACGAGACCATCGCACCAACCCTGTGGAACGATGTGCGCGAATCGGCGATGAAGAAGCTCCAAAACAATATCAAGCGTCGCCCTGGGGCGATCGGCGTTGACCACGGTCAAAAAGTGGGCGCCAAAGCGGCTCCGGCGGCCGTGGCGCGACCGGCGGAGCCCGCTGGCGGTGGCGCCAGCGCTGTGGCGCCTGCGGCAAAGCGTGCTTCGGTCGCTGCAATTGGCAAAAGCATGTCCGAGGAAAGATTGGCTAAGCTCCAATCAATTCGGGCAGCCAACCAGTCAAAACGCGGTGGCGCTGGCGCTCCCATCGATACTGCACACGCCGTTGAGGCCGATGTTGCCGTGCAGCCCTCAACCGCCCAGGTCGCCGCACCTGATGCCGCCACGCCTGGCTCGGTCGCGCCTGGGGCCACTGGCCCGGTGGCCGCTGTGGGCACAAATATGTCCGAAGAAAAACGCGCCAAACTTGAGGCGATTCGGGCCGCGAAACGCGCTCAAGAAGGAGAATAAACGATGGTTGAGACATTTCAACAAACATTTGGCGCCCCCTTATGGCTTGCCGTCGTTCTCGCCAGCGGCCTCAAAGTAACCCTAATTCTGGTTGGCGGCTCGCTGGGGATGATGTTTTTGACCTGGTATGAGCGCCGCGCGATCGCCTATATGCAAGACCGTCGTGGCCCCAACCGGGTTGGACCACAAGGATTGCTCCAGCCAATTGCCGAAGCCATCAAGACGATGACCAAGGAAGATACAACGCCCCTTGAAGCCGATCGGATTGTCCACTTTCTGGCTCCGGTGGTGATGCTGGCGGCGACGGTGCTGACCTTCGCAATTATTCCCTGGGGCAATCTGTTCCCCTCCGACCTCAGCGTTGGGGTGTTGTTCTTCGTGGCAGTTGGCGGTTTACATACGCTGGGTATGTTGATGGCGGGCTGGGGATCAAACAACAAATTTGCCCTGCTTGGCGGTATGCGTGGTGTCGCCCAGATGGTGAGCTACGAAATCCCCCAGGTTATGGCGGTCATTCCAATTGTGTTGATGACCGGCACAATGTCGATGCAGCGCATTGTCGAGGCCCAAAGTGGCTTCGGCGGGTTAGCCTGGAATGTGTTCACTCCGGTTGGGCTGTTTGCCTTTGTGCTCTTCTTCATCGCCTCGCTGGCCGAGGGTGAACGCACGCCCTTCGATATTCCCGAAGCTGACTCCGAGATTGTGGCTGGCTACATGACCGAATACACGGGTATGAAGTTCGCTGTGTTCTATCTCGCCAACTACATGACCAATCTGGCGATTTGTTTCATCACCACCTCAATCTTTCTGGGCGGCGGCAATGGCCCAGGCGTCAATGAGCTGGGCGGCTTTCTGGGCGGCTTCCTTTCACTGATCTACTTCTTCATTAAAGCGCTGTTTCTCTTCTTTATTATGGTGCTGATTCGCGCTACGGTGCCCCGTCTGCGGGTTGACCAGCTGATGGGCTTTGCCTGGAAGTTTTTGCTGCCGCTGGTACTGGTCAACATCCTGAGCAGCGCGCTGTGGGTTTCAATTACCCGCTGGGATCAGCAGGCGCAGATCTTTACGACATGGTTTGGCGCACCCGGCACCGCCGATGCACCGAACTTTATTCGACTTGGCGTGGCTGTGGCGGTTACCGTCGCCATCAATCTGGGCGCTCTGGTCATGGTCATGGGCCTGAATAACCGCGCTAGCCAGGAACATATGCGGGCTACCGACGAGGAATTAGCACTGGGGCTGTAAAGAACGTATGAAGTTATGAAGTATGCGGTATGGAAACATTGTGGATTTCATACTTCATACTTCATATCTTTGTTCAAAGGAATCAGTATGAACTATATTGTGGTTGTAATCTTCTTGCTTTTAGCGGCTATCACGCTTGTTTCAGGCGTTATGGTCGTTACCGTGAAAAATATCATTCACTCAGCGCTCTGGCTGATCGCCTCGTTTATCGGTGTGGCAGCCCTGTATCTGCTGATGGAAGCCGAGTTTTTGGCGGTTGTGCAAATTCTGGTCTACGCCGGCGCGGTCTCGATTTTGGTGCTGTTTGCGATTATGCTGACCCGCCACGTTACTGGCGAGGGCACCCGCATGCTGTACGAGCGCTGGTGGGTGGCTCTGCTGGTGGCGCTGGTGCTATTTGGCGCCGTGATCGTGCCAACCATCTGGAATCAGGGTGCCAACTGGGATGCCGCCGCGACCGCCGCTCAATCCAGCATCACAGCGTTCGGCGAGGATGCTGCCCCTGGCACAGCGGTCGCCTCAACGATCAACATCGGCGAATCGTTTATGCGCGAGTACCTCTTGCCTTTCGAGATCGCTTCGCTGCTGCTGCTGATGGCGTTGATTGGCGCAATTGTAATTGCGTTTGAGGAGCCAACCAGCCGCCGCCGTGTGCTCACGCTGGCCGAAGAGCATGCCTTGAAGCAGCGTGGAATTGTTGAACCTCGTGATGCCGAAGGTGCGGTAATGCCGACAATTGAAGCCGAGCAGGCACTGTAAGGAGCAAGCTGATGGTTGGTTCAGTTCCAATAGCCTGGGTCCTAACCCTGGCTGCCGCTTTGTTTTGTATTGGCCTGTTCGGGGCGTTATCGCGACGTAACACGGTCGGTATTTTGATGGGCATTGAGCTTATGCTCAACTCAGTCAATATCAATTTGGTCGCTTTCTGGCGCTATTTGCAGCCAACCGGCACGGTCGGGCTGGTCTTTGCAATCTTTACAATTACGGTTGCCGCAGCTGAAGTCGCGGTTGGTCTGGCGATGGTTATCGCCGTCTATCGCGCTCGCCTGACGATCAATGCCGACGAAGTCGATACTCTTAGAGGTTAAAGTATGAAGTATGAAGTATGAATGGAGTTGGGAAGTGCTAGCTTCTGACCTGGCCGTGTCTACTTCTTACTTTAGTCGAGGAACGCTCAATGCCTTTTTTTGATCTTGCGTGGTTGATTCCGCTGCTGCCCTTAGCGGCATTTGTGCTGATCACCCTTGTGCCAGCGATTGGCCGCTCACGCAAAGCGTCATATACCACCGCCATCGCGCTGCTGGCGATCTCGACGGTGATCGCCTGGGGCGTCTTATTTCAGGCAGTTTCTGGCGATGGTTTCCCAACCACTCCCGAGCCAGCTGAGCTTGTCCATGAGAAAGTTCACTTCGAGGGTTTCGGTACCTTCTATGCCCGCTCGTTTGCCTGGGCACCCGATAGCCTTAGCCTGAGCGATCAATCGGGCACCTTCAACATTGGCTACCGCCTTGATGCGCCAGTCGCCTTGATGCTGGCGATGGTGACGCTGGCGGCGCTGTGTATCCACATCTTCTCGGTGGGCTACATGGCCCACGACGAGTTTCCGGCGGGTCAGCAGCGCCAGTCGCGCTTCTTCTCGTACATCGCGCTGTTTACGGCCTCGATGCTCGGAATGACCCTGGCCGACAATCTGCTGCTCTTCTTTATCTGTTGGGAGCTGATGGGCTTGTGCTCGTTCCTGCTGATTGGGTTCTGGTATTTCAAGCCATCGGCTCGCGAGGCGGCCAAAAAAGCCTTTATCACCACCCGCATCGGCGATGTCGGAATGATGCTGGGCATTCTGTATATCTACAACGCCTCCGGCTCGCTGACCTTCGGGACCGCGCCGGGCCAGATCTTCAATCCTGAATTTTTGACGGCAATCGGCGCCGCTCCGAGCCTAATCTCAGGGATGACGGTGGCTTCGGCGATGGCGCTGCTGCTGTTTATGGGCACGGTTGGTAAATCGGCGCAGTTCCCGCTGCACGTCTGGCTGCCCGACGCGATGGAAGGCCCGACGCCCGTCTCGGCGCTGATTCACGCCGCGACGATGGTCGCCGCCGGTGTGTTCCTGGTCGTGCGCACCTACCCAATCTTTGCTGTCAGCGGAATTCTGCCAGTGGTCGCCTTCATTGGGGCCTTCACGGCGCTGTTTGCGGCCCTGATTGCGGTTGCTCAGTACGATATCAAGCGCATTCTGGCCTTCTCGACGCTCTCGCAGCTGGGCTTTATGGTCGCGGCGCTGGGCATCGGGGCCTGGGTGGCCGCGCTGTTCCACCTGCTGACCCACGCTTTCTTCAAGGCACTGCTGTTCCTTGGCTCCGGCTCGGTCATCCACGGGATGGAAGCGACCGTTGGCCACGACCCGGAAAAAGCCCAGGATATTCGCAACATGGGCGCAATTCGTAAATTTATGCCGGTGACCTTCCTGACCTATATTGCCGGATATCTGGCCCTGGCAGGTATTTTTCCCTTTGCTGGCTTCTGGTCAAAAGATGAAATTGTGGCTGATGCGCTCAAAGAAAGTCACTATGTTGTCTATGGTGTGCTGACCGCGGCGGCATTCCTGACCGCGTTCTACATGACCCGTCAGATTATGGTGGTGTTCTTTGGGAAGTTCCGGGGCTACGAGCCACGGCCGAACGACACCGATCACAGCGAGGCGGTGGCGGTGGCTGCTCACGGCCACGACGACCACGCCGATCACGGCCATCACGCGCACACCGCCCACGACCCCCACGAGTCGCCGCGCTCGATGACCGGGCCGCTGATTGTGCTGGCGCTCTTTGCGACGCTGGCAGGCTTTGCCAATGCAGGGATGCTTAATATCCACTGGCTCTCGGAGTTCCTGAACCAGAAGGCGCCCGAATTCAATCCGACCGCGCCGCTCATTGCGACGGTGACCGCGTTGCTGGGGATTTTCCTGGGCTACCTGGTCTATCGCAACGCCTTTGCGCGGGCGACCGACCGCGATCCGCTGGCGCGGGCGCTGGGGCCGATCTGGGTGCTGCTGGAAAATAAATTCTATGTTGACGAAATCTACGACAAAACCATTATCGCCCTGACCTATGGCGCAGGCCGGCTGCTGAACTGGATCGACCGCCATCTGGTGGACCGCGTGGTCAACCTGACTGGTCTGGTAACCCTGTTCATCGGGCGCTTCAACTTCATCATCGACGACTTCACCCTCAACACCGGCACGGACGCCATGGGCGAGGGCACGATTATGGTTGGGGACGGCGTTCGCCAATCCGCGACGGGTAAAATTCAAGATTATGGCGCGTACATCTTCGGTGGCGTGGTTGTGGTCGCCTTGATCTACTTGTACGCCTTCTAGGAGCTTGCATGTTGCTGACAGATTTTCTCAAAACGAGTGAGTGGATGCCAACCACGTTGCTGGCATTATCACCGCTCATCGGCATGGTGCTGGCCCTGGTGTGGCCGGGCAAGGACGACCGCACGGTGCGCTGGGGCGTGTTCGCCTGGAGCCTCGTGCCGCTTGGGTTGGTGCTGTTCCTCTGGTTTAGTGGCCAGTTCAACCCGGCCCTGCTGAGCACAGCCAGCGATCAGGCCATGATTCAACAGGTTGATCGGGTTCAGTGGATTCCGTTTCTCAACGCGCAGTACTTCGTCGGCCTTGATGGGATGAACTTCCCGCTGATTCTGCTGACCGTGGCGCTGACGCCATTCTGTATTCTGGCCTCGTTTGGCATCAAAACGCGCCCACGGGTGTATCTGGCCCTGATGCTGATGCTCGAGTCGGCGATGCTGGGCTACTTTGTCTCGTTCAACTTCCTGCTGATGTTCCTGTTCTGGGAGTTCAGCCTGGTGCCGATGTTCTTCATCATCAACAACTGGGGCGGTGAGAACCGCCGCTACGCCGCCTTCAAGTTCTTCGTCTACACGATGGCTGGCTCGGTGGCAATGCTGTTGATTTTCGAGTTCATCTATCTGGCGACCGGCACCTTCGACTTCGCCATTCTCTCGCGCCTCGGCCAGGGCCTGGCGGTCGACCCCAGCCTGATTTCGCCGAAGCTCGGCAGTCTGGTGTATCAGCCAGGGATGAACCTCCAGCAGATGGTGTTTGGCGCCGCCCAGGGCCTTGGCCTTGGTGGGACGGCGGGCACCTACGGCGCAATTATCTTCTGGTCGATCTTTATCGCCTTCGCGGTGAAGCTGGCGATCTGGCCGCTGCACACTTGGCAGCCCGACACCTACTCGCAGGCGCCAACCTCTGGCTCGATGATCGTCTCGGGCGTGATGTCGAAGATGGGCGCCTATGGGATGCTGCGGCTCATGCTGCCGCTGTTTCCCCAGCAGGCGCAATATTTTGCCCCGGCTCTGGCCGTATTGGCCCTGGCCAGCATTCTGTTTGGGGCCTACGCTGGTCTGGCCCAGACCGATCTCAAGCGGCTGATCGCCTACGCCTCGATTAACCATATGGGCTACGTGCTGCTGGG
>DAOTUS010000502.1:0-1694 GCA_034437415.1 Herpetosiphonaceae bacterium
CCATCCTGCCAAGCCCAACCCCAATTCCGCCAACCCCCGCCGAGTCCCCGACGCCAACCCCGACGCCAACCGCCACACCCGACCTGGTGGCCGGCCTGACGATCCCCGATCTACGGGCGCGGCCGGTGGGCAGCGGTGAGATCACAGTTGGCGAGGTGTGGAATCAGACCGCCGACTACACCTCCTACCGCATCAGCTATCCCGCCGACGGCCTGACGCTGACCGGGCTGCTGCACGTCCCGGCGGGCGCGGGGCCATTTCCGGTGATTATCGCCAACCGGGGCACAATCGCCCGCGATATCTACCAGCCGGGGATGGACAGCCGGGCGTTCTCCGACCTGATGGCGCGCAACGGCTATCTGGTGGTGGCGCCGGATTTTCGCGGCTACGCTGGCGGCGATGACGGGCCAAACCAGTTCTACACCGGCTACGCAATGGATGTGATTGGGCTGATCCCGCTGGCCCAGCGGCTGCCGATGGCGCGGCCAGGCAAGGTCGGCATGTGGGGCCACAGCCGCGGCGGATCGGCGACAATCGCCGCGCTGACAGTCTCCGACCAGATCGCGGCGGCGGTCGTGTATGCCCCGGCGCCGGCCGACCTGGCCGAGGACTACGCCCGGCGCTTCCGCCAGAGCAATGGCAACCCAGGCAGCGGAACCTGGCCCTTTCCGCCGGATGGCGATCCCGAGGCCTACCGCCGCGTCTCGCCAATCACCTATTTCGACGCAATCGCCGCCCCGGTCCAGCTGCACCACGGCACCGCCGATAGCACCGTGGACGAGAGCGCCAGCGTGGCCATGGCCGAGACGCTCCGCGCGCTGGGCAAGGAGGTGACGCTGCATCTCTACGAGGGCAGCGGCCACGCATTCCAGGGCGATGCCTACAATCTCTATGCCGAGCGCACGCTCGAATTTTTCCGCCGCCAGCTTGGCCAGTAGGCTGATCTGGCAGATCGATCCACCCTGTCCAGAGGATTAATTACGAGGAGGAAGATCATGCGCGACACGTTGAATGACATGCAACTGTATCTGGTCGATGAGTTTATCGAGGACTACCAGGAGGGCCTGCTCACCCGCCGCCAGGTCCTAAAGCGGATTGCAGCGATCTCGGGCAGCATGCTGTTCGCGACCAGCGTTCTGGCCGCCTGCGGTGACGTTCAGGCCACCGCCGCCCCGACCGCCGGAGCCGCCGCCGCCGCCGCCGCCCCAGCCGTGCCAGCGGGCGTCAACGTGGCCGAGGACGACCCGGCGATTAGCGCGGCGATGCTGGAGTTTCCCGGCGCCGACACCGCCCTGATGGGCTATCTGGCCCGGCCGTCGAGCGGCGATCCCGCGCCAATCATTCTAGTCTGCCACGAGAATCGCGGGCTGACGCCGCATATTCAGGATGTGACCCGGCGGCTGGCGAAGGTCGGCTACGTGGCGCTGGCAGTCGATCTGCTCGCGCGCCAGGGCGGCACGGCGGCGATCACCAACTCCGACGATGTCTCGGGGTTTCTCGGCCAGATGCCGCAGGGCCAGCCAGCCCAGGATTTCCAGAGCGGCCTGGCCTATGTCAAGGGCCAGCCGTACGCCGACAGGGCATGTGCAAAGTCCGCCCTCACCCCGGCCGCAGCGGCGGCCACCTGCCCAGAGGGCACCCGCCCCGTGGCCCAGAGGGCACCCCGGCGAGGGGAAGCAGTGGGGTACAACTGG
>DAOTUS010000503.1:0-2934 GCA_034437415.1 Herpetosiphonaceae bacterium
TCGAGCAGGCCATCAACATCCTGGCGCACGGCAGCGCGCTCGGTGGTCAGCAGCTCGTCGATGGTGGTGTCGTGGCGCAGGCGCAGGGCCGTGTACAGCTCGTGGACGCCGACGGCATCGCCGGACTGGGCGGTGCGCACAATCCGCAGCAGGCTATCGGTCACGCCGCTCAGGGCCGAGACCACCACCACCACGCCATCCCAGGCCGCCCGATTCTGGGCGGTGATCGCTGCCAGCTCGCGAAGCGCCGCCGCCGAACCCACCGATGTGCCGCCAAATTTTGTTACCAGCAACCGCATACAACGCTCCGCTTTGAAAAAAACAAGCCTCGGGTGATGCCTGTTCTTCCTGTTAAAACTACAAATTCAGGACCCGCTCTAGCGCGTCCAGCTCCGCCGGGATTGGCGTGGGGACGGTAAATTGTTCGACCGCCAGCTGGGGATCTTTCAGGCCGTGGCCGGTCAGCACGGCGACATAGCGCCCGTCGGCATCGCCGCGGCCCTCGCGCATCAGCTTGCGAATCCCGGCCACCCCGGCCGCCGAGGCTGGCTCGCAGAACACCCCCTCGAGCGCCGCCAGATCGCGCCAGGCCGCCACGATCTCGTCGTCGCTGACGTGGTCGATCAGGCCGCCGGACTCGTCGCGGGCGTTGACGGCCAGCTGCCACGAGGCTGGGTTGCCGATGCGGATGGCGGTCGCCAGCGTCTCGGGGTGCTCGATCGGCGCGCCGCGCACAATCGCCGCCGAGCCGGTCGCCTGAAAGCCCAGCATCTTGGGGGTGCTCTCGGAGAGATGGGCGGCGTGGTAGCGCTGGAAGCCCATCCAGTAGGCCGAGATGTTGCCAGCGTTGCCGACCGGCAGGGCCAGATAGTCGGGCACATCGCCGAGCGCATCGCAGATCTCGTAGGCCGCCGTGGCCTGGCCCTCCAGGCGATAGGGGTTGACCGAGTTGACCAGCGTGATCGGATGAGCGGCGGCCAGCGCGCGCACCATCTCCAGAGCCCGATCGAAATTGCCCTCGATCACCAGCAGCTTGGCGCCGTACATCAGGGCCTGGGCCAGCTTGCCGAGCGCGATCTTGCCTGCCGGCACGACGACCACACACTCCAGCCCGGTACGGGCCGCGTAGGCCGCCGCCGCCGCGCTGGTGTTGCCGGTCGAGGCGCAGACAACCGCCTTGCTGCCCGCCTCCAGCGCCTTGGCGATCGCCATCACCATGCCGCGGTCCTTGAACGACCCGGTTGGGTTCATGCTCTCCAGCTTCAGCCAGAGCTCGCGCACGCCCAGGTTGGCCGCCAGCCGGGGCGCGTTGATCAGCGGGGTGTTGCCTTCGTGGAGGGTAATAATCGGCGTGGCAGCGGTGATCGGCAAAAACTGGCGATAGCGCTCCAGCAGCGGGACATCACGGGAACGGGTCGATCTGTGGCTCATAGCTTTTCCTAACACAAAGCCCCTTTCCAAGCATCGGAAAGGGGCATCATCGCCGTGGCGCGGATTATACCATACTCGGAAAAGCCGCCCAGGGGGCCGGGTTGGCTTCAGCGGGCCGCGCCTCATTGCGCGGCGGCGCGTTAGCCGTTGACCGTGGCGACCTCCTGGACGGTGCGGTACTGGCCGATCACGCGATACTTGTTGTAGCGCTGCGCGAGCAGGGCGGGCAGATCGAGCTTCAGCAGCTCGGCGAGGTGGCGGCGGATGGCGGCGGACAGATCGGCGAGCGCCGTGCCGGCATCGAGGTGGGCGCCGCCCTCGGGCTCGGGGACAACCTCATCGACAATCCCAAAGCCGTGGAGATCCTGGGCGGTGATCTTCATCGCCCGCGCCGCCTCGGAGGCCTTGCTCGAGTCGCGCCACAGGATCGCCGCGCTGGCCTCGGGCGAGGCGACCGAGTAGACCGCGTGCTCCAGCATCAGCAGGCGGTCGGCCACACCAATCGCCAGCGCGCCGCCGGAGCCGCCCTCGCCGATCACGGCGGCCACAATCGGCACCTTGAGGTCGGCCATCACCACCAGGTTCTGGGCGATCGCCTGGGCCTGGCCGCGCTCCTCGGCGGCGAGGCTCGGGTGGGCGCCGGGCGTATCGATCAGGCAGATGATCGGCAGGGCGAATTTTTCGGCGTGGCGCATCACCCGCATGGCCTTGCGATAGCCCTCGGGGTGGGGCATGCCGAAGTTGCGGCGGACGTTTTCTTTGGTGTCGTTGCCCTTCTGGTGCCCGATAATCACGACGCTTTGGTTCTCGAAGCGCCCGACGCCGCACACCAGCGCCGCATCATCGGACTGGCGCCGATCGCCGTGCAGTTCAAAAAAATCGTCGCACAGCACCCGCACATAGTCCAGGGTATGCGGACGCTGGGTGTGCCGGGCGATTTGAACTTTATCCCAGGGAGTCAATTCAGTTTGCGTTGACACGATAAAACCTCAGAGCATAGAGCGTAGAACGGCGAGCGGGCGGCGGGCAGACTGGCCCGCCTGGGCGCTCGGGTTCTGATTGTTAATTCGCGCCGGAGAGCCGGCGGCTACTCCTGGCCAACCACCATATTGTGCAGGGTAGGCAGATTTTGCTGGTAGGCCGCGCCAAGATACAGCGTCATCAGCCGGGCCAGGGTTGCCCGCATCTCCGGCCGCGGCACCACCGCATCGATCATGCCGTGGGCGAGAAAAAACTCGGCGGTCTGAAAATCGGGCGGCAGCTTCTGGCGGATGGTCTGCTCGATCACCCGTGGCCCGGCGAACCCGATGTGGGCGCCCGGCTCGGCCAGAATAACGTCGGCCACCGAGGCGTACGAGGCCGAGACCCCGCCGTAGCACGGGTCGATCAGCAGCGAGATGTGCGGCTGGCGCGCCTGGGCCAGCCGGGTCAGCGCCACCGAGATCTTGGCCATCTGCATCAGGGCGAACAGGCCCTCGTGCATGCGGGCGCCGCCGGAGGCGT
>DAOTUS010000504.1:0-14681 GCA_034437415.1 Herpetosiphonaceae bacterium
AACCAAAAAAGACGGGAACAGTATCGCTCATTCATGCTAAAAATAAGCATTTGCTCGCCTATCATGGGGCTTTTTTGCTCAAAAATGGACACTATAGATTTAGATGCGATTGCCCTGTAAAAAAACAGGGACAATATCGACAGAGCCGCAAACAGAGGATATAATACCCCTGTTTCCCTGGACCAAAGACTATTATCCACATAACTGCATAACTAGAAGGTCCTTTTAGCACCTGCTTACACCATTGCAGGAGATCGATGAACCACCCAAATCTGCTTTCACCTTTCATCTATATGATTGCCCCATCTACCGAGTAAGGAGGTCGCCCACCGACACACAGGATTCATCCACCTACAGGCCTATTGTGTTTTCCCATCCACCTCTTAAAGGAATAGATAGAATGCAACGAAGCTTCCCTACGGTTAACCGCCGTTTGTACACCCTGATGGTCATGGTCATGACTTTCGGGATTATGCTGCCTATGGCCCAGACAACGGCGACCACAGCCGCCCCAATCAGCTCCGATAGCACAACCTCGCGCGCGCAAAAGGTGGGCCAAACCCAGTATCTCACCGACGCTGCGCCGGGCGATCATCTGGATCTCGCGCTTGATTATCTGCGTGATCGTAAGGCTGATTGGAACCTGTCTGACCTCGATCTGGAAGGCTACGAAGTCACCGATCGCTATGTCAGCGCCCACAACAATGTGACTCACATGTACCTTCGCCAGCGCGTGAACGGTATTCCAGTGTTTAATGGCGTGATCAACATCAACGTGGCCGGCGACGGTCGCATCATCAATGTTGGCAACTCGTTTGTGCCAAACCTGGCCAAAGCGGTCAATGCCAGCAAACCCCAGATCTCGGCAATCGATGCGGTTAAAAACGCCGCTCAGAGCCTGGATCTCCCCGTAACCGAAGCGATTCGGCTGCAGGAAAACAAGGGCGGCCCCACCAACGAGGTTATGCTGAGTGGTGGCGGCGTATCCCTAGATTCCATTCCGGCCAAACTGATGTACGAGCCGCTGGGTAGCGGCAATGTGCGCCTGGCCTGGGATATTGTCCTGCGTTTGCCCGACGGTGAGCACTGGCTTGACATGCGTGTCGATGCGATCACCGGCAAGGTGCTGGCCTCGAATAACTGGATCATCAACGAACCCGCTAGCGAACCTCTGATTGAGTTTGTCAGCGGCGAGAATGAAGGTGGCGCGGCCACCGAGCGCCCGGCTCTGGTCGAAGCTCCGGCCCAGCAGGTCGTGGCTCCGCCCACCGCCAGCTATGAGGTGTTTGCACTGCCGAAGGAAAGCCCCTACGACGGCCCCCGCACCCTCGAAGTCAATCCCGAGGAGTTGCTCGCATCGCCCTATGGCTGGCACGATACCAACGGCGATGATGCGCCTGAATACACGATCACCCGTGGCAACAACGTCCACGCCTACCAGGACTCGCTGAACATCGACGTGTCGATGAACGACGAGCCCGACGGCGGCCCATCGCTGTTCTTCTCGTTCACCATGAACCTGAATCAAGAGCCGATCAGCTACACCCAGGCCTCGGTGGTCAACCTGTTCTACTGGAATAACATGGTTCACGATGTGTTCTATCAATACGGCTTCGATGAGGCCGGTGGCAACTTCCAGCAGAACAACTATGGCCGCGGCGGCCTCGGTGGCGACTATGTGCAGGCCCAGGCCCAGGATGGCGGCGGCACCAACAACGCCAACTTCGGCACCCCGCCCGATGGCCAGCTGCCCCGCATGCAGATGTATCTTGGCAGTGGACGCGGCTATGTGCGGGTTAACTCGCCCGCTAACATCGCCGCTGACTACCTGGCCGGTCTGGCCGGCTTCGGCCCCTCGCTGCTCAACTTCCCCAACGGCCTAACCGGGGATGTTGTGTACGTGAATGACGGCGTCGCCGCTCCAGGCGGCGGCACGGTCAACGACGGCTGTGAAGCCATCTCCACCGACCTCACCGGCAAGGTTGCTCTGGTTAACCGCGGCCTGTGTGCCTTCACTGTCAAGGTCAAGAACGCCCAGAACGCCGGTGCTAGTGGTGTCATCGTCGCCAACACCCTCGGCCGAGGGGCCTTTGGCCTGGGCGGCACCGATGCAAGCATCACAATCCCAGCGGTGGGTATCTCCGAGGCCAATGGTCTGACGATCAAGGCCGAGCTGGCCAACCCTGTCAACGCAACCTTGCTCGGTGGCCAGGCCAAGCGCGATGGCTCGCTGGACAACGGCGTGATCATCCACGAGTATGGCCACGGTATCTCCAACCGTCTGGCTGGCGGCCCAGCTAACGCTGGCTGTCTGTCTGGTCAGGAGCAGGCCGGCGAAGGCTGGAGCGACTGGTTCGCGCTAGCAATGACCGCGCAGGCCAGCGACACCCGCACCACCACCCACCCGATCGGCAACTGGCTGTTTGACCAGCCGATCAACGGCCCTGGCATTCGCCCGGCGCCCTACACCACCAATACGGCGATCAACGGCCTGACCTACGACGACATCAAAAATCCCGCCATCACTGAGCCACACGGTATCGGCACCGTGTTCGCCACGATGCTGTGGGAGATGTACTGGAACCTCGTCGACAAGTACGGCTATGATCCCGACCTGTACAGCGGCAACGGCGGCAATAACGTTGCCATCCAGCTGGTTACCGACGGCCTGACGTTCCAGCCCTGTGGCGGCACGTTCATCGATTTCCGCGATGCCATTTTGACCGCCGATATGGTCGACAACGACAGCGCCAACCAGTGCGATATCTGGGAAGCCTTCAGCAAGCGCGGCCTCGGCTACAGCGCCAGCGATGGCGGCACCAACGGCCGTGACGACGGCACCGAAGCCTACGACCTGGCCCCAATCTGCGCCATCGACGCTACCCCGGCGCTGATTGATGTTTGTAAACCCAACCCGGCCCTGTTCAATATCGCCGCCGGACCGTCGATTCCCGCCGGAGCCTACACGCTCAGCACCGTTGGCGCACCAGCCGGCACCGTGAGCGTCTTCACCCCACCAACGATCACGGCCCCAAGCGGCACCAGCCTGCTGACACTCAGCAACACCGCTGCGGCAGCCAACGGGCTGTATGACTTTGATATCGTCGGCACCAGCGGCAGCAACAGCTTCACCGATACGGTGAGCCTGACGCTGGCCGACAGCGTCCCCACGACGCCGGCAGTGGTTGCCCCGATCAACGGCGCGATCAACCAGTCCACCAAGCCAACCCTGACCTGGACCTCCACCCAGGGCTATAGCTTCACCGTCCAGGTCGCTCGGGACGCGAACTTCACCAACCTGATGTACAGCGAGATGACCGGCGACACCAGCTTCACGATCCCGACCAGCCTGCGCTCCAACGGCACCTATTGGTGGCGCGTGATGGCCAGCAATGGCTGTGGAGTCAGCGCCACGTCAGCGGCTGCTAGCTTCACCGTTCGGACCACACCGAAAATCCTGCTGGTTGATGACGATAACGCCGCTGCGGTGGCTGGTCTCAACCTGTACACGGAAGCCCTCGACGCGCTAAACGCCGAGTATGACGTGACCAATACCCAGGCTGAAGGTGAGCCAGATTCGGCCACCCTCGATAACTACGACACCGTTCTGTGGTTCGGCGGCGAGGCCGGCGTGCCCAGCACCAACTCCGATGCCGCTATGACCGGCTTCCTGGAGCAAGGCGGCTGCTACTTCCTCAGCAGCCAGGAAAACTTTGCGCGCAACGGCGTCACGACGTTCACGCAGAAGTACCTCGGTGTTCAGAGCTCGCTTGACGACTCAATGCACACTGTGATCACTGGCACCGGGCTATTCGCTAGCGCCGGGCCATACACGCTCAGCTACCCATTCCAAAACTACAGCGATCACCTTGCTCCCAACGCCACCGCCCAGATCGCCTTCCTCGGCAATGGCGCTAAAGGCTCCGGAGCCGCGATTAGCAAAGACGGCCTCTACTATCGGACGATCTACTTTGGCTTCCCGGTCGAGGCGATCTCAGCCGCCGCCGATCGCAAAGATGTGATGGAGATTGTCCTGAACCGCTGTGACTTCAATCCAAGCCGCCTCCACTTGCCAATGATCGGCCGCTAGACGGCAGGATTAATTGGCAGCTAGCTCCATTGTGGGCTAGGTGAGAATCCCCAGAGACCCCCAGCCGACTGGTATCGGCTGGGGGTCTCTGCACGTGTTGGCGGCGAGGCGAGGTAGGCGGCCCGCCTAGGCGCTAGAACACCGCCTCGACCTTCAGCGCCGCCGCCAGCCGCCGGCGATACTCGGCGCGCGGAATCTCGTAGGTGCCAAAGCGGGCCAGATGCGGCGTGCGAAACTGCGTGTCGAGCAGGGTAAACCCGCCCGCCCGCAGGCGCTCGACCAGGGCCACCAGGGCCACCTTGCTGGCGTCGCGGGCGCGGCTCCACATACTTTCGCCGGCAAACAGCCCGCCCAGCGTCACCCCGTACAGCCCGCCAACCATCGCGCCGTCCTGCCAGGTCTCGACACTGTGGGCCAGGCCGCGCCGATGCAAGGCCACGTACACCTCAATCAGCTCAGCGCTAATCCAGGTCTCGGTGCGGCCGGGCATTGCGGCGGCGCAGGCCTCCATCGTCTCCCGAAAGGCCGTATCGACCCGAATCTCGAAGGTGCCCCGGCGAATCGTGCGCGCCAGCGAGTGCGGCACATGAAACGCCGCATCCAGGGGAATCAGCGCCCGTGGATCGGGGTCGTACCAGTAGATCGTGCCCTCGTCGTCCATCGGGAAGATACCCTGCGCATAGCCGTACAGCAACAGTTCTGGGGTTAAGTTCATCTGTGAATCCTAAAAATCAAACGCCGCTAAGGAAAGCATAGCGTATGCTATCATGGCTAGAAAACTACCAACTTGGAGTAATTGAATGTCCAATCCACGCGATATTCAGGTTGCCGAACCTGAGACAACTACCGATGTCCAGTTTAGTGTGATGAACGCCGAAGAGCTTGAAAAGCCGTATCGGGTGATTTTACAAAACGATGATATCACCCCGATGGAGCTGGTGATCTGGGTGCTGGAGGCGATTTTCGAGCTTTCTTTCGATCAAGCCTACAGCGTAATGATGGAGGCCCACGTGAAGGGCCGGGCGCTGGTGACTGTGCTGCCCTTTGCCGAGGCCAGCGCCCGGGTCTACAGCGCCCAGAGCCGCGCCCGCGACATGGGCTTTCCGCTGTGCCTGTATCTCGAGCCCGACGAGTAGGCTAGGGGTTGCCCACCGGCGCAACCCGCACCGTGCGCTCCGCCTCGTAGCGCACCAGCCCCGGCGGCCCATCCTTGACGCGGCGCACATGTTTGCGCCGCGCCAGATCAACCTCGACCACCCCGTCGTTGCGCGCTGAAGAGTAGTAGGCCGCCAGCTGAGCCGCTCGCTCCAGGGTGGCAGGCGGCAGATCATCACCCTGCATTCGGATAACCACGTGGCCGCCGGTGCGCCCGCGAACGTGCAGCCAGTAGTCGTTGGGCTGGCCGATTTTGAAGGTCACCTCGTCGTTTTGGGCCGCGCTGCGCCCAACGTAGATCGTCAGGCCGTCGGCGGACTGCAGGCGCATTGGCCCGCGGCGGACGGTGGACTTGCCCCCGGCTTTGGCTTTGTGCTTGGCCGACGGCTTTTTCAGCAGCCCCTGGTCGCTAAGCTCACGCTGGAACTGCTCGATCTCGGCGTAGCTCTCGGCCAGCCGCAGCAGATCGATCGTCTCGCGCAGGTAGGCGGTCTGCGCCTCGGCCTGCACCAGCAGCCGCGGCACATCCTCCAGCGCCCCCTTGGCCTTGTCGTACTCGCGGAAACGCACCTGGGCATTCTCCACCCCGGAGAGCTTGGGATCGAGGGCGATCACCGCCGTATCCAGCAGCAGCTCCTCCTGGCCCGGCTTGAGCGTGTGCAGATAGCCAAAGATCATCTCGCCCTCCCAGCGCAGCCGCTCCAGCTGATCGGCGCGGGCCAGCTGGGTGCGCAGCTGATCGACCTTGGTGGCGGCCCGGCGGTGCAGCTCCTCGACCTGGTCGGCCAGGGCGTCGCGGGTCTGGGCGTGGGCGGTCACCTGATCGACCTGGGCGAAGGCGGTCGCCAGGGCCACGTTGACGCTCGGCTGGGCGGCGACATTCGGGTGCTGGTGCAGCCAGAACGGCGCCAGCGCCACCGGCACGCCGTCGATGTCGCGGGCCAGCGACGGCTGCTGCTCGGCGCCGCTGGCCAGGGTGCGCAGCGTGGCGGCAACCGCCGCGCAGTCGCTCTCCGGCGTCAGGCTGGCGTCGCTGCGTCCCAACGTGCGGGCGGCAACCTCCCGGCTGGTCTGGGGCGAGACCCCGTGGTAGGTTGTGACCAGCGCCTTGGCCAGAATCTCGCCGTCCAGGGCCGCGATCTCGTCCGCGCTGGCCTGGCGGGGATCGCGCTTGGCCTGGCGCGGCGGCAGCTCGTAGATGCCCCGTGGCATAATTGGGCGCTGTGAGCGACCGGGTGTAAAATGGCGGATACTTTCCAGCACAAGATTGGTATCATCAACCAGCACAATATTTGATGATTTACCGATAATCTCGATCGTCAGCGCACAGTGGCGCGGCGCGAACAGAACCTCATCGTCGTCCTCGTCCTCGTCCGGGGGCTGATTGCGAGGCGTCGGCATCTTCGTTATACTGAACGTCACCACCCGTTCCAGAGGTGGACATTCGAGCCGGGTGATCCGGCCGCCGCGCACGTATTTGCGCAGCAGCAGCAGCAGCGGCGCATCGGCGCCAGGGCCACGGGTAAGTTTGGTCGGCACCAGATGGAGCCGCGCATAGTTGGAGTTGGCCGACAGCAGCAGCTGATGGCGCACCCCGCCGTGATAGACTTCCAGGCCCACACTATCGCCCGTCGGCATGACAACCTGCTGAATGCGCCCGCCGACCAGATGTTGCAACTCGGCGACTACTGCGCCAACCACCAAAGCATCAACGTACATCGCCTAACCTCCCAGAGAATACGCTGTGGATCGTAGCGGATCAGACCGTTTGTCGTCAACTGAAAGGATAACCATTGTGAAACAGAGCGAACTCAACCCGATCCTGTACCAGGAGCCAGCGATTCCGCTGCTGGTCGTGATCTCCGGCCCCTCGGGGGTCGGCAAGGATACGGTGTTGATGCGGATGCGTGAGTTTGGAATGCCGTTCCACTTTGTGGTGACCACCACCAGCCGCGCCAAGCGCCCAGGCGAGATCGAGAGCTTCGACTACAATTTTGTCTCGAAGCCGGATTTCGAGGCGATGATCGATGAGAACGAGCTGCTGGAGCACGCGGTTGTCTACGGCGAGTACAAAGGCATTCCGAAGTCGCAGGTCCGCGATGCGATGCGCAGCGGCAAGGATGTGATTCTGCGCATCGATGTCCAGGGCGCCGCGACCATTCGCAGGCTCGCCCCCGAGGCCGTGCTGATCTTTCTGATCCCGCCATCGCAGGCCGAGCTGGCCTCGCGCCTGAGCTTGCGCCGCACCGACTCGCCCGAGGCGATCGAGCGCCGCCTGGCGATGGCCAAGGATGAGATGAAGCGCGTCGATGAGTTTGATTATGTCGTGTTGAACCCGGAGGCGCGCCCGGACGAGGCCGCCAGCACCATCCAGTCGATTATCCGGGCCGAGAAAAGCCGCATTCGGCCACGCCGCCTGCACCTCTAGGCGCCGCCCAGACTAGGCCAGGGCCGCAGCACCGCCCAGCTCGCAGTGGATCATCACCGCAGGTTGGGCGGTGCTGCTGGATCCGCTATTGGCGCACCCGATTTTTATCAATAATCGCTGCTAGAATCAGCAAAAACGCCGCCAGCCGCACCAGATAGACCTCCAGCGGTCCCTCGTGGGTCTCGGTGGTGAGCAGCAGGGTGATGCGGCTTACGCCAAAGAGCCAGAACGCCAGGGCGAAGATCAGAAAGAAGCGATCGTGCGTCCGCGACCAGAATCGAAAGAAAAATAAGCCGACAACCATACAGGCCAGCATAATGGCCCCTGAAAGAAAATTGTACATTGGGCGGTCTCTCCTTCACGTAGCAAGCTTAGACGAGCGGGGTTTCCCAGATCAGGCCGTAGAGCAGCGCCAGCAGACCCAGGAAGGCCGGGACCACCCGCAGCAGCGCCAGATCGACCGCTGGAAACACCTGGGTATCGACCAGCAAGAGGGCATTGTTGAGCGAGAGTCCAATAAAGCAGAGGCCGCTCCAGAACAAGAGCCGCACCTGGTTGGCCATGTAGGCGCGCAGGAGCAGGATGGCGCAGATCAGGCTAATGACTGCGCTGAGAATGTAGACAGCGATGTCCATCTACGCCTCCTTTCGAAACTTAAATGCATCAGCAAAGGATTGAACGACATCGTTCGGCTGGGTAAATATGAAGGTTGTCAGGGTAATGCGTTGCTGTTTATAGCAGACGACAAGCTGATCGATCAATTCGACCTAGCCTGGATCGACCGTGTAGACCGCCGGGGCGACGCTGGCGTCGCCCTGGATCAGGCCACGCTCGACCAGATCGGCAAGTCGTTCATCAACCAGCTCCGGCGGAAGATAGAGCCTGGTAGCGATGGTCTCGGCCTCCCATGCCCGCAGCGGTGACTCGTACACACATAAGAGGATCTCGAGCTGGTGTAGCGAGGGGATATGCTGCCGCACAAACTGTCTGATCGGCGGCGGAAAAGGGTTGGAGGATTCAGATTGGGGCATTGTGACGGCTCCTATTCGTTGTAAGTGCGCACTGCGACGTGTCCCGGACGTTCAGGAGTAGGCGACCCTACAGCTAGAGGGCGTAGGTCCGGGCTAGCAAGATGGAAGCCGCCATGGACTGCAGCGCCTTGGCTCATCCAGCGCCGTTTTTTAGGATTCCAGCCTCGTGAAAGCCTAAGGAATGGCTTCCCACTATACCATGGGTCTGCTGCTGGCATATAGCCTGCTAGCGTTCTCCGTGAGCACGGCGTGGCCTCGCTGGACAGAGCTACCGCCGTAGTGCTGGAGACCGACGGCAGCTTCAGCGTGATCCCCAACCACGATTCGCGCTCCGCAGACACGCTCAGTAATGTTGCAGGCTATGCTAAGCAGCGTCACGAACGCTGAAGGAGGATACCAATCTGATACCCGGACGACTCAAAAATTGGTGGGAGGAGACCAGCACCAGCCTCTGGTTTATCCCCAGCCTCCTCATAACGCTGGCAATCGCAATCTCGACCCTGCTGATCGAGATCGATGTCATGCTTGCGAAGCGGGATTCCTCGCTGATCCCCTGGATTTTCAGCGGCACCGCCGACGCGGCCCGAACCATTCTCTCGGTGATCGCCGGATCGCTGATCACCGTGATCTCGATTGCGATCTCGCTCACTATCGTTGCGCTGGTGCAGGCGTCCGCCCAGTGGACGCCCAGGATTCTACGCCAGTTCACCGCGAGCCGCGTGAATCAGGTGGTGCTGGGCGCCTATGCCGCCACCTTTATCTATGCCCTGCTGGTGCTACGAGCGGTGCGGAGCGCCGAGCAGAGTGAATCGGGAGCGCCGACTCAGCAAGCCTTTGTCCCGGCGCTCTCGGTCAGCGTGGCGATTGGTCTGGCCCTGATCTGTGTGGGACTGCTGATCTTTTTTATTCACCACATTGCTCAGTCGCTCCAGGTGGCGCGGATCCTTGACCGCGTGCGGCGCGAATTCGTCAGCCAGCTGGATCATCTGTATCCGCTGGGAATCGGTCAGTCAGCGCCGGATCCCCCGTCAGCGACCGCTATTCGGGCCGAACACGGTCACTCCGAGCCGCCGCAGGTCATCTGCTCGGAGCATGCGGGCTTTGTGCGCAGCATCGATGCGGAGAGTCTGCTGGAGGCCGTCCAGCCACCGATCACCTGGCTCTGGGTTCGCCCACAGATTGGGGACTTTATCACCTACGGCAGCATCCTGGCCGAATATACCGGCGGCGCTGGCGCGGATGACGAGCTTGCCGCCAGCATCCGCAGCGCCTGTATTCTGGAGCCAGAGCGCACAACCACCCAGGACCTGCTCTTTGCGATCCGCCAGATCGTGGATATTGCGCTGCGGGCGCTCTCGCCGGGGATCAATGATATGACGACCGCCGAGCATGCCCTCTGGCAGTTGGGCGACATGGTGGGCCGTCTGGGCACCCGCCCATTCCCGGCCAGTGAGCGCCGCGCCGCCGCTGGCCAGGTGATCCTGCTGCTGAGCCGCCCGACCTGGGACGCCTTCGTCGTAGCAGCCTTTGATCAAATTCGCCACGCCAGCGAGCAGGATATTCACGTGACCCACACCCTGCTGGCGGTGTTGGCCGATCTGGCCCCACGGCTTCCGCTCGGCCCCCGACGCGCCGCCGTGTCCCGCCAGGTGGCGGCGGTGCGTTACGCGCTCACCCAGGCTTCCTGGAGCCCGGCTGATGCCGCCGAGCTGCAGGCCCATATTGAGGCCGTTGAGCGGGCGCTGACCGAATCGCACCCAGGCTTCCAGCAGAAGGTGTAGTCATGGAATCCTTAGTCCGCCTGTTTCCCTCAAGCCAGACCCTGAATGACGAGTAGACGCCGAAAAAGGAGTGCGCCCGTGCCAGATGTACCCCAGCCTCAAGAAGATCTTCAGCAGGAGCGCTGGAAGCTGCTCAACCAGATCAATGCACTCATGGAGACCCCGCTGATCATCCTGTCGTTTGTGTGGCTCGGACTCCTTGTCGTCGATTTCACCCAGGGCCTAAGCCCTTTCCTCCAAACCCTCAGCAGCGTGATCTGGGGCATTTTTGTGGTTGACTTTGCTATCGCGATGCTGATTGCGCCCGCCAAAGTGGCCTATCTGCGCACCAACTGGCTGACCGCAGTGGCCCTGCTGCTGCCGGCGCTGCGCATCTTTCGCCTGGTGCGGGCTATCCGAGTGCTGCGAGTTGCTCGGGCGACCCGCTCGCTGGGGCTTGTGCGCCTAGTCACCTCGCTGAACCGCGGCATGGGTGCGCTCAGCCGGCTCGTAGGTCGGCGCGGATTCGGCTATATCGCCATTCTTACGCTGCTCGTCACCTTTGCCGGAGCAGCGGGCATGTATTTCTTCGAGCAGTCGGTCGCCACGAGCGAGCGCGGGCTGCATAGCTATGGCGAGGCGGTCTGGTGGACCGCGATGATTATGACAACGCTGGGATCGGAGTACTGGCCACAGACAGGCGAGGGGCGGATTCTGGGCTGGCTGCTCTCGCTGTATGCCTTTGCGATCTTTGGCTATATTACTGCCGCAATCGCAAGCTATTTTGTAGGTCAGGAGCGGCAGAACGATGATCCCTCTGGCGAATCCAGCGATATCGCCACGCTCCGCCTGGAGATTGCCCAGCTCCAGACGCATCTTCAGCAGCTGTCAGCCCAGCTACCGCCAGCCACCAGGGCCGCTGATCGCGAAGGCTAGTTCCCTCGGTTTTAACCCTTTCCTGGACATGGGCAATGGCGGCTCACCAGCAGTCACATCTATCCGACCACCCATTGTGGGATTGGTCGGATTCTGTGGTATATAGTTACTCCACCAGACCGATCCAGAGGACGGGTGAGCAATCGTATGCGCCGTTGGGCGCCAAGGAGACATTGGCTATGGAACTTGCCGAACGGGTTGTCGTGATCACAGGGGCGACCGGCGGGGTCGGGCGCGTCGCAGCGCGGGCGTTCGCGGAGCTGGGGGCGCAGGTGGCGCTGGTTGGCTCGGACCAGGGGCGCCTCGACCGTCTGGTCGGCAGCCTGCCCAGCAACCCTGAGCGGATCATGGCCCAGCGCGCCGATCTGCGCCAGCCGGACGAGGCGCGGGCGGCGGCGCAGGCCATCAGCGAGCGCTTCGGGACCATCCACGTCGTGCTGCATCTGGTTGGCGGCTGGGCGGGCGGTGCGCCAATTGTCGATAGCGCTGCGGCCGATCTGGCCAGCATGCTGGAGCAGCACGTCTGGACAACCTGGCACATGCTCCAGGCCTTCGTTCCCTACCTGACCGCCAGCGGCTGGGGCCGTCTGCTGATCGTCTCGTCGCCCGCCGCGAGCGCGCCGCAGGCCAAATCCAGCGTCTACGCCGCCGCCAAGGCCGCCGAGGAGGCTCTGCTGCTGACGCTGGCCCAGGAGATCGACGGCAGCGGCGTCACGGCCAACATCATTCAGGTGCGCGCGGTCGACGCCGAGCACCAGCGGGCTAAGGCCCCGGCGCCGTCCAACGCCGACTGGGCCACCCCCGAGGAGGTGATCGCGGCCATGCGCTTTCTCTGCTCCGATGCGGCCGCCCTGATCAATGGCGTGCGCCTGCCGTTCCTCGGCCGCGCCGGGGTGGCCAGCTAGCCGCCGCTGGCGGCTTCCCCAGCGGCGGCCAGCTCGTCAGCGACCATCCCGACCGACACTGTTGCTAGCGGAGTTCGTCAATCTTCGGGTAAAGATCAGGTCGTTCCCGCTGGCTGAGCCTGTCGAAGCCAAATTGGTAGGCTTCGACAGGCTCAGCCAACGATACGTTAATTAGTTCGAGATCAGGAACCGCTGCGCATTCGAGCTGTTCCAGGTCCACTGCTGGATATTGGCGCCGTCGGCGGCTGATCCGGCGGCGACATCGAGGACCTTGCCGCTGTGGCGGGCGACCAGGCGAACGCTGCCGTCGCCGAGCGTCTCGATGCGCCACTGCTGGTTGGCCCCGGTGCCAGCGGTCCACTGCTGGATATTGGCCCCGTCGGCGACCGAGTTGGCAGCCACATCAATGACCTTGTTGCTGGCCTGGCTGATGACGCGGTACCAGCCGTTGTCGGTGTGCTGGAAGGTCCAGATCGTCTCCAGCAGCGTGCGATCGCGCACGGTGGTGCCCCACGACGGCACGACCGCAAACTCGGTCTCCGGCATAGATTTCGCCAGGGCGCTAAAAATCGGCGCGCCCTTCAGCAGCGAAGGATTGATCATCGTGACGTAGCCAGCCTCGAAGTTGGCCAGAAACGGATACGGCCCCTGGCCATAGGCGGGAAAGCGCAGCCCATCCGAGGCCAAATCACCCCAGCGCGCCAGATAGTCCTGCATGTAGGTGCTGACCACGATGATATGCGCCAGCCGGGCGTAGACGGCGGTTTTGAACGAATCCCGCTCAAACGCCTCGGGGCCAAACGGCAGCGTGGCCTGGCTGTGGGCCAGATAGATCACCCGCCTGGGATTGTGTTCCAGGGCCAGCTCCAGCCACAGGCACGAGCGATCCTCGGTAACAATCGTCCAGTCGGCCTGAAACGTGTGCATCACCTGCTGCTGGACGCGGCTAAGGATTTTGAGATCGGGCAGAACCGCATACACCGTGACGCCGTTGAGGCGATACACGATTCAGGTGGGATCGTCGGCCGTGATCAGTTCGACCTTGTAGCCAGCCAGCTGGTTGAGCATCAGGGCGTGCAGATCGTCGGGGTTGAAGCTGTAGTCGTCGAAGCGCGCCTCCAGCTCCAGCGGCGAGATGACGCAGCACTCGTGGCCGCGCTCGGCCAGGCCCTCGATCAGCGAACGGTTGGCCTTGTGGGCGCCCCCGGAGGCGAAAAGGTAGCTCAGGGTTTGAATCAGCAGAATTTTCACCAGGCTGCTCCTTGGGCGTTTTCCAGTAGCTGGAGAACTTGTGCATCCGAGAGGCCGTCAAGCTCTTCCAGCAGCGCCAGCAGCTCCAGGGGATGGGTCAGATTGAGCAGATACTCCTCGACGATCCGCGCGGTGGCGGCGATGGTTGGCTCGACGGAGAGCAGGGTCGACAGCGGAATCTCAATGCTGAGGCGCTGGCGGATCAGCGCGATCACGCGGGTTGCCAGCAGCGAGTGGCCGCCAATATCAAAGAAATTAGCGTTGATGCCGATCGCCGCAACCCCCAGCACCTCTTCCCAGATCGCCGCGATGGTTGTCTCCAGCTCGGTCTGCGGCGCCACAAAGGCCGTGTCGCGCTGGATTACGTTGAAGTCCGGCTCCGGCAGGGCGGCCAGGTTGACTTTGCCGCTGCTGGTGAGGTCAAAGTGGGCCACCGGGACAAAGGCGCTCGGAATCATATAGTTGGGGAAGACAGCTTTGGCGTACGAGCGCAGGCCGCTGATGCTCAGCTCGACGCCGGCGTCAGCGAGCAGGTAGGCCACCAGCCGGGGGTTGCCGCCGGGATCCTGGCGGGTCGTCACCACCGCCTGACGGACGCCGGGATACTGGCGCAGGAGGCTTTCGATCTCGCCGGGCTCAATCCGAAAGCCGCGCAGCTTGATCTGGTTATCGCGGCGGCCGACAAACTCAAGCGTGCCATCGGGCAGCCAGCGGGCCAGGTCGCCGGTGCGGTAGACCTGATAGGGCGAGTCGCGGTCGAACGGATCGTCCAGAAAGCGCTCGGCGGTCAGCGCAGGCTGATTGTGGTAGCCGCGGGCCACGCCGGGACTGCTGATCAGCATCTCGCCAACGACATCAACCGCCTCAATCAGCTGGAAATCCGCAGCGACCAGATAGATGGTCGTGTTAGCGATCGGGGCGCCAATCGAAACCTGGTCTTGATCGAGCACCCGTGGCGCCATGGTAGCGCACACCGTCACCTCGGTTGGCCCGTAGGCATTGATGAAGCGCCGCTGCGTGCCCCAGCGCGCCACCAGCTCCAGCGAACACATCTCGCCGGCCGAAACCACCGTTTGCAGCGCCGGATACTCGTCTGGCTCCAGGATCGTCAGGACCGAGGGCGGC
>DAOTUS010000505.1:0-14955 GCA_034437415.1 Herpetosiphonaceae bacterium
ACATCGCGCAGGTCCAGAGCGGCGGGTTCGGTGTCGGGCGCGTAATTCATGGGGTCGGCCTCCGTGCTGCATTCGTGCGACAACGGCCTATGCTATCATAGTTACAACTGTAGTACTAAACCTCAATTGAGTAAGACACAAGCCAATCTCCAATGGAGGCAGGCTCCGACAGGTCCCTGGGATGGGGGGAATGGACATATTGACATTATTGATCCCTAATTTGAGAAAGGATTGACGGTGGTTCAAGCAGAACTCCGATCACTGGAAAGTTCCGATGTGCCAAATATGGATTTACAGGCGTTTGTTCCTGATGACTCCACCACCTTTGGCATTCCTGTGGGTGCCTTAATTGGTCCTTTAGGTCACGATGGTGAAGAATTGTTTTCCTTTTTTGTCTGTACACCTAATTGGTTGTATGGAACGGTGCGTGCTACTGACTATGTGTTTGGGAAGGGATATCTCTTCCTTCCATTCTATACCTATCAAATTCTATGGAACGCGATTGAGAAACTCTGTACCAGTACATCTGCTCCCACTTGGATGGAGGTTGGAATCAAGCTTTCTCGGTATAGTGATTGGGAATTTGAGAACTATACGGAACTCTAACTAGTATCTGACGGAATGTGTCAAGCTCGGTGAGACAGATGACGATCAGGAATACCGTTCTAGTGTGGAGCGTGACGGGGAACGGCGCGAAAGGCCAACGCACGTGGTATCTGCCCGACGGCCTGGGCAGTCCGCTGGCGCTGGTCAACCAAGCGGGGACGGGCACAGCCGAGCAAACCTTCGACCCGTGGGGGACCGCGCAGCTACCAAGTCCGTCAGCATTTGGGTTCACGGGCGAATGGCAGGGCGATGCGAGCGGCACTGGCGGCCTAGTGTATCTGCGGGCGCGCTGGTACCTTCCTGCCGATGGGACCTTTCTGAGCCGCGACCCGTTTCCCGGCTTCACGGCCATGCCCTACTCGCAGCACCCGTACCAGTACGGCTACAGCAACCCGGTCAGCAACACCGACCCGAGCGGACGCTGTTCAACGATGGGCGACAATCATTGCCGCGAGGTGCACTCGTGGGAACAGTTGTATGCCAAATATCCGTATTACAACTTCCGGGACGACTGGGAGGACAATTGGCCTGGACGAGGATGGACACCCTATGGTGCCGAAACAGCCCTCCATGCCTACGAGCTCGTCTTAAGTTTTCCCGATCGGTTTGTGATCACCGACGACTTTGAAGATCAGATTATCCGCGCCGAAGCGCATAGGTTTTCCGAGGATTTCTTGGGTGAATGGCTGATCCTTGATGACAGCGTCTATTATCGGCGCCTGAATGAACTTCAAATCATCATGGAACAATGCGGAACCAATCTCTCGAATGCGTTTTGGTTGAAATACGCGGCCATCGGCGCAGCCGCGCTCGGTCTCGGGTATGAAGGACCGATGTATGATGCGGATGGGAGGATTGGTGGCGGTGGTGGCGGTGTTGGTGCCGCTGGGACAAGTAACCTTCGTGGAAAATCACTTCTTGATGATTTACATCGTCGGGGCGAAACAGATAAGACCGACAGCGCCGGTGTGAAACGTATTTACGGTGAGGATCCTGTTGAGATTTTCAATAATCTTGCTGATCCTGGTAGTATCAAACCTCACTCTAATGTTGAAGGTGGCCTTCTGGGGACATTAGATGGACAAGGTATTGGCTACCGTCCCTATTCAACGAAATCACCTGCGAAGGGGAATCCACCGACAATTGATATCGGTAAGGAGTGGAAATTTAAGTTTCTGCCTGGAGCATCACAACCTTAAGCCTATGCGCGTATGATCGTGTTATTCTCAAGAGGATCATACGCTCTAGAGCGAGAGATGCGGGACTATGCTCTCGCTCTAGAGCTTCATAGAGACTCCATTTTTATCAAAAAGGGGAGTTATGTACAAACAACGTATAACTGATACGGCCATGATTACCACGGCCATGGCGACATTACGCCAGATTTTTATCCATGATGAAGCTGGTGAAGAACCATTTCATCCTGCCATCACGCAGCGATTGCTCATCTTTCCGTATCGGTTTCATTTCGAAAATAATGCCGGACTGACGGCCGCACTCGCCACCATTGCCAAAAAGGATGGTGACGATGGCTACTATTTTCGGTACTGTATCCCGCCTGACCCTACTTCCGAGTTCGATGGGCTATGGTATATCCCCTTTTACGCACCCACTCCTGATGTACCGTTGACGAATGTTTGTTTTTCTCCCCACGGCACGTGGGCACTCATGGCAACCTATGATGACTATGGTGTATTGGGCGGAACCGAGGAGTTTATGGATCAACTCCTCGACCTGTTGCCAAATCTTACGACGCAGGTGATGGATTTTGTCAAAAACATGCGTGATGATCCATATTTTGATTTTCTATTGAACGTTCGTTGGCTCCAACGGCTCCTAGTGCATATCCATGGGGAAGAAGGTGCACGCCACATCTTCCACGAGGCAGCGGTTGTCTATCCTGAAGACACCCTGGAGGATGGGGATGTCTGATCTTTGCGTAGCGACCAATCGTCCTCACCAACGACCTCGGGGGCACTGCGGATGGGAGAACGCTGTGCGAGGTGGAGAACAGCCCTCTGTGCTCGTATAGGTGAGACAGAATATCTTGATTTTTCTTAAGTCGAGGGCAGCAAGAAGATCCGATGACAGCGACCACAAAAACCAGTCGATGAGAGCCAAGCACTTCAACATAGCTAATAGCCGAGACAGCGGGCGCGTTCTCTGCAATAAATTGCCCGAAGTTTAGGGTATTCGGGCTTTGATGCATAAATGATGATAGTGCTATCAATAATCATTGATCACGTCCAGGCAACGGGCGGTCGCCGCGCTGCTCATTCTGCCACGCAACCGGGTCGCTGATCGAGGCTAGAGTTGGCTGTTGGGCAAGCTCCTCTAGAATTGAAGCCGTCTGTTGGCCAGATGTCAGTGGGGTTTTCTCTGGCTGCGCCTGATCAAGAATCGTCACATATACCACAACCGGCTGATCATCAGTTAATGACTGGGGCGCGGCATCGTTCCACTCGAGCTGGTTTCCGCGCAAAATAGCTTTATACGTTTGCAGCATTGGTGTAGCCCGCCTCAAAATATGCCGTCCATTATTATAGACACCTCTATCAAGGGCTGGCAACCTGCCAGCCCTCATGGCAAAAGGCTGCAAGAAGGCCGCCAGCCTGACTCGGCATGCTGGCGGCCCTGAACCTCTTGTCGTCGTTTGCTAGATGGAGCTTGTTTGTTCGATTATAGCGCATCGCTCAAGCCCGATCGTGGCAGCGATACCCGCCTATTTCCCGCTGCGCAGGCGCTCCCACAGCGCCAGCTGCAGGTCGACGGGCGCGGCCAGGGCGGACACGGCGGGCGCAGCCTCCAGCTCGCCGGAGGACTTCAGGCCCTCCAGCACCAGCGCCAGATCGAGAGCCGAGGCGCTGGCCCAGGCGATCCCGGAGATATTCGCCGCCAGCCGCAGCAGGTGCTCTTCGGCGGCGGGCGTGCCCAGCGCCGCGCTCAGCGCGTGGGCACCGGCGGGCGTGGCGATCCCGCCGGCGACCCCGGCCACGGCGTTCAGCGTGCGGACGAGCAGGGCGAAATCCAGCGGCAGCGGTTGAGCGGTCATTGAATAAGCTCCCAGGCAAGGATCGTGGGTTGAGGGCGATCGGTGTCAATACATAATGTAGCAGTGAGGGTGAGTACGCGCTGCGCCGCAAAATGTTGCCGTGCTGGCGAACGAGGCCGCCGGGCAAAAAGAGGGATCCCGCAGCGTTGGCTGGGGCTCCATCAAAATAGGGCGGCAGATCCAGCGTCTAGTTCGCCGGATCCTCCAGAAAGCGCCGCCGAATCTCCTCCATGCGCGCTCGATTGACGCCCATATCGCCCTTGCCCATGCGGGCGGCGGAGCGGAACCGGATCTGCTGGGCGGCCTCATCGAACAGGAACTCGACATCATCGGGAAAGCCAAAGGTCGCCGAGCGATACACCACCGCCAGATAGGTCGGGGTCTCCTCGATGATCGTGGTGCGCGGCTGTGAGTTCACGATGGCGCGCAGGCGCTGTTTGGCCTGGGCCGTGGTCGTGGTGTAGGGGATCGCCGCCAGTTGCTGGGTCGGGTCGGTGGCGTCGCTGGCGGCACAGTTTGGGATGGCTGGACACGGCGCCAGGCGGCCCTCGATCACCCCGAGGTTGCCCGGCCGCGGCACACGGCGGGCCTGGATCAACGTAGCCCCAACCCCCAGCAGGATCAGGCCCAGCACAGCCACCAGGCCCCAGCGGACAAAACGTGGAAAACGGCTCATCGATTGACATCCTTCTAAAATAAAGCGCCGTCGCCCCACAAACGAGTGAGTGACAGCAGCGAAACTCTCCAGGTTGAGCTACGGCTCAGCCAGTCAACTGGATGAGCCGTGGCTATTATAACCGCCTGCGCTGGATCCCGCAGCGGCGTCTATGGCGCCGCGCTGAGCGACGGCACGGCCAGGAACTCCACCAGCGCGTGAATCGTCTGCGAGTGGTTCATCAGCCAGGTGTGGCAGTCGAACACCTCGACGAACTGATCCATCCGGGGCAGTTTGGTCTCGGCCACGGTGACGGTGCCGTCGCTCGGCTCGTCCAGGAACGACGCGGTCAGCAGCGAGATCGGGTTGCGCAGATCGCGGGATTTCGTGCCGGCGATCACCATCGTCGGGCTGCTCGGCAGCGCACAGCTGGCCTGCAGATAGGCGTTGTCGCAGAGCTCCTGCGCGGCCGGCCCGAGGACTGTCCGCACGAGCGGGTTGCCCAGCATGCGCAGGGCCACCAGCGAGCCATTGTTCGGCGGCGCGATCATCACAATCCGGCCCAGCTTCGGCAGCGGCGTGAGCATCAGCAGACGGCGCAGCACAATCCCGCCCATGCTGTGGGTCACCACATCGACCTGCTCGGCGGCGTCCGCCAGCTTCATGTAGGCCGGATAGAGATCCTCGGCGGCCTCGGTCAGGGTCTGGCGCAGGCTGGCGTAGGGCCAGTTGAGCACCTGGCGTTGGTGGCGGCGCAGGGTGCGGGCGATTTTGCTGAGCGAGGTCGGATAGCGCCCGAGGCCGTGGATCAAGATCACGCTGCTGGCTAGGTCGCTCACTGCTGCAGCTCCGAGTTGAGGTCGCTGACCTGGGCGCTGGCTGGCCGGAAGGTCTTGAGCAGCACGATATGGATCGTCACACCGAGCGCAATCAGCCCCAGCAGCAGCTTGACCCACCCCAGCGAAACTACGCCGATGCTGATCCCAATCGTCGCCCAGAGCAGCGCCAGCGTGATAACTTTGGAGCGCAGCGGCATGCCCAGCCCCGCCCGATAGTTTTTGATGTACGCGCCAAACCAGCGGTTGTGCAGCAGCCAGAAGTAAAAGCGCGGCGAGCTGCGGCTGTAGAAGAAGGCGGCCAGCAGCAGCGGGCCGGTCGTCGGCAGCAGCGGCAAAAAAATGCCGATCACGCCAAGCGCCATGCAGAGCGTTCCACAGGCGATATAGAGTATTTTGCGGATATCGTTCATCGTCGATAGCTCATCACTAAATGTTTCGCTGTATCGTATCAGAAAAACGCCCGCTCGGTAGCGGCCAGCAGGCACCCGCCCCGCTGCGATGGCGCATACCTATGCTAAACTGGCCGCGATCCGGGCTTGAGACGAGGACGACCTCAATCAAGAGGCATGGAATGGATTTGCGGGTTTGAGACGATTAAGGAGGTGAATTGATGGCCGGATGGCAACCGAACTGGAATAATGTTCGCTGGGATGCCGATTCTGCTGGTAGGGTAGCCTGGCTGCTTGAGCAGCTAGCGCTTATGATCGAGGACGACGCTCAACAGCGGGCTCGGCTTGCGCAGCAGGACTCGGCAGACTGGTACGGACAGCATCGCACTCAGTTTGATCAGTACCTTGCGCACGCTGGATGGCGCACCAAGATGTTGGCTGACGAATGCCGCACTGCTGCGGCGCGAGTCCGTCGGACCAGCGAGCAGGTGGTCGCTGAACAGCGGCAGCGCGAGCGCGAGCAACAACGCTGGCAGGCTGACCACGACGAAGAGCAGCGTCAAGAACCAGTCTATTAGGTTGGCACAAATTCTGAATTGAGGAGAGAACTATGCTTAACGATGTGAGTGGCGCACGGCCAGATGACCTGCTCCACTACGCGGATATAACCTCCCAGATCCACGACCGATTTGTCCAAGATATTGATCGACTTGCGGGGGCGCTCGACGCGATGCAGGGATGCTGCACTGAGCGCTATCCAGGTGTTGACTCGGCGCTCATCCATGCGCTACGTGATTACGCTGCCTTTACCCTGGACCGCGATCAGTGGGTTCGCACGGTGGCCCAGGGATTTCTGGCCGCCGATCAATGGGGAGCGACCACTGTAGGTGGGTTCGCTAGCGGTGATTTCCCTGATGACCCGCCGCCGCCGCCACCGCCGCCGCCGCCACCGCCAGCGCCGCCCCGCGATCCAGGCTCGGGTGTTCACGGCGCCGAACGTGATACGATCAATCCAGGCGACTATGCCTGGGAGCAAAGCATCTACGCCGGCGCCGATGCGTTTGAGCTGGCGTTCATGCCCGATGCCGCGAAGAATATGCGCCACTTCCTCAACAACACCGGCAAGCCGCAGATCTTCGATCCGACCGCCTTGATCCGCGACGTGCCCGAAATTAAGAAAGATACAGACGCCTATTTTGCCGTGTTTGTTGATGATATCAATGCCAGAATCCAGCGCGAGTATACCGGCCAGCCGCTAGTCTTTGATATCACTTCGCCGTGGATTAGCAGTTATGCTAAAAAAGAACACTCTAAAAATTGGTTCTTTGCCATGGGCGGATTTAGCTATGCCTACGGCGCTCAAGTGGTTGTTACACCGCCGCTTGGCCCGATTGAAACACAGCCCAAGGTGCGCATCCGCTATCAGATGCATACCTACGATTACTATAACTGGGATCAAGGCAAGGCGGTTGATATCTGGTTTGTACATATTGAAGATCGCATGGTTGGCCGCTTGCATAAAGTAGGCCTGGCCCAGGAGTATGAGCTGATCGGTATCACGCCTGTGCAGATGATGGACTACACCTATACGGGTCCAACCGACAACAGCCCACCTGATCAAGCCCTTCCCGAGGCCAATTCCGCCAACCGCAACGACAGCTGGACCGATCCTGGCCGCAGCCGCAATAGTCGCACAGGCGAACGTGCCCAGGAACATTTCGAGAATAACGCTAAGAAGTAGGATCTTTGGTTATGCTGAGAATACGAGGTTTACCGATGAAGTATCACTTGACAATCCTGTGTGGTGTTGTCCTATTTACGCTGACCGCATGTTCAACTGCGGACGCTGGCCAGAGTTCAGCGCTGGATCGGGCCACCATCGAGCAGTATGCCCGCATTAAGCTGCCCGCCAGCGCGACGGATATTCATTCATATACAGAGTCCGGCATGGACCGCATTATCCTGGTTCGGTTCACGCTGCCCGCCACCGATCTGAGCCAGTTCCTGCGTGATGCCGGGTATACTGAGCCGCTCCGTAACAACTATAATCCGTTATCAGCCTGGAATGGGTATGATTTGCCCTGGTTACAGCCAGAGAGCGCAGCAAATTTTGCCGGAGGTATAGCATCGGAGCTAAGTTTTGCAAAACGCATTTTTGTTGACACATCCGACCCGCAGACCTACATCGTCTACCTGGAGCACTTTGAGCTGTAGGTGGCTGTGGTGGCTCGGTATGGTGCTGGCGCTGACCGCATGTTCAACTGCGGACGCTGGCCAGAGTTCAGCGCTGGATCGGGCCACCATCGAGCAGTATGCCCGCATTAAGCTGCCCGCCAGCGCAACGGATATCCATTCCTATACTGTATCTGGGATCGACCGGGCTATTCTGGTCCGGTTCACGCTGCCCTCCACCGATCTAAGCGAGTTCCTGCGTGATGCAGGCTATGTCGAGACGCTTCGTGCTGGCTATAACCCAATCTCCAGCTGGCCTCGAGAAAAGCTGGAGTGGTGGAAATCCGACCAAACAAACGAATTCCGTGGTGGGTCAGTTATGGAGCCAAGTTTTTGGAAGAACATCTTCGTTGATACATCCGACCAACAGACCTACATCGTCTACCTGGAGCACTTTGAGCTGTAGGTGGCTAAGAAAATCGCTCGCCTGAACAGTGATTAGGGCGCGCTGGCAGAGGCGGTCGAATTCTCGTCATCGTGGCTTCGGCAGGCTCAACCACTAACCAACCCTCACTAGCTGCCAGCTACCAGCTGCCAGCTACTCGTCATCTTGTGATATGCTCTTAAGCAATGAGTCGCTCGTAGTGGAGGCTATGCCTATGCTGGAGGAGATTTTTGCCCCGCAGTCGGTGGCGGTGGTCGGCGCGTCGCCCGACCCGACCCGTCTCGGCCATCGGGTGTTGAAAAACGTGGTTGACAATGGCTACCCCGGCCGGATTTACCCAATTCACCCGACCGCCGCCGCTGTGCTGGGCCACAAAGCCTATCCCTCGGTGCTGGAGATCCCCGAGCCGGTCGAGCTGGCGGTGCTGGTGATTCCGCCGCAGTTCGTGCTGCAGGTGGTCGAGGAGTGTGGCCAGAAGGGCGTCAAGGGCTTGGTCGTCATCACCGCCGGGTTCAAGGAGGTTGGCGGCGCGGGCGCCCAGCTGGAGCAGCAGCTCACCAGGCTGGTGAAGCGCTTCAACATGCGCATGGTCGGCCCCAACTGTCTGGGCGTGATCGACACGATCAGCAGCCTGAACGCCTCGTTCGCCGCGCTGATGCCGAGCGCGGGCGAGATTGCCTTTATGTCGCAGTCGGGCGCCATCTGCACCGCGATTCTGGACTGGAGCAAAAGCGCGAACATCGGCTTCTCGCGCTTCGTCAGCCTGGGCAACAAGGCCGATGTCGATGAGGTGGCCCTGCTGCGGGCCTGGGGCGCCGATCCGCAGAACAAAGTTATTCTGGCCTACCTCGAGGGCATCACCGACGGGCCGGGCTTCATCGAGGCCGCCCGCGAGGTGACCAAGCGCACCCCGGTGATCGCGATCAAAAGCGGCACCACCGCCGCCGGAACCAGGGCGATCTCGTCGCACACTGGCTCGCTGGCCGGCAGCGAGAGCGCCTACGAGGCCGCGTTCAGCCAGAGCGGGATTATTCGCGCCCGCACAATGGAGCAGCTGTTTGATTTCGCCCTGGCCTTCGCCTACCAGCCGCTGATCGCCGGGCCGCGGATTGCGATCGTCACCAACGCTGGCGGCCCCGGCATTATCGCCACCGACGCGATCGAGCGGGCCGGCCTGCAGATGGCCGAGTTCAGCGCCGCAACGGTCGCCGCGCTCCAGGCGGCCCTGCCAGCCACCGCCAACGTGTTCAACCCGATCGATGTGATCGGCGATGCCAAAGCCGACCGCTATCGGGTTGGCCTCCAGGCCGCCCTGGCCGACCCGGCGGTCGACGGGGTGCTGGTGCTCTTCACGCCCCAGGCCGGCAGCGAGGCCGAGGAGACGGTGCGGGTGATCGCCGAGCTGGCCGCGAATCAGCCGAAGCCGATCCTGGCCAGCTACATGGGAGCCTACAGCATTGGGCCGGCGCTGGAGCTGCTCAACCAGTTCAAGATCCCCAACTACCAGTTCCCGGAGCGGGCGGTGGCGGCGCTGGCCGCAATGTATCAGCACCGCGTCTGGCGCGAGCAGCCCGCCCTAAACTACGCCAAGTTCTCGGTCGATAAAGCCCGCGTGCGCCAGCTGTTCAGCGAGGTGCGCGCCAGCGGCCGGGTCGAGCTTGGCGAGGTCGAGGCCCGCGAGGTGATGGCGGCCTACGGCATGCGCCTGCCCGAGAGCCGCCTGGCCCGCTCGCCCGAGGAGGCCGCCCAGATCGCCACCGAGATCGGCTTCCCGGTGGTGATGAAGATTAGCTCGCCGGATATTTTGCACAAGAGCGACATCGGCGGGGTCCGCGTCGGGATTGCCGACGCCCAATCCGCCAGCGATGCCTACGAGCTGATCGCCTACCGGGCGCGCAAATACAGCCCCAACGCCCGCGTCTGGGGCGTGCTGGTCCAGGAGATGGCCCGCAAAGGCCGCGAGGTGCTGGTCGGCGTGAGCCGCGACCCGCAGTTCGGCGCCCTGATTGGCTTTGGGATGGGCGGCATCTACGTCGAGGTGCTGAAAGATGTTGAGTTTCGGCTGGCGCCGCTCAGTCGCCAGGAGGTCAGCGCCCAGGTGCGGGCGATTCGCTCGTTCCCGCTGCTCGCAGGCGTCCGCGGCGAGCAGCCCGCCGATCTGGTCGCCGCCGAGGATGTGGTGCTGCGGGTCAGCCAGCTGGTCAGCGACTTTCCCGAGATCGTCGAGATGGACATCAATCCGCTGGTGATCTACAACCGCGGCGAAGGTGTCACCGTGCTGGATGCGCGGATTATTCTACAAGGCTAAGCAATGTCGGCAGTATGCCCCATACTGCCGACTTGAGGAGATATGTTATGGCGACACTCTATGTTGCTTCCACGGAGTCGTATGTTGGCAAAAGCGCAGTCTGCGCGGCCTTGCTCGATCATATGCGCCGCGATGGCTTCAACATTGGCTATATGAAACCGGTTAGCGTCTCGGTCACCCATACGCCCGAGGCGGTGCTGGATGAAGATGCTGCGTTTATTCGTGAAACGTTCAATCTCACGCCGCCGCTCGATCAGATTGCCCCGGTGCTGCTGCGGCGCGCGACAATTGAGGCGGTGCTGCGGGGCGAGCAGCGCGACTGGGCCGCCCAGGTCCAGGCCGCCTACGCCGCCGTCAGCCAGGGCACCGACGTGATGATCCTGGAGGGCACGAATAGCTGGGCCGAGGGCGCCCTGGTCGATCTGAGCGCCGACAAGGTGACCGATCTGCTCGATGCGCCGATTCTGCTGGTGACCCACTATCGCACCACCCTGGCGGTCGATGCGATTCTGTCGGTGCAGCGCTTCGTCGGCAAACGCCTGCGCGGCGTGCTGCTCAACCAGATCGAGGAGACTCGCCTGGATTTTGTCCAGTCGCACGTGGTGCCGTTTCTCGAAGGCCGCGGGATCCCAGTCCTCGGCCTGGTGCCGCAGGATATCGGGCTGGCTGGCATTCCGGTCGAGGAGCTGATCGAGAATCTCGGCGGCCAGCTGATCGGGAGCGGCCGCGCGGCGGGCAAGGTGATCGAGTCGCTGATGATTGGCGCGATGGGCGCCGAGGCCGGGCTGTCGCACTTCCGCCGCCGCGCCAACAAAGCCGTGGTGACCGGCGGCGACCGCAACGACCTGCAGATCGCCGCGCTGGAGACCTCGACCAACGCGCTGGTGCTCACCGGGAATATTCGCCCGGAGCAGAAGGTGATCGACCGCGCCGAGAGCCGCGACATCCCGATTATTCTGGTCGCCGACGACACCCTGGTCACGGTCGAGCGGATCGAGCACCTGTTTGGCCATGTGCGCTTCCATCAGAAGTCCAAGCTCGAGCGCTTCACCAAGCTGCTCGACGAGCGCTTTGACTGGCCGCGCCTCTACGCCGCGATCGGCCTGGGCAAGTAGTTCCTCACCCCAACCCCTCTCCCGCGCACAGGGAGAGGGGTGGCGCCGCGGGGTGCCCTCTGGGCCACGGGGTGAGGTTACCGCTCGGCCAGATCCTGGGTGGGCGGCCCCTCGATGACGGTGCCGGTGGCGCTGTAGCGCCCGCCGTGGCAGGGGCAGTCCCAGGATTTTTCGGCATTATTCCAGCCAACAATGCAGCCCAGGTGCGTGCAGACCGGCGTCATGGCGTGCAGGTGGCCCTGCTCGTCGCGGTAGACCGCCGTCTGCTCGCCGTCCAGCGTGATCAGGCGGCCCTCGCCCAGGGGAATCTCGCCAGTTCCCTCGACATCGGTCTTGAAACGGTCGCCGACAAAGCGCACCGCCTCAGCAATCCCAGCCTTGATCATGCTCGGGCCGCCAGCCAGCGGCTTGAGCCGATTGATCGAGTAGAGCTCGCGGTACGGATTCGCCACCCCGCGAATCTGGTCGGCCAGCAGCATGCCGGCCAGCGTGCCAAAGGTCATGCCGGTGCCGGAGTAGCCGGTCGCCGCGTACACGTTCGGCCGCAGCGGGTACTCGCCAATAAACGGCAGCCCGTCGATCGGCTCGTAGACCTGCGCCGACCAGCGATAGACGACCTCGCGCACCTTGTAGCGCTCACGCACATACTCCTCCAAGACACGCAGCGGCTGCTCGGTATCAACCTCGTGGCCGGTCTTGTGGTCCTCGCCGCCGACCACCAGCAGCTCGCCCTGGCCATCGCGGGCCTGGCGGGTGTAGTGATACGGGTCGGCGGTATCCCAGAACAGCCCCTTCGGAACCGGGCCGTCTAGGCGCACCCCCAGGACATACGAGCGGTACGGCTCGGCCTTGGCAACCAGATACAGATCGTTGATCGGCATATGGGTGGCGATAATCACCGCCGCCGCCGTGAGCGTGCCCCGGTCGGTCGTGACCTGGCACGGTGCGCCGCCGTCGACCGCCTCGACGTGGCTAAACTCATAGACCGCGCCACCGTGGCGCTGCACCGCCTGGGCCAGCGCATACAGATAGGGCAGCGGGTTAAACTGGGCCTGATCATCGACCTTGATCGCCCGATGGATTGGGAATGGCAGCGGCAGGTTGGCAACCCAGGCGGCGGCGATCCCAACGTGGGCAGCGGCGGCGATCTCGTCGTGGAGCAGCGCCTCGTCGGCGGCCGACTCGCTGTACAGATACCCGGTCACCCGCGCGAAATCACAGTCGATGCTCTCCTCGGCCACCAGCGCCGCGATCTGCTCGATGGCGGCGCGGCTTGACTCGGCCACCAGCCGGGCCTGCTCGGCGCCAAAGTCCTTGATCAGACTCTGGTAGTGCGCATCGACCATCGTGGTCAGGTGCGCGGTGGTGTGCCCCGAGACGCCGTAGCCGATCTGCCCGGAGTCGACTACGACAACCTGCTTGCCGGACCGGGCCAGCAGCAGCGCCGCCGTCAAGCCGGTGATGCCGCCGCCAACAATCGCGACATCGCAGGTGCGGTTGCCATCGAGGCGCGGAAACGGGGTCGGCGGAGTGCTCTCCATCCAGACCGAGGTGGATTGATCGGGTACAGTCATGGCATTATCCTCATTGTCCAAATCACTATCTGCCATGATCCAAGCAAGATAAGGGCCGAGATGGGCGCGGAAACGCAGGAATAACCCTGATCCACACAGGACTCGAAACATTACATACCGACGATTCCGCAGCCGGGGTGAGGTTCCTAATCCCCAGCGACGGCTTTGCTATATAATGTTCAGCAACAAATCATAATGACATTCCAATCGTAGGAGCAGTTTTCATGCGGGTTTTGATGTTGACCTGGGAGTATCCGCCGCACATCATTGGTGGAATGGGCAAACACGTTGCGGAGCTGGTGCCGGCGCTGGATGCGGCGGGCATCGAGGTGCATGTCCTCAGCCCACTGCTGCGGGATGGCACGACGGCCGAGCGCCTGGGCCAGCACTCGGCGATCACGCGGGTGCCGCCGCCAGCCATGCCCGACTATGGATTTATCTCATTCGCCCAGGAGACCAACCGCTACCTCGAATGCTGCGCCCTCGATCTGGCGGCCCAACACGGCCCCTTCGACCTAATCCACGGCCACGATTGGCTGACCAGCTACACCAGCGTGGCGCTCAAGTACGCCTGGAAAATCCCCCTGATTACGACCATCCACGCGACCGAGCGCGGGCGGGGCCGGGGCCGCACCGAGGGCGACCACGCCCAGTCGATCAACGGGCTGGAGTGGTGGCTGGCCCACGAGAGCTGGCGGGTGATTGTGTGCAGCCAGTTTATGACCCAGCAAATCCAGCAGTATTTTGGCACGCCCATGGATAAGGTTGATGTGATCTCCAACGGGGTCAATATCCCGGCGATCACCTGGAGCGCGGCCGAGCGGCTGGAGTTTCGGCGCAAGTATGCCCACGATAGCGAGCGGCTGGTGTTCAGCATCGCCCGGCTGGTCCACGAAAAAGGGGTACAGGTGCTGGTCGAGGCGATCCCGCAGATTTTGAGCCAGCGCAACGATGTCAAGTTTGTCATCGCCGGGATGGGGCCGCAGGCCGAGCAGCTGCGCGCCCGCGCCCGCGACCTGGGGCTGGAGGGCCGCGTCTTCTGGGCCGGCTTTATCACCGATGATGAGCGCAACAAGCTGTATGCGGTCGCCGACGCGGCGGTCTTCCCAAGCCTGTACGAGCCGTTTGGGATTGTGGCGCTGGAGGCCATGGCGGCCTGCTGCCCGGTGATTGTCTCCGACACTGGCGGGCTGAACGAGGTGGTCCAGCATCACGAAACCGGCCTGACGATCTACCCCGACAACCCCGACTCGCTGGCTTGGGGCGTGTTCCACACACTCAACCACCCCGACTGGTCGAACGAGCGGGCCCAGCGTGCGTTCGAGGTCGTCAAGGGCCTGTATAATTGGCCGCGCATCGCCGAAGAGACCCGGCTCGTCTATGCGCACGTCTGCGCCGAGCGATCGAAAAGTGCATGGGGAGTACCAGAGGGTGAGAATTAATTTATGAGCATTGATGTCACAACCACGCTGCAGGCCGGCGTCGCGGCGTTCAAGGCCGGGGATAAAGCCACCGCCCGGCAGCATTTCCTGGCCGTGATCGAGGCCGAGGAGACCAACGAGCCAGCCTGGCTCTGGCTCGCCGGCGTGATGGACGATCCCGCCGAGGTGCGGATCTGTCTGGAGAATGTGCTGCATCTGAACCCGACCAATCCGCAGGCGCTCAAGGGCCTGGAGTGGTTGCAAAAGCAGCATCCGGCCCTGTTTGTGGAGGCGGCCCCGGCGGCCACTGGCGCAACCGTTCTGCTTGAGCCAGCCGATCAGGCGGTCGCCCACAGCGCCCCGCCCGCCGCCACCGGGC
>DAOTUS010000506.1:0-4095 GCA_034437415.1 Herpetosiphonaceae bacterium
CCACCAACGAGAGCGGCTCGACGGCCTACGACTACCTGCGCGTCCGCATCTACAGCACCAGCGGCACGCTGCTGACGACCCTGCGCTCCTGGTCGAACGCCTCGGCCAAGAATGTCTGGTCGCAGGACACCCTGAGCCTGGCCGCCTACGCTGGCCAGACCGTCCGCGTCCAGTTCACCGTCACCACCGACAGCAGCCTGACCACCTCGTTCTTCGTCGATGATGTCAGCCTCACCGGCACCAGCTCCGTGGCTGGCGCCGCGGTTCGCGTGGTTGACGACGTCCAGGTCAACGCTCAGCCGCTCAAAGTAAAAACGCCCGACATGCGCTAGTCGGATGGATTGATTTCAAAAGGTGCAGGAATGGAACCTCCAGACTGCACCTTCCAATACTTTTGGCATCACATCAGACCAAGATGCCACACAGCTGCACTCCATAGCTCGATCAATTGCAACCCTGTCACGAACCGATGAAATGGAGGTCAAGCGCCCAGCCCAAGGCGCACCGCCCGACCAGGCCGTTCAACGCACGCCGACCACGCGGACACAAGTGTTTGTGAACTTATAAGGAGCAAAAGCAATCTATGCTACGCAAACCCCTTTTCCTAATTGGCAGCATTGTGTGTTTATTGATGACAACGATGGGAATCTCCGGCGCGAGGAACACATCCGCAAAGCCAGTATCCCAGAATCCAGGCATGTTTTTGACCGGACCACAGTCGGGCAGCCCCAAGGATATCGCCTGGGCCTACCTGCGCAGCAACCAGGCGATCTGGCAGCTCACCGATGATGATCTCGCTGATGTGATCACGACGGATCAGTACACCGATGCCTACAATGGTGTGACCCACGTGTACTTCCGCCAGCGCTTCAACGGCATTGAGGTGTATCAGGCAAACATCAATGTCAATATCGCCCGCGATGGCAGTGTCATCAACATTGGCAACGATTTTGTCGCCAACGGCCGCGCTAAGATCAATACCACAACACCAACCCTGCTCCCGGAACAGGCGGCTGATAGCGCAGCCCAGCACTTGCAATTGAAGCCAAACAAACCCTTTGTCGCGCAGCAACGCTCACGGACCAGCGACAGCGTAACGCTTTTGAGCGATGGCGGGATCGCCCGCAAGGCTATTCCGGCCAAGCTGATGTATCAGCAGAGCGCCAAGGGCCTTCAACTGGTCTGGAATCTGGAAATCGATGAAGTTGGCGCCCAGAACTACTGGAGCATGCGCATCGATGCGACCACCGGCGCGTTTGTCGACCAGACCAACTATGTTATCCACGAGGATTTCCACGCCCAGGCCGCCGAAGCCGGCCATGATCAGGGCCATTCTGATGTGGTCGAGACCGCCGCTAAGCCCGACGCTACCACTATGGTCGGTGGCGGAGCCTATCGCGTGTACGCCTTCCCGGTTGAAAGCCCAATCCACGGCGCCCGCACCCTCGTCAGCGATCCGGCCAACTCAGTGGCCTCGCCCTATGGCTGGCACGACACCAATGGCGTCGCCGGCGCCGAGTACACCGTCACCCGTGGCAACAACGTCAGCGCCATCGAGGATGGCAGCAACATTGGCTTTCAGCCCAATGGTGGCGCCGGGCTGAGCTTCGACTACCCAATCGATCTGACCCAGGGTCCCAACACCTACGAGTCAGGCGCGATTACCAACCTGTTCTACATCAGTAACATGATGCACGACGTGATGTATCGCAAGGGCTTTACCGAGGCCGCCGGCAACTTCCAGGCCAATAACTACGGCCGCGGTGGCGCCGCCAACGATGCCGTGGTCGCCGAGGCCCAGGATGGCGGCGGCACCAACAATGCCAACTTCTCAACCCCGCCAGATGGCAGCGCAGGCCGCATGCAGATGTACCTGTGGACGAATACCACCCCTCAGCGTGACGGCGACCTGGACAACGGGATTATCGCCCACGAATATGGCCACGGCATTTCGATCCGTCTGACCGGCGGCCCCGCTAACTCAAGCTGTTTGGGCAACCAGGAGCAGGGCGGCGAGGGCTGGAGCGACTTCTTCGGTGTCAACCTGACCATCGAGCCGGGCGACACCGGCGCCGACAAGCGCGGCGTGGGCACCTATGCCCTCGGCCAGCCGACCACCGGCAACGGTATTCGCGCCTATCCCTACAGCACCAATATGACCACCGATCCCCGCACCTACGACACGATCAAAACTGCCGCCGTCCCCCACGGCGTCGGCTCGGTCTGGGCCGCGATGCTCTGGGAAATGAACTGGGGCCTGATCAATCAGTATGGCTTCGACCCCAACCTCTACAGCGGCACCGGCGGCAACAATATCGCCCTCCAGCTAGTGATCGATGGCTTGAAGCTGCAGAAATGTAGCCCTGGCTTTGTCGATGCCCGCAATGCGATTTTGCAGGCCGACCAGACCAACAACGCTGGCGCCAACCAATGTATCATCTGGACCGCCTTTGCCAAACGTGGTCTAGGCTACAGCGCAACCCAGGGTCTGAGCAGCAGCCGAACCGACGGCGTTCAGGCCTTCGACCTGCCGGCAAGCTGTGTTGGCGGCCCAACCAGCACGCCGCTGCCGACCGCGACCCGCACGCCGCTGCCGACCGCGACCAGCACCCCTGGTGCCACCGCGACCAGCATCCCGCTGCCGACCGCGACCAGCATCCCGCTGCCGACCGCGACCAGCACCCCGCTGCCGAGCGCAACCGCCACGCCGATCGTCGGCGGCAACGTCATCCTCAACCCCGGCTTTGAGAGCGGCACCAGCCCGTGGGTGCAGACCTCCAGCGGTGGCTACACCATTCCGGCCACCACCCGGCCGCGCACCGGCAGCTACAGCGCCTACTTCGGTGGCTACAACAGCGCCACCGAAACGCTCTATCAGACTGTGACGGTGCCCAGCAACGGCTCGCTCAAGTACTGGTGGTACAACACCACCAACGAGACCAGCGCGACGGCCTACGACTACCTGCGCGTGCGGATCTACAGCACCAGCGGCACGCTGCTGACGACCCTGCGCTCCTGGTCGAACGCCTCGGCCAAGAATGTCTGGTCGCAGGATACCCTGAGCCTGGTCGCCTACGCCGGCCAGACCGTCCGCGTCCAGTTCACCGTCACCACTGACAGCAGCCTGACCACCTCGTTCTTCGTCGATGATGTCAGCCTCACCGGCACCAGCTCTGTCAGCGCTGTTCAGCAGATCACTGTGGCGCCGAAAACCGCGACGAGGCTCAAAGTCAAGCCCTAAATTTTCCCCTAAACCACGAGCAAACCCGGATGTCCTTGGCAGGACGTCCGGGTTTGCGATTTAAAGACCTGTGATTAGGGCGGTGTAAGCCTGGGATCTAGGCGGGATCCACAGGAGTCGCCGCATAGATCACGAGCCGAAAACGATTGCCCTGGCCCTTGCGGGGTGGCAGGAACCCGGCCTCATCAACCAGATTCTGCATCAGGAGCATGCCCATCCCGCGCAGATAGGCCGAGCCAGAGACCTTCTGCTCGCTGCTGCAGCACGGCGCCAGCACCTCGGGGTGGCGCTTGAGGACCTGATCGGCGACGGTGATCGCCAGGCGCTCCGGGGTGAACTCCAGGGTCACGCGCACCCGCAGGCTGGCCTGACCCTGATTGCCGTGCTCAATGGCATTGATCCACGCTTCGCAGACCGCAGTCTGGATATCGGCGATGCGCTCGGCATCAAGTTGGAACAATATTAGCGCCAAACCATGGCCCTGACGAGGCCAAATCCCAGTCCATTATCTTCCTGCGATCCATGATTGATCAGCATACGGGATTATGGTATGTTAGATTAGGCATATGCCCAAGGTAGCGCTATACTGCAGATACAATACTGCTACCTCCACATTATACCCACGATCAAGCGACTATACTTTTCACTACGAAGCAACAACCGAATCCTAGACGTGGAGCTATATTCATCCATAGCTCCTGGACTACACCGATCAGGGCCGACTAAAAACAGTGCAATTAGTTTGACAATGTTAGATTACACGGCAAAGGCGCAGGATTTTGGATGAAGATGGACGCTTGGTGGATAACGATTGGTGGAGGGACGCCATATATGGCGTCCCTCCCGCGAATACG
>DAOTUS010000507.1:0-7573 GCA_034437415.1 Herpetosiphonaceae bacterium
GGGCTAAACTTGGGGGCCAGGGATCGGGGATCGGGGATCGGGGATCGGGATTGGCCCTTTCTCTTGCCGTAAACCTGTTGATAATCCGCAAAAGAGGATCTAAACATACACGCTCCAGCGCTGGCCGGAATTTAATTCACTGTGAGGTATTTGAATGGCTCCACCACTGACCTTGACCCAGATCAACGCGCTCGATCAGGCCGCCTTTGTGGCCCAGCTTGGCTTTGTATTTGAAGGCCCGCCGTGGATCGTCGAGCAGGCCTGGGCCGCCCGCCCATTCGGCTCGCTCGACCAGCTGCATCAGGCGCTCTGCCAGGTGCTGGACGCGGCCGCCGAGGAGCAGCAGATCGCCCTGATTCGGGCGCATCCCGATCTGGTTGGCAAGGCGGCGCTGGCGGGCACGCTCACGCCTGAGTCGACCGGAGAGCAGGCCGCCGCCGGGCTGGGCAGCCTTTCCGCCGCCGAGATTGCGGAGTTCAATCGCTACAACCAGGCCTACCACGAGCGCTTCGGGTTCCCGTTTGTGATCTGCGCCCGCGAGAATAAAAAGGCCAGCATTCTGGCCGGATTCGCCGCCCGCCTGGCCAACCAGCGCAGCGCCGAGATCAAAACCGCCCTTCAGGAGATCGCCCTGATTGCGCGGCTGCGCCTGCTCGATAGCATCGAGGCCGTCTAGTAGTCCGTCAATCGTAGGATGAATAGGCGCTGGTGGCCCGTTGGCTGAGCCTGTCGAAGCCCGGTGTTTGGCTTCGACAGACTCAGCCAACGATCAGCACTTCAGCGCGGAAAAGAGGAGACCCATAAATGACCGAGCTGCTGACCGATCAGATCGAATCGCCAGTTGGGACGCTGTTCCTGATTGTGGCTGGCGCCAGCCTGTGTGCGCTGGATTTTGCTGGCTACGCTGCCCGAATGCACAAGCTCCTGCACGCTCACTACGGCGCCGTCACCCTGAAGCAGGTTGACGACCCGCACGGGTTCAGCAGCCGCATCCGGGCCTATCTGGGCGGCGAGCTGCAGAGCCTGGCGGCGATTCCCGTCAGCGCCGCTGGCACGCCGTTTCAGCAGCAGGTCTGGGCGGCGCTGCGCACGATCCCGCCTGGCAGCGTGACGACCTATGGCACGCTGGCGGCCCAGATTGGCCGGCCGACGGCCTCGCGAGCGGTCGGCATGACCAACTCGCTCAACCCAATTGCGATCGTGGTGCCGTGCCATCGGGTGGTTGGCGCCAACGCAACCCTGACGGGGTACGCTGGCGGCCTGGAGCGCAAACAGTGGCTGCTCCAGCACGAGGGCGTCGATCTGGCGGCCTGGGGCCGGGGTCGGACGCATCCGCAGCAGATTTCACTGTTGGAGTGACCTCTATCGAAAGCCTGTCACTTTTTATGTCTGTGTGTGGATTGTCTCAGCGCTCGTGGATGGCTATACTCGTGAGTAGATGGTATTTTTTCGTATTCCAGGAGCAGTATGAAACACGATCTCGCAGTTGTGATTGGCGGCAGCATCGCCGGGATGATGGCGGCCCGGGCGCTTTCGAACCACTACGCCAGGGTGATTGTCGTGGAGAAGGACCCGCTGACCGCTGAGGAGCAGCCGCGCAAAGGCGTGCCCCAGGGCCACCACGTCCATCTCCTGCTCGCCAGCGGCCTTGAGACGCTTGAACACTTTTATCCTGGGTTTATCGCTGAGATGGTGCAGGATGGAGTCCAGGAGTGTCGCTTCTCGGAGGATCTGCGCTGGTATCAGGCCGGTTCGTGGAAAACCCGCCAGCCCAGCGGCTTCAGGTTCTATCCCCAGGCCCGCGTCCAGCTGGAGCAGCGCATTCGCGCTCGGCTGCGCCAGGTCGCCGGGGTGGAGATTCGCACTGCCACCGGCGTGCAGCGGCTGCTGTATGATGCGGCCCGGCGGGCGGTGACCGGCGTGCGGATCGTCCAGGATGGCGCGGAGTCCGACCTGCACGCCGATCTGGTGGTCGATGCCGCCGGACGCGGCTCGCGCACGCTGGGCTGGCTGGAGGAGCTGGGCTACGCCAAGCCGCCCAAAGAGACCCAGCAGATCGATCTGGCCTACTTCAGCCGGGTCTACAAAAAAAGCGCCAGCGCCCGCGACTGGCAGGGTCTGGCCTGCCACCCGCTGCCCAATCTGCCCCGTGGCGCAGTGGTGGCGCCGAGCGATACCGATCACTGGATCGTGACGCTGTTTGGCTACGCCGGCGACTTCCCGACCACGACCGACGAGGCGAGCTTTCTGGCCTTCGCCAAGAGCCTGCCAATCCCCGATGTCTACGACACCCTGGTTGGCGCGACCCCGGTCTCCGAGGTGATACGGTACAGCTATCCGCAGCAGACGCTCCAGCGCTACGATCAGGTCCGGCGCTTTCCCGCCGGCCTGCTGGTGATGGGCGATGCGCTGTGCAGCCTCGACCCGGTCTTCGGCCAGGGGATGACGATTGCCTGCAAGGAGGCTCGTGCGCTTGACCAGGTGCTGGCCGCCCGGACGGTGGCCTCCGACGAGCAGCAGCTGCGCCAGAAGTTCTTCCGCGCCTGCCAGAAGATCATCGCGGTGCCCTGGCTGATCACGCAGTCCGAGGCCATGCGCTTTCCGACAATTCCAGGGCGCCGAACCCCGATCATCCGGGTTCTGCAGTGGTATACCGACCATGTGTTCGCCCTGAGCAGCCATTCGGTCGAGGTGTATCGAATATTCCTCGGCGTGATGCACCTGAAGGCGGGGCCACACACCTTGTTCCACCCGGCGGTGCTTGGGCGCGTGCTGGGCCGGGTTTTCCGGCGCAATCGGCCAGCCGAGGCCAGCAGCACGCTGGTGGGACATCCAAACTCGCTGTAGCGAATCGACGAAGGCCACGCAGATTACGAAGATTAATCCAGCTTCTTCGTGATCTGCGTGGCCTTTGTGGATCAAAGCTGCCGATTTTCTACCAGAGATCGTGAACCTGCGCCCGCACTGCGCGATCGTACAGGTCGGCCACCGCCTGCATTGTGGCCGCGTCCAGGGCGGGCAGGTCGCCGGCGGCAACGTTTTCGGCCACCTGGGTCGGGTTCTTGGCGCCGGGGATGGCGCAGGTCACCGCCGGGAACATCGTGATCCAGCGCAGGGCTAGCTGGGCCAGACTGGCGCCTTCCGGTACCAGGGCGCGCAGTTCCTCGACGACCGCCAGCCCGGTGGCATAGTCGACGCCGGAGAACGTCTCGCCGCGATCGAAGGCCTCGCCGTGGCGGTTGAAGGCACGGTGGTCGTCGGCGGCGAACTGGGTATCCTGGCGCAGCTTGCCAGTCAGCAGGCCGCTGGCCAGCGGGACGCGGGCGATAATCCCGACCTGCCGCTCGCTGGCGGCAGCAAACAGCTGCTCGATCGGCTTCTGGCGCAGCATGTTGAAGATAATCTGCACGCTCTGCACGCCCGGCCGCTCGATCGCCCGCTGGGCCTCGGCGACGGTCTCGACGCTCACGCCGTAGTTTTGAATCAGCCCGGCCTGCACCAGCCCGTCCAGGGCGGCGAAGGTCGCGTCCTGGTCGTACACCGGGGTCGGCGGGCAGTGGAGCTGGAGCAGATCGAGCGTTTCGGCCTGGAGGTTGCGCAGGCTGCGCTCGACAAATCCGCGCAGGTTGGCGGCGCTATAGCCCGCGGCGGTGTGCGGGTCAAGGCGGCGCCCGGCCTTGGTGGCGACGTAGAACGGCTCGCTGCGCTCCTGGCGCAGGCGGGCCAGCAGCCGCTCGCTACGGCCATCGCCATAGACATCGGCGGTATCAAAAAAATTCACGCCCAGATCGAGCGCCCGGTGCAGCGCCGCCAGCGACTCGGCATCGTCGACATCGCCCCAGGTGCCGCCGATGGCCCAGGCGCCAAAACTGATGCTGGAGATTTGATAGCCCGTCCGTCCAAGAGTGCGGTAGTCCATCTGGTTCCTTTCGATTAAGTTGACATAACTATTTAGCGCGCCTGCCGCGCCGCCAGCCCCGCTGGGCTAAGCCCGACCCCGGCCAGCGGCCGCAGCGCCCCGGCGAACTGCTCGATCAGCGGAGTGCGATCGGCGGTGGCCACAAAATGTACCGACTCGCTGGCCGTCCCGGCGCTGAAGGCCAGATCGAGCACCCGCAGCAGAATACGGCGGCGCAGCGTGACCTGCTGAATCTGGGCCAGCGGCAGCTGCCATTCGCGCCAGCGAAACCAGCGCTTGTAGATGAAGATCAGCGTGCCATCGCTGAGGATGAGATAGCCCGAGCGGCCGCGGATGGCCCCGTGGCCCTGGGCCTGGCAGCGCATGCTCAGCCTGATCGGGCGGCTCTGGAGCAGCGCCGCCGCGCCCGGCGGCAGCGGCTCGGCCGTGCGGATTGGGCTGAGGTGGCTTTTGAACCAGGCGGTAATTGAGCGGAGCGAGAACCAGGACCAGCGCAGCAGCTGCGGCACGACCAGCATCAGCCCGACGATGACGACCCCGGCGACAATGTTGGCGGCCAGCGGATAGCGCAGGGCCAGGAAGGCGATCACGGCCACAAACAGATCTTCAAGCAGGCTCAGGCCAATCCCGACCAGGGTGACGCCGCCGCCAGATGCGTTGACCGCCGTGCGCGTCCCGGCCTTGCCGCTGTGGGAGAGCAGCGCCACCCCGCAGGCGATGACGGCGCCGACCAGCTCGACGCGCGGGTTGACCCCGACCAGCTTGGCGGCCACGCCAACAACCTCCGGGTTGCCAACCTCAAGCGCCGAGGTGGCGATTAGGATCGCGCCGGCCGGGCGGATGATCGTGTGGATGAGATCCCAGAGCGTGTCGATAAACGGCACTTTATCGGCGATAAACTCGACGATGTACAGCACCCCGGCAACCAGCAGAATCGGCCCGCTGGCCAGGATCGCCAGGCCGGGCGGGATATCGGCGACCAGGTCGAAGCGGATGCTGAGGCCGACCACCAGGACCGTCAGGTAGAGATTGATGCCCGCCGCCAGGGCCAGCGGCACGATCGTGCGCATAGCGATCAGAAATCCCATCAGCTGTTCTCCTTATGCATATTCAGCTGATTTTCCAGGATTTAGGCGGCGGGCGCAAGTTCGGCTGGCAGCCCTCCCGCAGCGCCTCAGGTCGCCTGGATCGGGCTGGGGAGCGGCTCAGGCGCTGGGGCCGCAGCGGGAGCGCTATCAGGCGCCAGCAAGGTCACGGGAGCAAGGCCCTGGCAATGCGGACAGTCGGCCTTGGCGTGGCGCATCTGGGCAACCACCGTGGCCTCGACGGCGTTCCAGCAAATATGATCGGAGCCGACCAGCCGATCCAGCCCGGTGCGCTCCAGCATCCGGCGCACGCTGGGCTGCACGCCGGTCAGGTAGATCTCGCCGCCGCGGGCACGCTGCTGCTCGATCACATGCTCCAGCGCCTCCACGCCCATCACATCGATCAGCGGCACGCCGCGCAGGCTGATGATGATCGTGCGATAGTGGCGGTCGCGCTGATTCAGCGCCGAGACCACCGCGCCAACCGAGCCAAAGAAGATCGCGCCAGTCACGGTGTAGATGCGAATGTCGGGGCAGGCGCACTCCAGGCTATAGCCGCGCCCGCGCACCCGCACCAGATCAACCCCGTCTGCGCTGATGCCGATGGCGCTGACCGACTGGTGCACGTAGCTGAGCATTGAGACGACCAGGCCAATCAGGATGGCCTGGGTCAGGTCCAGGGCGACGGTGGCGACCATTGTCACGACCATTCCGGCCAAGGCATGGCGAATCCGCGAGTGGACAAAAAAGCGAATCGCCTTCCACTCATTCATGCGCCAGGCGGTCATCAGCAGCACGCCGCCCAGGGCCGCCATTGGCACCCGGCCGATCAGCGAGCCGAGCGCCAGCACCGCCAGCACGATCACGCCGGAGTGGACCAGGCTGGCCATGCGGGTGACTGCGCCGCTTTTGATCGCCACGCTGGAGCGGGCAATCGCGGCGGTGGCGGGGACGCCGCCGAAGAAGGGGATGATCAGATTGCCGATCCCCTGGCCGATCAGCTCCTGATTGTTGTCGATCCCGCGCCCGGTCATGGTTGCGCCGACCGCGCCGCACAGGAGGGTTTCGATCGCCCCCAGGGCCGCGATGGCGATCGCCGATGGGATCAGCTCGCTTAGCTGCGCCCAGGGAATCGTGGCGAGGGTCAGGCGCTGATCGAGCAGCAGCGTGCTGGGGATGGTGCCGATCACCGGGATTTTCCAGCCCAGCGCCAGCGTGACCAGGCTGGCGACCACCAGGCCCGCCAGCGAGCCAGGCAGCCGGGTGCTGATACGCGGCACAATGATCATGGTGGCGATCACCAGGCCCGCAATTACCACGGCGTGCCAGTCGGGGAGCGGCGGGTGCTTCAGGTAGTCGTACAGCTTGACCAGGGTGTTCTCGGCTGGCCGTGCGGCGACCCCCAGCACATTATCAAGCTGGCCGATGGCGATGATTAGGGCGATCCCCGAGGTAAACCCGGTGATCACCGGCGCCGGAATAAAGGTGATGTAGCGGCCGAGGCGGAAGAGGCCCAGCGCAATTAAGATGGCGCCCGACAGCGCCCCGGCGACCCAGACCCCGGCCAGGCCATAGCGGCTGGACAGCCCAATCAGAATGGCCGCCATCGCGCCGGTCGGGCCGGAGATCTGATAGGCCGCGCCCCCAAAGCCGGCGATCAGAATCCCGGCCAGAATTGCCGTGATCAGGCCCGCCGCCGGGCTGGCCCCCGAGGCCACGCCAAAGGCCAGCGCCAGCGGCAGCGCCACCGCGCCAACCGTCACGCCAGCCAGCACATCGCGCTGAAAGCTGGCCCGCGAGTACCCCCGAAACTCATCCCGCCAGATCGCGATCAGGCGGACGCTGTTGAGGCGAATCTGCATATAGTTCCTCGCTAGATCAAGCTCAACTAGGCCCCAGGCTCGTTGAGCTGATCAAGCATTGCCTGGGTGTCGATCAGGTGGTTGTTAAAGATCGTCCGCGCCGTTTCCAGCAGCTGGAACACCATCTCATCGCGGACGCGGTAGAAGACCGTGGTCCCTTCGCGGCGGGTCTCGACAATATTTTTGTTGCGCAGCGTCGCTAGCTGCTGCGAGACCAGCGGCTGGTCGATCCCCAGGGCCGCTTGTAGCTCGTTGACGCTTTTCTCGCCGCTCTGCAGCTGCTCCAAAATGACCAGGCGGACAGGGTGGCCCAGGGCCTTGAAAAATTCGGCCTTGAACTGATGCACTGTCTGGTTCATCGATACCTCAGCGGATACACTATAGATAGCAATATAACTATATAGCAATATATTCGATTGGTCAAACGCTGAAACGGGCGGGGGCCAGCAGCGACGACAGCCTGCGCATCTGGGATGTGGCGCAGTCCACTGAGTAAAACGCCGGGCCAGAGCCTGCAATTCACGTTTTCTTCACGGATTCTGGACTCGGATGTGCTACGATGGACTCTATCGGAATTAATTCAGGTTAGACAATACCTTCGCCAAAACGCTGATACGGGAGACTACTCCTTTTGGGTTACTCGAATCCTGTCTACTTTGGAACATTGGTCAATTTGTGCGGACTGATACGGGAGACTACTCCTTTCG
>DAOTUS010000508.1:0-21262 GCA_034437415.1 Herpetosiphonaceae bacterium
CTACCGAGCAGCTGCTGGCCGACCGCGGGATCAGCGCCGCCCGCGAGTTCGCCCACCTCGATACCGATCTGGTCGCCGAGCGCATCGAGCGGATGGGGCCCACCGCGACGAACGGCATGATCGTCGCCAGCCTGCGCCAGTATCCGCCCACTTTGATCGCCCGGCCCGCCGCCGCGCCGACGGCCGCGCCCGACCCGTCCACCGATCCCCGCCGCCCGGACTGGATCGCGGTAGCGGCGTGGGCCGCACTCCCCGACGAGGAGCTGCGCGAGAACCTGCAGGGATCGCGGCGTGAGGGCGGGCAGCTGGTCGGCGTTCACCCAAAGGTTGCCGAGCACCTGCTGCGCTGGTATCGTCCCTGGCTTGAGCCACTGTTATCGCAGGAGGGGAGCGTATGAACGATCTGACACACAGTCTGACAGCTCGTGAGCGGGCCGGACAGCCACGGAAGCCCGGCGAGGAGGGTAAGTAGATGGCGCCGCTCAGAATCAACGCCCTGCGGGTCGGACGTATCGCCCAGGTCTGGAACGCGATCATCGCCGACGACCACGCCACCGCCCGCAACCTGATCAGCAACTCACCGTTCATCAACTGGCCCTACGAGCTGGGGCTGGACTACGCGACGCTCTACCCCGAGGCCCGCGCCGAGCAGGCCGCCCTGCCCATCGAAACAGCACGAAAGTGAGATCCCAATGACACACCTGGTTCCAATCACCTGGCTGAGCGACAACCCCTATCAGCCCCGCCAGTCCACCACGCCCGAGTCGGTCCAGCGCCTGGCCGACTCGATCACGGCCAACGGCCTGATGCAGGCCCCGATCGCTCGCGTCGTGCTCCCCGACGGCACGATCGCCGACGAGGCCACGCTCGATCTGACGCGCATTCTTCTTACGAGCCCTACAGAGACCCAGCTGAGTCCTGGCTGGCGCATCCAGATCGCGTTTGGACATACCCGGCTGAAAGCCTTTCGGCTGCTGGCCAAGGACGATCCGGCGTTCGCCCGGATGCCTGTCACCCTGGCGGTGCTGACCGACCACCAGATGTTTGTGATGGCCTACGAGGAGAACGAGAACCGCTCGTCCCTCAACGCTATCGAGCAGGCCGAGGCGATGAGCCGTGCGGAGAAAGAGTTTGGCTGGACCCACGCCGAGATCGCCGAGCGGATGAAGCTCGAGCGCTCGACCGTCAGCAACACCATCCGCCTCACGCGACTCCCCGATGCGGTGAAAAAGCAGATCAAGGCGGGCACGATGTCGAAGCGCAACGCGCTCGCCCTGGTGCAGCTGGCCGACATCCCCGAGGCGCTGCTGGAGGTCGCCAGAAAATCCGGTGCCTACAACCCCGACCAGCTGTATAAGCAGGCGGCCACGATGAAGCCGGACGATATTCGGGCGCAGATTGGCCTTATGCTGCGCTACAACGCGAAGCCACTGGCCGGCGAGGGCGAGTTTGAACAAAACCATTTCTTCGCCGGCGCCGAGATCGTCTCCCCTTTCTGCACCAGCTGCGACCATCGGATCGCGCTGGGCAAGCAACACTTCTGCCCGCTCGCGGCCTGCTGGGAGGCCAAGAAGGCGCAGCATAAGGCCGAGGCGCTCCAGCGGGCCAGCGAAATAACAGGCATGTCTGCCCACACGGGCGGAGGCGTAGGGTTCCACGTCAACACGTTTGGCGGCGGTGAGCGCGGCGTTGGCGCTGTCAATGCCGCGCTCACCAAAGGCTGCACCAATCTCCACGTGGTCAACAGCACGTATGGCGCAAAGCCGGTTGATGGCTGCGCAGGGTGCGTGATCGCCTGTGTCAAGACGGTATCGATGGGGTCGAGCTGCAGGTGCGCGGCTGACTATGAGCGCGAGCATCAGACCACCGAGGAGAAGCACCGCCTGGCCCTGCGCGAGGCGGTTGCCCAGACCATACAGCCGGCGGTTGACGCGATTGCGGAGGCGCTCAAGCAACACAATCCGGCACTGCTCAAGCACCTCATCTCGATGGTGGGCTACCAGACCTATGGTGGCAGCGATGATACCGACAGCCTGCTGCAGGCGCTGGCAAAAACGGTCATCAACCACGTCGCGCAGCGGGGCACAGCGCCAGGTGTATCGCTACAGTCCGTTGTCGGCGCCGAAGCAATGGTTATCTATCTCGCCGAAAAGTTCGCGCTGCCGATTGCCTACGACCCTGACCTCTCGCCGACCTTTGTGCTGCTCGTGAATCAGATCAGCGGCATCGAGCGGACTGTTGAGATGTGGCAGCCACGGCCCGGCCAGCGTGCCGCCAAACCCACAAGCAGCACCGTTCTTCAGCAGAGCATCGTGCTCGCTGGGATCAAGCGCCAGCTGATCGCGCTGACCCGGCTCGACGACGTAGCCGGCCGGATCGCCGCCCTGGAGAGCATCTTTACTGCGCTGCATGTGTTCGCGAACACATCCGCCGAGGTGGCGGCATGAGCACGAGCAGAGGTGCCCGCAGCCGGATCGAGTTCGGCATCGAGGGCGCGGCCGAGGTCGTCGCGATCGCGGCCACGCCACACACGACCATCCAGGCTTTGAGCCGCCGCACCCAGACGACCAGCATCGTGGTGCCGCTTCCCGACGTGGACAACCGGGTGCGCCAGGCGATTGCCCAGTATGGCATTGAGATGCGGCCATGGGGTGGATCCCTGCTGGTCAAGGCGCGGCCCACGACGATCCACGCGCTGCTGGAGCGCGTAGGGCTGGCCAGTCGCATTATCACCATCAAGACCCAGGCTGAGCTGCTTGCTGAAGGAGAAATACTATGAACGATATTGAGGACGCCGACCGTCGCGAGGGGCGTGAGCACGGCCAGCGAAGCCTGGCATATGCCGCGCTCGTTGTCCAGCTCTCGGCCCTGGGCCAATCTTCTGCGCTGCGAGCGCACCTCAGTCCTGATCAGCAACGCACTCTTATCCATCTGTCTGAAGAGCTTGCAAAAGTATTGAAGCAGGAACTACCAACGATTTAAACGACAACGGCACACGCCCGAGTGCCGGGCGTGTGCCATCATTCCAAAGGAATTTCTCTATGACCATCCTACCACCATCGTCAACCACCTACGGGCTCAACGTCGGCTACAGCAGCGTCAAGGCAATCGCGATCGACGCCGCCGGCAATGAACGCATCACCGTTTTCCCGAGCCTGGTCGCACCGGCCGTCGCATCCAGCGATGGCGACATCGCAAATACGCAGACCTTCACGGTGGGCACCACCGACTACTGGACGGGGGACGATGCCACCAAGGGCCGCTCGCGGTCCATCGTCTCGCGCGATCGCCTGTATGACCTGGCCTTTATCCCCGCCCTGGTGAAGACGGCGCTGTATCGCCTGGGCGCGGGCGACAGCGGCATGGGCGACAGCGGCATGGGCATCTCCGGGCTGCCGGCGTCCTGGGCCACCCAGCACGATCTGGCGAAAGCGCTGGGCCTGCTCGTGCGGGCGGGCGCCCCCAAAGACTTTTTCACCAGCTTGAAAATCCTTGCGGAGCCACAGGGCGGCATCTTCAGCCAGCTCTTCGATGTCTTTGGCAACAAGACCGGCGACGCCCGCTACGAGGACGGCAAGATTGGGGTGATCGACTTCGGACACCACACCGTGGATCTCTGCATCGTTGATCGGCTTACAGTGCTGCGCGGCTCGATGCAGACATTTCAGCTGGGAACCTTTGAGCCGCTGCAGAAGATTGGCACGCTGCTGTCGGGAAAGTTCGGCCGTGACTTCAGTGCCTACCAGGTCGATCACATCATCCGCAATAAATACGTGCGGGTGCAGAACAGAGACGAGCTGCTGCCGGCCGGATGGGATCGGCCACTGATCGAGCACGGAAACCACGTCGCCAGCAAAATCAGCGACGCCTGGAACAAGGGCCTCGACCTGGACTGCATTGTTGCGGTGGGCGGCGGCCCCGAGCTGCAGCAGCTGCGTGAGCCGCTCCAGAACGCCCTGCCGCATACCATCGTGGCCACCGAGCCACAGCTGGCAATCGCCCGCGGCTACGCCCGCTGGGGCCAGCGGGTTGTGCGAGGATTGGCATGAGCGCCCCGCTCAGTGTGCGACTGCGACCGGAGCTGCAGGATGTGCTGGCGAGTCTCGGCTCGCCGCACACCACCGCCCGCGCCCTCATTCTGATCGGTCTGGCGGCGACCGGCGCCGACCTCTCCGCATTCAGCCGTGACATCACGCTGCTGCTGGCCGAACCGCTCGACATGAAGCTGCTGGGCGCACTATCGGCCATCAATGAGCGCGGCAGCAGCGTAGTACGGGCGTACTACGCTGCGCCAGAAAACGAACGCCTCGCCGGGCTTCCGCCGCCGCTGGCGATGCCGATTGAAGCGGAAGACCGTGAATTCGCTGGCTGGGATGTCTAGTCGGAAAACATTTTTCAGGAGGACCATCACTATGGAAATCGTTATGATCCAAGCGGCAGACCTCACACCAGGTGCTGGTCAGTGTATGCGACGGCGAACGAGCATAAGCGAGCCAAGGAGTTCTAGACAATAAAAATCCGCCGCCGGATAACGCCCGGCGGCGGGCGGCTCGCACGGGAGACCAAGCGAGCCGTTCGTAGTATAGCAGGGAGACACCTATGACGATCACATCACACGACATCGATGGCGACGGTGTTCGCCGAGAACCCGACGCACCGCTGTTCGACTTCAACCGGCTCGACGACTCGCGGCCGCTCATTAAAAAGGCCGCGTGTGTTCTGGGCTGGGGAAATTCAGCCATCACCACAATAGCAACAACCCTCGGTATTCAGCACTGGCTCTATGGCCTGCGCGATCCCCGTGGTGCCCTGGCCGGGATTGCCCTGGCTGCGATTCTGTTTGCAGGTCAAATCTATACCTTGCGAAAATCTCGTAGCGGCTATGCTGTCTTTCTTACTCCAGATGCCCTGATGACCGCGTGGCAATGGTGTAACTGGATTTTGATTCCGCTGGCGGTTAAGCTGGCCGGATCGCCCGACTTCGGATCGCGGCGCTGGGTTATCGCTGTCGGCAGCGCCGCCATCATCGGCGGCGTTGGCGGGATTGTTTCAGCCCGCCTCCCAGAGAAACTGGCTTTCGGAAGGGATGTGTAAGATGTTCGATGTTAACTCACCCTGGTTTTATGTTGTGACATTTGTCGGATTCTGCGTGGCCTTCTGGCTGTTCATCAGTTGGCACCAGCGCATGCCAGCGCCAGCGGTGCGTCAGGGTAGCGGGGGCGGGAAACAATCCCGCCCCGACACCTCGGAGCACAAGCCAGCACCAGGTGCTGGCAAACACGAGGAGTCGAGCACGCCGCCGGCCAGAGCAACCGCAATCACCGCCCGGCCCATCCTCGAGCGCAAGAATACCGCCGTCGCGGCGATCAGCGGCGCTGGTAAAACCTTCACGATGAACGCGGTTGCGGTGCACGATCGCACTCGGGTTGAACGCGCCGCACCAGGAGGTCCTGCCATCCCCGTGCAGACCGTGTTCCTCAGCACGCACTTCACCTACTACCACCCGGAAGATCAGCAGATCGACCTGCGGCCGCTCCGCGACCACATCGAGGCCTACTTCATCCTGGACGCGATCGACCGGGTGCTGACGGTGTGTGGCAAACTCATCGATGAGCGGATGGAGCTGTACCGCAGCGGCCGCGATGTTGGCCACATCATCGCGTTGTACATCGGCGAGCACGGCCAGCTCAAGGATCGCCTGGGCGAGTCCTATGTGCAGCGGATTGCCGACATCGGCGATCGCGGCCGCAAGACCCGGATCTTCATCGGATATATCGAGCTGCACTCGGCGCTCGTGGCCGAGACCGGCGGCAGCGGCGCATTCCGAGAGAAGTTCCAGACCCGCCTGGTGGCCGACAGCGTGGATGATCGGACGTGGAAAGTGTTCACCGGCGACCAGCCCCGCGTGAAAACACCGCGCGGATTCTGGATGAGCGACGAGGGGATGGTCGCCGTTGTGGAGCCGACGAGCGCCATGATTACACGCATCGCCGCCCAGCATCCGCCCACGTGGCCGCGGCTGATCGACCTGGCTGCGCCCGTTTCGCGGGGTGAAACGATGGCGAAACCGTTTCACCGGGGTGAAACGCACGTTTCCCCCATTGCAACGCTACAAAACACGCCTGACGATGTATTTCAAAACGTTGATTTCACCACGCTCGCACGCTTGATTAAGGCCGGATTGGTGGGTGAAACGAAGGGGTTAGAAGCGGCCTGCGAGGTGCATGCCGGTAAGGGCGAGCGCTACCAACTGGCGCGCACGAAACTCAAAGAGGCGCTCGAATCACTCGACCGGGCGGAGGAGTAAACGCGATGGCTCCCACTACAAAAAGCCTGAAGGATGTTCGTGCCGAGCATCGGAACATCGACAAGCTCATGTATGGCATTCTGGGATTCACCCACGCCATACCAGCAGCGGCCCCTATGCCGCCCTGCACATCGCCGAGGGGGCGCCGCTCGCCGTGGCAGAGGCGGCCTACAAAGCGTTGGCACGCATGCACCACCCGGATTTTGGCGGCTCGACGGCCACGATGCAGGCGCTCAACGCCGCAATCGAGCAGATCCGCAGTCGTCGGTAAAAAGTGTGTTCGCGAACACATGCACACACCGCCACCGATCGATTGATCGGTGGCGGTGTTTCTCATTAATCAAAAGTGGCGCGTACCAGGGCGCGTACCAGGGCGCGTACGGGGGCGCATCCAGGCCAATCGGTTCAGTGGACTCCAATGCCCTAAACCCCCTGCGCTAAACCTCCGACATATTAATAGGCACGCAACCTGATAATTCACCTGTACGACTACCTATACCACTACCTATACGACTTCTCATCCGGGCGGATTGTTCAGGCCGTTGCTATGCCCTAAATCCCTTGTTGGGACCCCCTGCCATATTAATACAGCGCAGAATCTGACAATCTGATTAAAACTGCGTCATGCCTTGCGGCGTACGGTGCGTCATGCCTTGCATCATCCGGGCGGATTGGTTTGCCGCGCCCTACTGGCCTAAAGCGCTCCTCCCAGACCCCCGACATATTAATACAGCGTGATCGCATGGAATAGAGCCCAGAATAGATACTGGAATCGCGGTTGGAATAACGGCTGGAATCGACCTGGAATCGACCCGGAATATCGTCGGAACGTGGAAAATTGTTTAGGCCGTCCCAATGCCCTGGATCAAACGACATTAATAGGTATAGGCAGGGACCGCAACACTATCTGGGCGCTGAGATGCCCTGCACGAGGGAAAGGAAAGCCTGGCGTGATCGCACTGATCATGCCGGGCTTTTTGTGTTTTAGCGCTTGTTCGCGCGCTGCACCTCGTAGGCCGCAAAGCGCGGCGCCCGCAGCTCGGCGGCGACGGTAAGCGGCTGGGCCGGGTTACTCCCGCTGTAGGCGACCGCAGCGCTGCGGAATGCGCGGGTCGCGTCGACCGAGGCGGACACGCCGACCGGGAGCGTGCGTGCCACAAAGATATCGCCAGCGCGGGCAAAGTAGGGCGGCCACCAATTGCCGACGACGTCGTAGATGGCGTCGATGGGAATGTCGCCCACTGAGCCGACCGTCAGGGAATCGCCCAGGGCGACGTCGCGGCTGGCGGTGGCCTGCGTTGCGCTGGTCGTATCGACCGGGATCGCCTGGCGTCGCGTGCGCCCGCCGAACCGCGCCACGCTGGTGGCGTTGGTACTTGTGGACGAACGCACCTCGCGCCCTTCAGCATCGGTGTAGACCGCGTAGGCGCTATTCATCAGCCGATCCAGCCGCCGCGAGACCGCTGGCGTCGGGTCGAAGTACCATGTTCGCCCCCGGCTGCCGCGCTCCTGATACTGGACGCGACGGCCCTCCCACACGGCGCACTCCCACACATTGCCCGCTGTGTCGCCGTAGGTCAGCAGATACTCGATGATGTCGGCGGGATACATGTCCAGATAGGTCTCATTGAACAGGTCAACGCCCGGCGCCTGGATCAGCGCGGTCGAGGAGCTGAGTATCCCGGTGTTGGTTGCGGTCGTCTCAGTGACCAGCGCCTTGATAATCTCGTCGGCGCCGACGGTGGCGCTGGCCGTGGTCTTCAGGCGGATATTGGTGATCTTGAGGTTGATATCGTCGGTCTCGCCGTCCCAAACCCAGCTTACTGTATCGGTGCTGGCGTGCGGCGAGGTGAACTCCGCGACAAAGGAGTTTGCCGTCACCTCCAGCACCTCGACAATCTCCGGAGTAGTCCCGCCGATCGCGAGGCGTCCGCCGCGCACAATCCCGGTCATGCTGGCGGCCTTGACCCGGCGCAGCGGCGCCCGTCGCACCCGTGATGCAGCCACGTGGTTGGCGACGAATGTGGCCGTGAAGGTCGTCGCGGCCGTCGCGGTCACATAGACCACCTCGTTGGCGGGGCTGTTCCGCCGCACCGTACACCCGGCGCCGTGGGTTTTGGCGTATGTGGCCGTGAACGTCGTGGCTGCGACGGCGGTGACCGTGACGGTCTCGGCGCTGAAGTCATCGATATCCAGCACCGACCCGACGATGATGTTGACCATCGATCCCGGCGTGACGACCTGAGCGCCGATGGCGCCGACGCCTGCCGCGATCGCAGTGTCGATGTTGTCATCATCGACGGTCAGCCACATGCCCGCGCTAATCCCGACCATACTGGCGGGCGTGACGGTGCGGACGCCCAGGGCAATAGCTGCCGCGATCGACGTGGTTAGATCGACAATCGCAGTTCCCAGCGTCGTCGCGTCGCGGTTGAAGAGCAGATTGAAGACCAGGCGATCACAGGCAGCCACGGCAATCGTCTGCGTGCCCGTCTGGGTTGCGCCGTTGCCGCTCAGGCTCCAGACGGTCGAGAGGAATCCATAGGCTGCGTTGAACCGCGACAGGGACGCGATCCAGGTGGTGTTGGGTGCCGTAAACGAATAATCAAAGGAGACCGCCAGAATCTGCCTGGCGCTCCCGTTGGGAATAACAAAGGTCTGACTGCCGACGGCGCCGAGGTCGAATGCCTCGCCGTTTGATGGGGCGATATAGATCTGATTATCCTGGCTCATCGTGTAGCGGCCGGGCTGGCGCGACGAGAGCGCACTGTTCTCGATTGACGACCAGTCGCTGGTGCGTGAGCTAGACCAGAGCGCGGTGTAGGGCAGGTCCGACAGCGCAATATACGCGCCATAGGCCGTGATCGTGAGTGTGCCGTCAGTGTCGATATCGAACTCCTCGGCCAGGCCCTCCCAGATAGTCTGGGTCTGATGCGAGATAACGAGCCAGCCGGTCACCTGACTGAACCAGCGGAACGACTCCCGCACCCCCACTGGAATCACGACGGTCGCGGCGGCGAAGCCGTGGCCATTGCTGGAAAAGTCTGGGAGGGTCATCCCGGTCCAGTCGGCGAGCAGGGTGCCGCCAGCGTCGGGCGGCGCCGTGAAGAGCTGCGCAGTGAGCATCTTAGTCCGCCACAATCTGCGCCGGGAGGCGCGTACACACCAGCGCCGCCGATGTTACAGTGCTCATTGATATCCCTGCATCGACGTGGACCCAGCTCGTCGAGTAGGTCGCCAGCCAGAGCACGTACACCCACTGGGGGGAGGTCGGCATCGAGCAGAGGTGACGCATCCCTCCGCGATACCCCGCCCTGGCCTGATTTGCGGCAGAGGCCGATGCTGCGGCGATGCCATAGCGCGCCTGTCGATGCGTCAGGACTGCGGGATCAAGGGTAATATACTGCGTCGCGCCTGCCGCGAGCGGCTGGATGGCGTCGAGCGCGACCGCCTGGGCACCTGGCTCTACGAGGAGGAACGCGACATAGCCAATGTCACATGTGCCCACTCCCGCGCTGGCCTGGATCATCAGCTCCCAGCTCCTGTATCCATCCTCGCCGAACAGCGATCCCAGCGGAATGATTCGAGGAACAGGCACGGCGTTTCCTGGTAGAACGACCTGGAGTGTCTCGGCGGTGTTTCCTCCCAGGTCCGTCAGTTTGAGCGACAGGCTGAATGCGGTGGTCGCGCTATTGTTGCGCACGACCGCGAATGCCACCAGCTCGCCGGGAATGTTCGATCCGCCGCCGTTGAGCGTCGTCGGCGTGGTGTGGGTTGATAGCTTAGTTGTCCCCGCTGGGGTATAGCGCGTGACATTCCCTGTGTAGGCATTGTTCGCCGTATCGACGACGGTAGCAAACGGCGCGACTGTTTTCGCGCCAGCGGCGGGCATCCCGTGGAGAAAAATCCCCTGCCCACTCCCGCGTGGTGAAACGAGCACATAGCCCGCCCCAACGGTCGGATTTCGCGCCCGCGACAGCCCGCCACCGATACGGATCGTTACGGGCGACATATCCCCTGCTGGAACCGGGAAGAGCGCCCCCTGGATCAGCGGCTGAATACTGCTGACGCTCGGCGACGATCCGACATGCTCGACCATCCGCCGATGCCATGTCATATCAGCGGCCGGCACGATCCCGTCAACGGCCAGCACCTTCGAGATGGTGAGCGTCGACGCCGCCGCGCCGTAGGCCGTCCAGTAGATGCGGAGAAATCCCGTATCGGTCGGCGTGAAGGTTGCGGTACACTCCCCGCCGGTCGGAAATGCCACAACATTGGAGGCTGGAATGATCCCGCCGGTCACCAGTTGGACCGCGAGGCTGGTAAAGCCCGCCGCGCCAACGGCGGTAAATCGCACGGTTACCGGCGATCCTGCGGTGCATTCAATAATCACCGTGGGCGCGTGCAGCGCCGCCGGCGTGCTGAAGCTCTTGGTCAGGCGCACCGTCGCGTGCACATTCGCTGGGGTGCTCGATGCGGTATAGGTGATTGTGCCGTTTACGCCTACAAAGGCCGGGACGGGAGGGTCGTTCCAGCCGCTGTTCTCCAGGAGATTTTCATACACCCAGGCGGTATGGTAGAGCGGGCCCTCGCGAACAAGCGTGATTGTTACCAGAACCTTGTTGGTCGTGATGATGCTGTGATTGTAGTCCATCGGCAGGTAGCCGGTCGGATCCCAGCTGATCACCCGTGACCCCAGCCGCTTGACCCCGCCGAATGGCGCATAGTCCATCATAATCGGCGAGACCTGCTCATAGTTCCCCCAGCGCATTGCCTGGGTCAGGATCGATGTGAGGGCGGCAAGATTCGTGTAGACCTCGGTCGGGGTCTCGCCGCACACCTGAACCTCAAGTGACTCCGTGACAGTGTTGTACTGCCCCTGCGCGTTCAGGCTGGCAACTCCTGGCTGCCAGCCTGGCTTGAGAATCTGATATTTCGCCGGATCGGTCAGGTTGACGGTGCGAGTAGACAGCGGGATGAGGTCCTCGCGGAGTGCTAGATAGAGCGGTGCCATTGCTACCCCTTTACTCGATTGATCTTCTGCATCTCTTTGGCCTCGCTGGCCATAATCCGGCGGACAAGCGCCTCAATATCCTTGCTGGCCGCCTGAACCTCCTGGCGGGGCGCGGTTGAGCCGGGGAATGTTGGCGCAATGGTGTAGTTGTTTGTGACGCTGGGGCTGCCGCCTCCACCGGCGGTTGGCCTGGCGGCGCTGAGCGGAACCCGCCCGGTGCGAGCGAGTGCTGCTCGGATCTGATCTTGGTTGAGGACGGTGCCAGATTCCTGGGGAATAAAGAGCTCGGGTTCTTCCTCGCCGACCACGAACGGTCGGCCGCGCTGGACATCGCCGCCGACGGCGCGGCCCTCAGCGGACTCGCCGCCGCCGCCTTCACCACCACCCTCGCCTTCACCACCGCCTCCACCCGTTGGCACCGACTGTGCAGCTGCCGCGATGCGACCGAACTCTCCAATCAGCACCCCGGCCATCTCGGTGACTGCGGATTTGAGCTTGCCGGATCCGTCTATGATCTCGCTGACCGATTTCCCGAACTCTTCCTTCAGCGTCGTCTGTGCATCCGAATAGCGAGTCTCTTCCTCGGACAGCTGCCGGTCGCGCTCCTGCTGCAGCTCGTTCCCACCGTCCTTCAGCTTCTGTAGGTCCTCGGCGTCGTAGAGGTCGTGCTCAGCATCCAGGGCCAGCAGGTAGGCTCGCTCAGCCTCCAGGCGTGCCCTCTGCGCGACGTCCTGCTCGTCGGTGATCTGCTGCTCGATCGCCGCGATTTCATCAGCGCGCTGCTGGTTTGCGGTGATCTGCTCGAGCTTGAGCTTGTAGTATTCATCGGCGAGCTGTGGATTTCCCGCCTGCGCGATCGCCTGCGCCTCCGCCCAGGCCGCTCGCTCCTCCGCAATCATGGCGGCGCGGGCCTCGGCGTTCATCCCTTTGAGGCTGTCTTTAAACGACAGTTCATCTTTGAACTTGTCTGCGTTGAACTTGTTGAAGGCGGCGAGCTCTTTGGCGTAGTAGTCGTCCCATATCTTCCGCTCTTTGGCGATGTGATCCTGGTCGAGCTTTTCGGCCTTATCGAGATATTTCTCGTGGGCTTTCTCCAGCTGGCCCTGAATCTTTTCGAGTTCCTTGGCCTCGCGCTCAGCCTCTTTGACCGCCTCGGACTTGCCACTTTTGCCGCCGCTTTTCTTGGCCCCGCCACCGCCAGCCCGCTCTTTTTTCGGGCGGTTGTAGGCGCCGCCCAGTTCGTAGTTTGGCGCTTTCTCGGCTAGCCGCGGCACTGATGCGCCGATGGCGCGGCCAATCCCTTCGCCGGCGCGATTTGCACGCGCCGCGTTGAGCTCGCGGGTTGCGGCGATCAGCTGCAGCGCGGTCAGATATTCGATGCCATACGCCTGGCTGAGGTAGAGTGCCGCGCCCGCCGCCCCGAAGGCTGAGTCGGAACTGAAGTTTGCTGCGTACGCCAGATCCTCTTGATAGCGCGCTTGCTGCTCGGCCGCGAGCGCCGCCTCGATACTTGCGGCTGACGTTGCAATCTGGGCATCGGTCATATCCCAGATCGATCCGGTCAGCTCGTAACCGACCCCTGCGGCGATCGCCATCATGTCCGCGTTGGCCGCGATCATGGCGGTGTCTTCGGCAGCGGCCTGGGCATGAAGCTCGGTCTGCAGCTGCAGCGCGTTGAGGCTAGTGGTGTAGCCCTCAAGGTCGGTCACGCCCGTGACCAGGTCATCATTGAGCTGGCGCACCGCATCGGCAGCCTGGGGCGACGTCGAGGCAACGGCTAGCGCCTGCTCAACGAGCGCCTGCTGCTTCTCAGCAGAGAGTGCGGCCGCCTCGCCGCCTTTGAAGAACACGCCCTCCAGCGAGCCCTGCACATCGGCGAGTCCACTGGCAGCGGCGGATGCGTCGGCCGAGGACATACCGGATGCAACAAACGACTGAGCAAGCTGGTACTGCGCCTCGCTCAGCCCGTCGGATGTCTGATCGGTCATCCGAAGAATGTCTTGATACTTCGTGTAGCTGGCGCCTGCATCGAGCACCATCTGGTTGGTCTGGTTGATGAGGTATGTGCCGCCAGACAGCACCTGCTCCAGGCCGATCGCCGCGAGCTGCTGCACTTCGTTCTTGAGGTTCTCGAAGCTGGTCTTGAGTCGGTTGACGCTGGACCCCACGCCGTCGGCGGTGGCACCCACCTTGGCAATGTAGGAGTCGCCCTGGCGCATCACCTCGTTAAGCAGGGCTGTGCTCTTCTCGGCCATGGTGAGTTCAGTGCCAGCTTTGCCGATGGTCTTCCCGAAGGTGTCATAGGTCTGGGTGAGGTTGATCGCCAGTCCCAGGTTGTCCAGGATCTCCGGCTCGGCCTTGGTCACGCCCTCGACCAGGTCGGCGTACATCTGCTTCATGTCGCCGCCGGTGGCCTTCGCGCTAGCCCCGGCAATTTCTAAGAGCTTGGGGAGGGAGTTGGCGAGCTCGGTGCCGCCATTGAGCAGCGCCTTGTTGGCGCCCTTCATCAGCTCCGCGTCGCTGACATAGCCGTTCGACGCCGAGCGCATCGACTGCAGCAGCGTGTCGCCGTTGATCTTGGCGTCAGCGGTCAGACCTCGGAAGGAATCGCGAACGCCGAGCAGCGCAGCGCCCTGATCGGTGAAGTCCATTGCGAGCTTGGCTGTTTCCAGCAGGGCGGTGACAGAGGCTATTTTCTCCAGGCCGCTGACAAACGAGTCGACCTTGCTGGTTGTCTGCTTGGCCTTCTCGCCCGCTTTATCAACCTCATTGCCGAATTTTTCCGCCCCAGCGCCCGCCCGGTCGAGGCCCTCGCCGAGCTTCTCGCTCCCCGCGCCGGCCTTCTCGGCCTTGTCCTCAAAGTCGCCAAGCCTATCGGCGTTCTCCTTGAGGATTGGCGACAGCTGATCATCGCCCTTGATGATGATCGTTACGGTCTTATCGCTACTCATCAGGGTGCTCTCGCTTCCACTTCGCCAGCCGCTCGTGGCGCAGCACCTTCCACCGCTCGACCCAAATAGCGGGCGCGGTGGCTTCTAACTCCCACGGGGTTTGGCCCTGGAAATCCTCCGACATCAGGAAATAGATCACCCACGGCGGCGGCTCATCCTCGTAGCCCTCGAGCCATCCAATGAGCTGCCGCCGCTCTAGTTTGGGACTGTGACCGCATCAACCTCGCCCCAGATCAGTGCCTGCATCTGGTCCAGCGTGACGCGCTGCAGGGCATCCTCGACCGGGCTGCCGTCGCTGGTTTTGAGGCGACCGAGGATATAGTGCTTCCAGGCATCACGCGCCACGTTGAGCGCCTTGCGAGCCTGGCCCAGCGTGGTGGCGGCGGCCTCCAGGTCGGCGTGGGCCTCCGGGGTGATGCGGTCGTTGTGCGCCGCCATCTCCGCACGGGCGGCCGCCAGGTCCTCAGCGGAACCGCTCGTGATCGCCAGCTTCAGCCGGGCCGAGATCGAAGCCAGCTCATCGGCAAACACGCCGGCGCGGGCATCGTTGAAATCGTCAACGCATTCGTTGAACACTTCTCCAGCCTCCAGGCGGGCCTGGCGCAGCGCGTCCTGCTGCTGGGTTAAGAAATACGATCCGGTGGCCTTGGAGTCGATGGGGGCAACGAACAGGCGGACAGCAGGGATATGCTCGCTGCGGGGGGTTGCAGCGCGGCGGGCGCGTCGGCGATTGCTCATAGAAAGAACCTCAGTGGGGGCAGCTCGCCAGGGGACGGCGAGCTGCGATAGAGAGAACAGAAGAGGAGGGAGGCTATGCAGCCAGGACGGCCACGGTGTTCGTGTTGGTGGTGGCCAGCCAGTAGGCCAGCGTGGTGTTGTGAACCGGCAGATACTTCATCGTCACGCCGGCGTTGCCGTCGTTGTCGTCATAGAGCACCTGACCGGATCCATCCATCACCCCGGTGAAGTTGGTCTGGTCGATCTGGGTGGCACGGGTGGCTTTGAACTGCACCAGGCGCTCGACAGTTGTGGCCCCGATCAGCGCATCGATCTCCGCCTTGGTGATCGTGTTGAACTCGGCCTTGATCTCCAGCTCGCCCTCCCAGGAGTCAATGCCATAGCCGGTGGCATACAGTGAGCCGACAAACTCTTTTAGGTGCACGTTGCTCGACACCTTCAGCGTGGCCTCCAGCACCGTGCCGGTGAGCGGTGTGGTGCCAATGGTGCCACCCCAGGCATCGAGCGAGACCACGGTGTCGCGGGCACGCACGCGGGTGACGGTGCGGTCGGCCAGCACGGTGAGGCTCGACAGGGTTTGGATATTCGAGCAGAGAAACTCCGCCTTAAACATGGTTACTTTTTTCTTGACGATCTTCAGCTCCAGCATGGAGAGCATGCAGTTGATCGCCTTGTAGGTGCCGCCGGCCATGCCGAACTCGAAGGTGTAGATCTCTGGGGTGTAGCTGGACTGATGCGGGCTGGTCGAGGCGCGGACGTAGGGGCCAGCGCCGGTGGGCACGACAGCCCCAAATAGTGACTGTTGCCAGATAGGCGCGTCCTCGTAGAGCCAGGGGCCCTCAATTTTGACCTTGCCGCTGAAGCCGACCACGTCGGCCGAGGTCGCTGGGGCGAGCGTCCCGATACTGACGTTTGTTTCCGTCTCGGCATTAATCTCGATCGAGGCGTTCTTGAGCTCCATAAACTTCAGGGTGGCCGCGACGGCGGTATCCCACACTGCCTGCTTGCCAGCCTGTAGCTGGCGGAGCTTCATCGCCTTTCCGGTTGGTGCAATAGGCATTGCTTAGTTCTCCTCGGGGGGTGTGTTCGCGAACACACTGGGCGCGGGGATTGCGCCGGCGGTTGCCTGGTAGAGGGTTCTGACCAGGGCGTGTTCATCGTCGGTCAGGGGAGCGATCGCCTCGGCGTACTCGCCGGGGGTTAGATGCCGGGCGGGAACGCGCCAGTACCACTGGCCGGTGTCAGCGAAGGCATAGTGGAAGGGTTCGTCGGGGGGCGTCAGATCGGGCGCTGCGGGCGCTGGTGTGGACTCAGGCTCGGAATCAGGCGCATCAGGTGGCGCCGGATCGTCATAGTCAGCGTAGGGGTCGCTCATGGGATCTCCTTGAGGATAGTGGGGATGGTCAGGACGAAGCCGCGCCACTCGACGCCGGCGTAGGTGATCACCTGCAGGCCCTCGTGGGTAATGGCCTCGCACTGCTCGACGGTACCGCCCAGGGTCTGAATCTGTTCGTAATCAAGGTAGAGGTGGCGGAAGGAATCCAGCAGCGCGGTCACGTTGGCGATCACCGCGCCAGTGATACCTAGCGCGACTGGGGCGATGAGCACCAGAACCTTGAAGGTGGTCTCGTCGCGATGCATCCCGATCGCGCCCTCATCCCACGTGCCGCCCGTTGGCCAGGTCATCACGTAGGGACACTGCATCGGCTCGATGGCGTCGGGATACTCGGCGAGGTCCGGGGCGCTGACAATGCCGGGGACGACGCGATGGATGAGCTGCATGGCGTTGATCGTTTCAACCAGCATCTACCACCTCCGCTTGTGCGACTTCAGCACGTTCTCGACGTGCTTGGGGAAGCCGCCAGGGATAATCATCTGGCCCAGCTCGGGGACGGCCGTCACGTCGTAGTTCTGCTGCTTGCGCAGGTCGTAGAGGTAGGCGGTCAGCTCCAGGGTCGCCTGTTCGATATCGGCGGGCGGGGTAGCACTCGCGCCCCAGGTGCCGGTGACCTCGATCTCGGTGTCAACATTGATGAGCCAGACGTAGGATGTTTTGAGGAAGATCATCGAGTAGGGCGGCTCGTTGCGCGGCTCCAGCCAGTAGCCGCCGGCCGGAACCACCTGTCCACTGCCGTTGGTGATGCTCGTCACGGTCAGCAGCTCACGGTCGAGGTACAGGCGCTGGTCCACGATGCGGGCGTTGGTGTCGCCATAGGTGCGGGTCTGGGCCACGGCCTCGAAGGTGCGCCGACAGATGCGCTCGATCTCCGCCTGGGCCACGCCGAGCAGCCGCGTGATCAGCGCATCGTCCGTGGTTGGAACCGGTGCCGACGCGCTACCGTTGGGCTGAATCTTGTATTCGCGGAACTGGGCGAGGGTGGCGTAGGCCATGGTTGACTCGCGTGCCCACGCCGCACAGCCTGACGGCGACGACGTGGGCAGAAAGAGAAGGAAAGAGGGTTGAGCTAGCTGGTCTTGAGAACCCGCTGGGTCAGGCCAGCGGCGGCGGAGGTGCGGCGGCCGCGATAGCGCATCAGGGTGACGCCAGCGATATTGGCTGCGGCGGCGGTGGTCAGGGTCACGCTGACATAGACGAAGCCATTGTTATGGTCCAGCGTGTCGGCGCGAAACTCAATCGCGTACAGCTTGCTGCCGCCAGTGTCGGCGATCTGGACCAGCACGGCATCGGCCATATCCTTCGAGCCAGTGCCGACGGCGTCGGTGGCCTGGACCACCTTCAGGTTGATCGTGCCGGTCGCGACGATCGCGCCGACGTCGAGCAGGGCAACCGCCGACTCGTGGCCGTCCATACTGAGATAGGTGGCGCCGGTGACCGCACCAGCACCACGGCTGGCGGGAGCCAGCACCTGGTCGAAGCGAACGTCCTGGGTAAGGTTATGATTCATGGTGGTACCTTTTTGCTGTGCCGGCGAGCGGGGATGCCCGCCGGGTCAACGGTCGGGGGATTAGGCGGCGACCTTTTGGGCAGCGATGCGCCAGCCCTGGGTCACGTCGCCGCCGAGGCGCCGTCGAGAGATGAACAGTACGGTGTTCTCGCGGGCGGTCGAGCTATCGAGGAAGCGCTCGATCGACAGGCCGATGCGGTCGGCGATGGTGTAGCCCTTCCAGTTGCCAAACAGCACCGGGTACTTGTTGGCGCCGATCGCGGGCAGGCACTCAACCTCGGTGTAGTCATAGCCCAGCAGCTTCGTGCCGTGGGCACTGGCCAGCTGGTTGTCGTTATCGGTGAACAGATACCGGTTGGCCGAGTCCTTGAGCAGGGCGATATCCTGCAGGGTCAGCCGATTGAAGATCCAGGAGGCGCCCTCCTGCCGATACTGGCCCGCGATTTGGAACGGGACCTTCTTCAGACCATCAGCGGTCAGGAGGGCAGCTGCCAGGCTGTTCACCACCGCGATATCGCTATCGAACGGTGCGCCGTTGGCAGCCACGCCGTTGAGGATGCCGCGGGGCTTGCCCACGCCGTTGCCGACGAGGAACTGCTCGTCTTCATCGATCGCGTTGGCGGTGGTGATCTCATCCATCAGCATCGTGACGAGGTTCGCGCCGCCGTCCTCCAGGAGGTTGCGGGACAAGAACACCTCGACCATCACGGTGTGGACGGGGATGCCGACCTCCTCAAAGGTCATGTTGCTCTGGGCGGTGCCAGCGGTCGGCTTCTCGTTGACCCACTTCACGCGGGTCGCGCCTTTGTAGCGCGTGTTGCCGCCGGTGGGGCGTAGCTGAGTGACACGGTCGCGGGTGGTGCTGATCACGTTCGCCTTGGGGCGAATCGCGGTCATGCCGGGCAGCCGCTCGATCATCTCCTGGCGGCGATCCTCGGGAACGACATAGCCGCCCAGCTCGTCGACGGCCTCGACCATCGTGGTCTTCATCTCGCCGACTGTGTGGTCCTCGGCGCCATCAGCGACCTGGCCAGGAGTCAGGAGCAGGACCTTCGACAGCCGCGGATCATACTGGCCGGTTTTGATATACCGACGAAAGTCGCGATGTTTCTCATAGGCGATCAGCTCATAGTCGGCGCCATACAGCTCTTTCGAGACCTGCTTGCAGGCCGCGCCGATCTCGCCGAAGCGCTTGAGCGAGAACATCTTCACGGCCGGATTCTCGGCGGGGTCAGCGGCGGGGTTCTCATCAGCGGCAAAGGGCAGGCGAGCGGGCGCAGGAGTGGGCGTGATGCTCTTGGTCTCAAGCTCATTGAACTCCTGCAGCATCTTGACCTCGCGGGTCAGCTGCTCAGCTTTGTCGAAGTCGCCGGCTGCCAGGGCGGCGCGGGCGGCGGCCAGTTTTTCTTGAAGGGTCATGGGGGTGGTCTCCAATGCTTTGAGGGCGGATTCGATGGCCGCGCGGCGGGCGTCTGCATCCTGTTGCGCCGTCGCGCCTGTTGATGCGGGGACCTCGTCGCCGAGAGCCGGGTCAGGTAAACCGAGGGATTTGTAGGCAGCCTTGATGGTCGCTACGGGAATGAGGCGGGGTTCGGCCGGGGTGGTCGTGAGCGATCCGGCGATGATGGGCCAGCGGGTGACCTCGTGTGTGTTCTTGGTGGACTTCTGCCGGCGCACCAGGTGCGGGGCGCTATCGCTGGATACTTTGAGCTGACCTTTATCGACGAGCTGCTGCACCATCGCGTGATATTTGTGCGCCTTGGATAGCTCGCCTTCCATCCACACGCCGATGGTATCGATGATGGCGGTCTTGCCCTCCCACTCGCCGACAACCGGCTCAAAGTCAGCGGGCAGGCCGAGCGTGTGGTCGTAGAGCATGGGTCGGACGTTCCAGCGCTCCAGCCAGAAGTCGGTGGACTTGGTGAAGTAGTCGCGCTGTGGCGACAGGTCCGGCTGGTCAGGTGAGCCAAAGAGAACGACATAGGCGCCGACGCGCCCGGCGCCCAGGGCCTTCACCTCGGCGGTGGCGGTCCAGGTCTGCTCCACCGCCCGCCACGTGGCGCGGTCGGCAATCGTGACGGCGTCGGCCGCCACGGTGTAATCGACCTCGTAGAAGGTGTTGCCGAGACGAACAACCGCGTACTCGTCGTAGATGTTCTGGATGAAGAACACGCAATCATCGTCATAGCCGAGCTGGTTGGTCGTGCGGATCCGCTCGCGCTCGGTGCGGCAGGCCCGCCAGAGTGCGGAGCGAACGGCCTCGACCTGTTGATCAAGAGATAGAGCCATAGGAGGAACCTCTATAGAAGGTGGGTGAGAGCAGCTGCGATCAACTGCTCGGGGATCGCGCTTGCCATAACCGCGCTTGTTGCCGCATCGTCGGTCTTCCAGCCCGTGGCGGCGTGGCGGGCGGTCTGGTCTTCAGCGCGATGGACATAGGGGGCGTAGCTGGCCGTGTTGGTGAGGGCGATGATCATCCGGCTGCGGCTGGCGATCATCCATTTTCGGCCCAGCGTCTCAGAGGTTTTGCGTCCGCCGATCGAGCCATCCCGTCGGCGCCACCGAGGTCCGTAGCCTCGCTCGTACCAGGCTTTGGCTCCCTTCGCCGGCGCCGACGGATACGGGCTGATCTCGTCGCGGATGGCTTCCGCCAGCCCCAGCCCGATCGCCTGCCAGGCGGGCGTCAGGTCCTTGGCAAACATCGCCTGGATCGAGTCGATGCCTTTCACCTCGATCACGCGGTCACCACCTTGAGGGTCACGAAGCAGCGGCAGCGCGGGTGCGCGCCAGGGCCAGCGGGGAAGAAGTCAATCCAGTCTTCCTCCAGTTGGCCATTGAGGGGGCCACAGACCTTACACACCAGGTCGTCAGCGTTGGTGTGCCAGACTCGGACGGTGATGATGCCATTGTCGGCCAGGTAGATCTGGTACTTGAGGGCGGCCTGGGCGCTGGCCTCAGTGATGGCGTCAATGGTCACCTGCTCGATGCGGTGGGGTGCAACGATGCCGGACAGGGCTTGCTCGACATCGGCGCGGGTCATGCCGGTGGTGGTACGGTAGCGCCGGATCACCTGCTCGACCAGGGTCTTCGTGTTCTTCGTGATCCCTGCGATACGCTTGGCCACGTAGGGCGTTGCCCACTCGGTTACGGCGGCGGTCATCTCGGCCAGGTCCACGCTCGTCCCCATCTCGGCGGCAAGTACGGCCATTCGTGCCAGCACGGCCTCGACGATCGACGGCAGCAGGATGGTGGAGAGGAGGCTACCAAGGCTGTCGTAGTCAACATCCTCGCCGGCCAGAATCGCCTCGACCACGGCCTTCGTGAATGTGCCGAAGATTGGTAGGAG
>DAOTUS010000509.1:0-1681 GCA_034437415.1 Herpetosiphonaceae bacterium
CAGGTCACACAGCATGGCACGACCCGCACCTGGACGCTCTCCACCCCACCACCCCGCGAGGTTCCCAACCACCAGCTCTATGAACGCGTACCGCAGGTCTCCCTGAGTCAGGTGCTGGCTGCCGTGGACGCCGACTGTGGCTTCATGCAGGCGTTCGAGCATATCCTCGGTCGTGCCACCCATCACCAGCGTGACGACCGGGTCCTGGCCGCCTGCCTGATCGGCTGGGGCACCAACCTGGGCCTCCACCGGCTGGGCGAGATGGCGGATATCCCGCCCAGCACCCTCGTCCGGACCTCTGGCAATTACCTGCGCCTGGAGACGCTGCGCGCCGGCAGTACCGCCATCATGAACGCCTTGGCCGCCATGCCCCTGTTTCATGCCTATGACATTGATGGGGAGCACCACACCAGCAGCGACGGCCAGAAGTTTCCCGTCGCGATTGAGACGCTCAAGGCCCAGCACGCCGCACGCTACTTTGGGATGGGCAAAGGCGTGGTTGCGGACACGCTGGTGCTCAATCACGTCCCGGTCGCTACCATGATGATCAGCGCCCATGATCCCGAGAGCGATGATGTATTCGATCTCTTGTATAACAATCCGACCGAGGTGAAATCGACCATCCACTCCACCGGGGACCCTTTGGGTGACCCATGGAACCAACCGGGTCAATTTTGCGATCCTCTCGGTGTTTGGCCACCGCTTTGCCCCGCGCTACGCCGAGCTCCACGAGCGGATGCGGACCAGCCTGTATGGGTTTCAGCCGCCAGCTGCCTATGGTGCCGACGCGCTGTTTCGATCCGTCCGCAAGCTTGATACCGATCTCATCATCAGCGAGTGGGACCAACTCCAGCGAATTTTCGTCTCCCTGGCCCAGAAGACCATCAGCCAACGCATGCTGATCGCCAAGCTGAGCGCATCCAAGCGGCGCAATCGCATGCTCCAGGCGCTGTGGGAGTATGATCATATCCTCCGCAGCCAGTATCTGCTGGAGTTTGTGGATTCGCCACGCTTGCGCCAGAATGTCCAGCAGGCCCTGAACCGCGGGGAGCAATATCATCACCTGCGCCGGGCGCTGACGTATGGCAACATCGGCAAGCTGCGCTATGTGACGGAGGAGGAACAAGAGCTGTGGAATGAAGCGAGTCGCCTCCTGGTCAATGCGATCCTGTTCTACAATATGCGCATTCTGGAGCAGGCGATTGCCGCCAAAGAAGCGGCGGGCGAGACGGCGGATGCTGCCTTTCTGCGCACCGTCTCCCCGGTGGCCTGGCATCACATCAATTTCGGTGGGCGAATCACCTTCTTTGATGATCTGCCGCCGGCGCCAATTGCGGCCTCGGTGGCGGCGGTGCTCGCCTATCGCCGGGGCGCGTCGGAACAAGCGCAAGATGACGCGCCAGGTCACACTACGGGGGCGCACCAGGGAGATGACGCGCCAGAAGGAGACTAAAAGGCAAACAAACGTTCGCTACAATGTTTCGGGGGGCCGTGCGTTTAAGCCCAATTGGCGGCGAACAACGCTGGGAAGGACTGGCTTAAGGCAGGCCAACACTGCTACAATAGGATCCATGGACGTTTGTCTCCGAGCTGTGATGTTTTGTCACCCGCACTCTACGACAAACGTCCATATGTGTCCATCGGTCAGCGCACCCGCTGATCAGGCTCTATTTTGGCGAGG
>DAOTUS010000510.1:0-13190 GCA_034437415.1 Herpetosiphonaceae bacterium
ATCGGCGCTGGGTCGGCATCCGACTGCGCCACGCTGCCAGCGCTGCGCTGCTGGGAGCGCTGCTTGGCCGCCGCCAGATTGCCCAGCAGCGGCTCCTGCACGGTGGCCTGCCGCGGCCGTCGGGCCAGGCTGAGCTTGCCCAGGCGCAGACGGCGGACGGCGATATCCAGCGGCAGCAGCAGCAGCGCCAGCAGCAGCAGCGCAAAGCCAATTGGGGTCGCTCGGGTGACCGCCTTCAGCGTATGCTCGAACACCAGCGCCGGATCGGTAATCTGGCGGCCGTTGCTCTGCGCCGCGATGCTTTGGAGCAGCAGCGGGTTGGCCTGGCCCTGGCGATACTCGGGCGAGTAGGGCACAATCACCCCGGCGGTGCGCTGAAACAGCGGGCGGCCCTCGGCGGTGCTGCCGCCGACCTGGAGAAAGTAGGTGCCCGCCTGCGGGCTGCTGACGCGCCCGCGATACACGCCTGCGCCAACCTCCTGCAAGGTGGCGCCCGCCTCGACGCCGCCATCGTTCACAACATTGCTCGCGATGGTCAGGCCCGACATTGGCCGATCCTGGGCGTCGCGGGCGGTCACTGTGACCTCCAGCTCGGTGCCGACAAAGGTTGTATCGATCGAGATCGTGTCGTTGGAGACCACCGGCAGGGTCCAGCTGGTCATCTGGGCGACCAGCCGGGGGAACTCGGCCCAGGCGACCAGATCGCGACCCCACTTGCCTTTCATATCGCTGGTCCAGGCCACCGAGCGGCCCAGGCCATACTGCCACTGCACCAGCAGCGGAGCCTCATCCAGCCCCCACAGCACCACGCTGGCGTTGTCTTTGGGGAGGCTGCCGTTGTAGCCGTGAATCTGCGGCCAGGGCGTGTTGAGCAATCCGGCCAGGATCGGGCTATCGTTGCCGAGCAGCGGGGTGAAGGTTTTCTCAACCAGATAGGGCGCTAGCGAGAGCTTGGCATCCTGAAGCACAACATCCGGCAGCGAAACCGCATCTTCAACCAGGAAATAGCGCCCACCACCAGCCTTCGCCACCGTCTCCAGAAAGCGCTCGTCGCCGCCGGAGCCAATTGCGATTGTGCTGGTGGTGATGCCGTTGCGCAGATAGCGATCGGCCAGCGCGACGCTGCCCTCCTGCTGCTGCGAGTCGGAGCCGTCGGCCAGAATGATGATGTGGCGGATCGGGGCCGGGCGATCGCGCAGGGCGTTGCCCGCCGCGACCAGGCTGTCGTGGACGTTGATGCCGCCGCCGCCGGTCACACCGCGGGCGATGATCTCGTCGACCGCCGTGTCGCGCTCGGCGCCGGTGACCGGGCCGTAGACATTTTGCGCCGCGCTATCGAACGGGATCACGGTGATCTCGTCGAAGTCGCGCAGCAGCTGCATCACGCGGGCGGCACCCTCGGCGGCCAGCATCACTTTCTCTTTCCCGCCCACGGTCGCGCTCATACTGCCCGAGATATCAAAGACAATCGCCACGCTGATCGGGGGATATTTCTCGCGATTGCGCAGCTGCATCTCAACCGGCAGGGTTTCTTCGATCGTCGTGTTGGTGTAGCCGCCGATCCCGTAGCTATTCTCACCGCCGATCATCAAAAAGCCCCGGCCGAGGTCGCGGACATACGCCTGGATGGCGACCTGGCTTTCGTCGGAGATCAGGCGGGCGGGCACGTTGGCAATAATCACCGCCTCGTAGTCGGCCAGCCCGGCCAGCGTCGTCGGCAGCTCGGCGGGGCTTACAATCGTCGGGGTGAGATCGGCGGCGGCCAGCGCCGGGCCAATATTCTCGCCATCGGCGGGCGTGTTGGCGACGACCAGAACCTTGGGCGGGCCGGCCAGATTGATCAGCGTGGTCGCCTCGTTGTTCTGCTGGCGAATATCATCGGTTGGAATCACCTGCGCCGTGACGCGATGGTAGCCCTGCAGCTCCAGAACCACGGTGGCGGTGTACTCGCTGGTGCCAGCGGGCAGGCTGACCGGGGTCTCGCTGTAGATTTGCTGATCGACCAGAAAACGCAGCGTGCCAGCCTGGGCCGTGCTGCTCTCGATGCTGGCGACCATCTGCAGCTCCTGGCCGGCCCGCGCCTGGGTTGGCAGCCGCAGCGTGGTCAGGGCCACCTCGGCCCCGGCGGCGTTCTCCACCGAGACAACATCGATCGCAACATCGCGCGCCCGCGCCAGCCGCAGCGATGCCAGGGCGCGGCCGCTGTTCTCGCCGCCGTCGGAGAGCAGCACCAGCCGCTTCTGGGTGTCGGAGGGGAAGAGCGCCAGCCCCAGGGTCATGGCCTGCTCAATATTGGTGCGGGCGACAACCGGCACCGACTGCAGACGGCCAAGCGTGCGCTCCGCCGAGGGGATGCGCTCGATCAGGGCGTTTTCACCAAAGACGATAATCGCTGCCCGGTCGCCGCTGGGCATTGTTTTGAGCGCCTCGGCGATGAACAGCTCCTGGCCAGCCCGCTGGTTGGGGGTGATCGAGTCGGAGGTATCGAGGAGAAAAATCGTGGTTAGCTGGCGCACCGGGCGCACAATCTGGGTGCCGGCCAGCGCGGCGATCAGGCAGCTCAGCAGCAGCATGCGCAGCCCGACCGACAGGCTCCTGCGCCAGCGGGCGCTGTGGCGACCGCCAAACCAGCCCAGCGCCCCAATCAGCGGCAGCGCGGCCAAAAACCAGAGATAGCTCGGCTCAATAAACGATAGTGACATTGCTTTCTCATTCTCGGTGACAAGGATGCCACGCGGGCGCGGCGAACACGCTCGTATGGTAGCACGATTCACGTCATACAGAATGATGAGCTTGCCCAGCAGCGCCATCGATGCAGGTATACCAGTGCTGTTAGCAGATACTATTGAGTGGCAACCAGAAACGACCAAATAAAAATTGATCATCTAGGCCATATTCAGCGAAATTGGTAGGATCTGGCAACGTAAGCATTTCGTTGTGATGCGCAAACCAATTGTGCCACACGATGGTGAATGGACGAAAATACTCTACGCGCCACACGTCACGAATAAGGCGCTGAAGAAAACGCGGAACCACAACCGCTGTGCCATCAGGGGTATAAATAGGCCGCATACGGCTGTTGTTGAGCTTTTGATGCTGCTCCTCATGAAACTCCCAGTAGTGTCGTGCGCCATTTTGTTCAACAACAACATCAAAAGAAATCCGGGCAGGATCATTGGCGATTTTAATCTGCGTCGGACAGGCAGCCAATGCATCAAGGCAGCGTTGGCGAGCTTTTGCTGGCAGTAATAGTTCCTTTCTCAGGGCTGCGATCAAACGCGGTGTATCGACATACCGATCAAGCACCTGGGCATCAATCAGAGCATTTTTCGCCACTAGCTCAGCGTCAGGGTAGTGTTTTATCAACGCCTGGACAAATGCTGCTTCACGCTGACGCGAAGGATGTGGTTTGTAGAATATCCGAGTTGGCATTCATTACTCCTTTCTTCTAAAAATGAGGGTACGGTTTGTACTCTTCACGTATCGCTGCCCTGCTCAGCACAACCATCAGGAAGCGCAGGTAGTGGATGCTCCGCCGGGGCGCGACACCACCGTTACCCTCCAGCTCCCGGCCGCCTGATCAGGTGGCTTGATTAGGTTAAATACCATCCCACGAAGGCCACGAAGATCCACTAAAAGTAGTCCGCTAAACTACAATCGCGCCGCAGAAATAATCCTGCGGCGCGGCTGGGGCTAACGCAATAGCTCAAGGAGGATCATTCTTCCTCGAAAAACTCCACCTCTTCCAGCTCCAGCGGAACGCGGATAATCACCTGGGTGCCCTGCCCGGCGGCCGAACGAATCTCACACGAGCCGCCGATCAGCGAGGCCCGCTCGCCCATATTCAGCAGGCCAAACGAGCCGCGATCCTCGTAGGACGAGCGCACCTGGCCGAGATCGAAGCCGACGCCGCTGTCGCGCACCATCGCCGTCAGCATATTGTGCTCGTTATCCTGAAACAGCTCGATCCAGACCATCGCAGCCTTGGCGTGCTTGCGGGCGTTATTGACCGCCTCCTGGATAATCATGAAGGTCGCCGCCGCCGCCTGGGGCGCCAGCCGCCCGATGAAATTGCCCGAGGAAAAGCGCACCTGCATGCCCGATGGGTCGCGAAATTTATTGGCATACTCGTGCAGAGTTGGCGCCAGCCCCTGGGTCTCCAGGCCGAGCGGCCGCAGCTCAAACAGCAGCGTGCGCAGATCCTGGTAGGTGCGCTTGACCAGCGCCGAGAGCACATTCAGCTCATCATCGACCCGCTCGGGCATTGCGTGGAGCAGCTTCTTGATAAACTCGATATTCATCGAGATCGCCGCCACCGACTGGGTTGGCCCATCGTGCAGGTCGCGATTGATCTGATGGCGGACCTCTTCTTCCTTGCGGATCAGGCGGTCGCGCTCTTCCTTGAGCTTCCCGTAGAGATTGGCGTTCTCCAGCGAGATCGCGGCCTGCCCGGCCACCGTGGTCAGCATGCGCAGATCGCGCTCGGTGAAGGCGCCGCTTTTCTTATTGACAACCTGGATCACCCCAATAATCCGGTCGCGGGTACGCACCGGCACGGTCATAATATTGTTGGTCTCGAAATCGATATCGCTATCGACCTGGCGATAGAAGCGCGGGTCATTCTGCGGATTCTCCACAATCAATGGCTCGCCGTGCTTGACCACCCAGCCGGCAAACCCCTGATCGATCGGCATCCGATAGGCTTTAAGCTCCTGGCTGTGGCTGCTTGACGGCATCTCGAAGTACAGCTCCCGGCGGGCCTCATCGACCAGCAGCAGCGACGCGCCATCGGTATCGAGCATCGCCGTGACCCGCTCGATAATCGTCCGCAGCAGGCTGCGCAGATCGATATCGCTGGAGATCGCCTGGCTGACCTGGTGGAGCAGATTCATCTCGTCCAGCTCGCGGCGGGTTGAGTTGAGCAGCGTGACCCGGTCGGCCTCGCCGCCGGCCACCCCGACCAGCAGCAGCGCCAGCTCGCCCTCGTTCTCCGCGGCCACATGCTCGGCGGCGACGATCAGATGGAGCAGGCCAACCTCGGATTCGCCGGAGCGCAGCGTCAGCTCGACCAGCGCCAGATCATCATCAATGCCATAGACCCCCAGCTCCTGCTCCGTGCCAACGCTGCGCTCAAACACCGAGCGCGCCTGATCAATCATCTCGCTGGCCTCATCCGAGAGCGCTCCATGGTCCAGCGTCGTCGTATTGTTAAAAGGATCGATATACAGCAGTGCGCCACCGTGGGCGGGCCAGAATTCAATCAAGTGCATCAGAAATGCGTTGAGCAGGTCGCGCGGGTCTTGATAGACAGTTGTAGTTAAAAGCTGGCTAAAGGTGTGCCAACGTTGAGCATCAAGGGTAATTGTGGGCATCGGAGCGCCTCCTTCGTGTATTAATGTCAATCTACCTTACGTTATCTAGCCCGTCAAGGATTACCCCAGGCGGCAGTTGAGGCGCGGAAATGGACGATCGGCGACTTTGGTTAGATAGCTCAACATCGAGTATGATTGCCGGGAAGCAAGCGGTGAAGAAATTAATCCCCAGTGGAGCTAAATCGATCTTTTTTTAATGATTCTGTTGGGTTTGACAAGACTAAACCCATCCTTTATACTGAGAATGTGCAAAAAAGCACGAAGTCCCAAAAGGTATTGTAAGCTAAAATTGCCCACCGTCTGTGCACACCTTCTGCACTCGCGCCTGGGCTATAGACGCGGGGGGTCGCCTTGTCCACAAAGAAAAAGATTTGGATTCTTGTTGCTGTAGCTGCCGTGGTAGGTATCGTCCTACGGTTCACCCTGCCGGTCGGCAAGCCACTGGTGTCGGTACGGGCCGAAGAGCTGTTCCACATTGGCGGGTACACAGTGACCAACTCGCTCGTCATGACCTGGCTCGTGATGATCCTGCTGGTCGTCCTTTCAATCATCGGAACCAGCAAGCTGCGCAGCGGTGACGAAATCGCCCTGCGATCCCCACGTGGCCTGCAAAATGCCCTGGAGATGGCCGTCGAAGCCTTCTACAACACAATGAGCGGTGTCAGCCCCAAGTATGCTGCCCGTTTTTTTGTCATTGTCGCCACCATCTTCTTCCTGGTGCTGCCCTCGAACTGGCTGGGCCTGTTTCCCGGCGTCGGCTCGATCGGCGTCTGCTACAGCGGCGGTGAGCCCGCGGCGGCCCAGGCAACCCTGGTCGCGACGGCCGGCGTCGCCGACGTTGAGCGGGCAATCCTGGCGGCCGAGGGCGTCGAAGGTGTCACCAACAACTGTCCGGCCGGAACCGCCTTCCACCCAATCCTGCGCCCAGGCAGCGCCGACCTCAATCTGACCCTAGCGCTGGCGCTGATCTCGTTCCTGACGACCGAGTTCTGGGGCTTCCGCACCCAGGGGTTGGGCTACCTGCGCAAGTTCTTTATCTTCAACCAGGGCCCAATTCAATTCTTCGTCGGTATCATCGAGCTCATCTCCGAGTTCGCCCGCATTATCTCGTTCACCTTCCGGTTGTTCGGCAACATTTTTGCCGGCGAGGTGGTGCTGCTGGTGATGGCATTCCTCTTCCCGACCGTGCTCTCGCTGCCATTCTATGGCCTGGAGCTGTTCGTCGGTCTGGTGCAGGCCTTCGTGTTTGCAATGCTGACAATGGCCTTCATCGATATGGCGGCTGAGTCACACGGCGACCATGGTCACGAAGAACACGCCCACTAATTTACTGCGGCCAGCGCGAACATAGCGTGCACTGGCCCAGATCTCATAACGTTATCGCGTAAATCCAAATCATTCCAACGTTTACTAATTTTTGGAGGAAACACTCATGCCCGTAGAATCAGCACGACTTTTCGCAACTGCTCTCGCAATCGGTTTGGCCGCTATCGGCCCTGGCATTGGTATGGGTATCCTGGTGGCAGGTGCGCTGCAGGCAATTGCCCGCAACCCCGAGACCGAAGGCATCATCCGCACCAACATGTTCGTCGGTATCGCCCTTACTGAAGGGTTGGCGATCTTCGGTCTGGTTATCTCGCTGCTGATCGGCTTCCAAGTACTCTAATTGGCGGCAATCTACTGAAAGATCACGCTGGTGCTGCCCGATCGTGGCTGCACCAGCTCCAAGGGGGATATAAATGGATAAGCTTGGGGTAGATTTACCACTCCTACTATCGCAGATCATCAACTTCGCACTGTTGGCGTTTCTGTTGAATATGTTTTTGTACAAGCCCGTTCTGAACGCGCTGCGCACCCGCTCAGAGCGCATCCGCGAGAGCCTGGAAAACGCCGAAAAGGTGAAACAGCAGCTCGCCCGCGTTGATACCGACTACGACGCCAAGCTGGCCGAGGCCCGCCGCGAGGCCCAGACCATTCTGGCCCAGGCCACCGACCGCGCTCGCGTTCAGGAGCAAGAGCTGGTTACCGCCGCCCGCGCCAACATCGAGCGGATGGAACTGGAAGCCCGCGCTAAAGTCGATCAGGAACGCCAGCAGACGCTGCGCGGCCTCCAGACCCAGCTCGCTGGCCTGGTCACCCAGACCGCCAGCACCGTGATTGGCAAAGAGCTGCAGGGCAAAGGCCACGATGACCTGATCAACAAGTCCATTGAGCAGCTTGGGAGGCTGAACTAATGAGCAGCGTTGAACCTGCTAGCTATGCCCGCGCTGTCTACGACTCGTTGCGGGCCGCGTTGAAAGCCGAAGGCCGCGAAGATCTGCTGGCCGACGTGTTGGAAGAGTTGGTAGCGTTGGCGCGTGGTAACGCCCCAACCACCGCCGATGTCACCAGCGCTGTAGAGCTGAGCGCCGCGCAACGCGCGAAGATCGAGAGCGAGCTGCGGGGTCACTATGGCGCGACGCTGGACATTACATACACGGTTGACCCCGGAATCCTGGGCGGGTTGCTCGTTCGCGTCGGCGACAAGGTGCTCGACACCACGGTCCGCCAGCGCCTCAACGCAGTCCAACGCAACATGATGACCGGATAACACAAGTGTGAAGCGATCAGATGCAGTATGAAAACTTTCATACTGCATGCTTCATAACTTCATACTTTTACCTGAGGTAGAACAATGGCTGTTACAGCAGAAGATATTCTTAGTCGTCTACGTGCCAGCATCGCCCAGCCGGTGACTGTCAACGCCGACGCCGTCAATGTCGGCACAGTCCTGAGCGTTGGCGACGGCGTGGCGCGGATTGCTGGTTTGCGCGACGTCATGGCTTCCGAGCTCCTGGAGTTCAAGCAGACGTCCAAGGGCGAGACCGTCATGGGCATCGCGCTTAACCTTGAAGATGATAATGTTGCCGCAATCATTCTGGGTGATTACCTGGAGATTGAAGAGGGCGATGTTGTCCGTTCCACCGGCAAAATTATTTCGGTTCCAGTTGGTCAGGAGCTGCTTGGCCGCGTCGTTGACCCGCTGGGTCGCCCGATCGACGGCAAAGGTCCAATTGCGACCACCACCACCCGCGAGATCGAGCGGATTGCCCCCGGCGTGATCGCCCGCCAGTCGGTGAGCCAACCAGTGGCCACCGGTATTCTGGCGATCGATGCGCTGATTCCAATCGGCCGTGGCCAGCGCGAGCTGATCATCGGCGACCGCCAGACGGGTAAAACCGCGGTGGCGCTGGATACCATCATCAACCAGCGCGGCCAGGGCATGATCTGTGTGTACGTGGCGATTGGGCAGAAACGCTCGAAAGTTGTCCAGACCGTCGGTATTCTGGAGCAGGCTGGCGCGATGGAATACACCATCGTCGTCAACGCCTCGGCCTCTGAGTCGGCGGCGCTCCAGTACATCGCCCCCTACTCGGGCTGCGCAATGGCCGAAGAAGTCATGGAGAACGGCGTCACCGTCGGCGGCGAGCTGATCAAAGACGCGCTGATTATCTATGATGATCTCTCCAAGCACGCGGTCTCGTATCGCCAGGTCTCGCTGCTGCTGCGCCGCCCTCCCGGCCGCGAAGCCTATCCCGGCGACGTTTTCTACCTACACTCACGCCTGCTGGAGCGCGCTGCGCGCCTGAGCGACGCGTTCGGCGGCGGGTCGATCACGGCGCTGCCGATCATCGAAACCCAGGCCAACGACGTGTCGGCCTACATTCCCACCAACGTGATCTCGATCACCGATGGCCAGATTTTCCTTGAATCCGACCTGTTCTACGCTGGCCAGCGCCCGGCGCTCAACGTCGGTCTGTCGGTGAGCCGCGTCGGCACCTCGGCGATGACCAAGGCGATGAAGTCGGTGGCTGGCAAGCTCAAGCTTGAGCTGGCCCAGTTCCGCGAGCTGGCGGCCTTTGCAATGTTCGCCTCGGACCTCGACGCTGGCACCAAGTCCCAGATCGAGCGCGGCCAGCGGCTGTCGGAGCTGCTCAAGCAGCCCCAGTACCAGCCGATTGCGCTGGAAGATCAGGTTATGATCCTCTGGATCGCTGGGAATGGCTTCCTGGACGATGTTCCATTGTCGCGGGTCAACGAGTTCAAGCGCGATTTCTGGCAGTTTATCCGCACCAGCCGCCCAGAGGTAGGTCGGGCAATCGCCACCGAAAAGGTGCTTTCCGACGCTACGGCGGGCCTGTTGCGCCAGGCGGTCACCGAGTTCAAGCAAACGGCAGATTATAAGTAGTCGCTAGCTGCTAGCCGCTGGTAGCTAGTGAGATCATCGCTACCGACCAGCTGCTGGCGACTGGCAACTAATCAGTAATCACTAAATTACTAGCTGCTAGCTACTAGCTACTAGCTACTAACTACTAGCTACCAGAGGATATTATGGCTTCAGCGCGTGAAATTCGACGACGCATCAAGAGCGTCCGCAACACGGGCAAAATCACCAAAGCAATGGAGTTGGTGTCGGCCTCGAAGATGCGCCGCGCCCAACGTAACGTGCTTGCCACGCGTCCCTACACCGACCGTTTGTACGACGTGATGGGTGAACTGACGATGCGCTCGACGGGTGGCAGCTCCAATCATCCGCTGCTCCAGGCGCACCCTGAGGTGACGCGGGTAGCCCTGATTACGGTGACCTCGGATCGCGGATTGTCCGGTGCGCTTAACTCCAATCTTTTTCGGGCGACAGCCCGTTTTATCGAGGAACAGCGGGGCCTTGGGCGCGCAATAACCATCATCGCGATTGGCAAAAAAGGGCGCGATTTTGCGGTGCGAACCGGCCAGACCCTGGGCTCCGAGATCACCGGCCTGGGCGACTCGCCGCCGCTGGTTGATGTTCTGCCCGCCGCAACGCGGGCAATCAAGGGCTTCACGGCGGATGCGAGTGGTCGCTATGAGTTCGATGAGGTGTACATTCTGTACTCCGAGTTTGTCAACACTCTGACCCAGCGCCCTAAACTGCGCCGCTTCCTGCCGGTCGATGCACCGAGCGATGCCGGTGCCACCAAGGTCGACTACACCTATGAACCAAGCCGCGAAGGCGTGCTTGAGCAGCTGCTGCCCCGCTTTGTCGAGGTTCAGCTGTACCAGGCCGTGCTCGAATCGATCGCCAGCGAACACTCGGCGCGGATGATTGCAATGCGGAATGCTAACGATAACGCCAAAGAGCTGGTGCGTGACCTGACCCTGAGCTACAACAAAACCCGTCAGGCGGCCATCACCAACGAAATCAGCGAGATCGCAGCAGGCGCAGCAGCACTATAAACGAAAATCAAAAGTCAAAGCTCACATTTGTTTGACTTTTGACTTTTGACTTTTGACTTTTGGAGATACTTATGGCTAACGGAAAACTTTTGCAAATTACCGGCGTGGTGATCGACGCAGAATTCCCTGCTGACTCACTGCCGCAAATCTATAACGCGCTTGAAATCAGCCGCGGCGAGGGCGTGCCTCCGCTGGTGTGCGAAGTCCAGCAGCAGCTGGGCGATAGCATTGTCCGGGCGGTGGCCATGTCCACAACCGACGGTCTGGTTCGCGGTATGGATGTGGTCGATACTGGCGCTCCGATCACCGTGCCCGTTGGCGCCGCCACCCTGGGCCGCGTGTTCGACGTTCAGGGCCGCCCAATTGATGGTGAAGGCCCCGTGGTCGGCGAGGCGATGTACTCGATCCACCGCCCGGCGCCCTCGTTCGAGGAGCAGTCACCGACCGCCGAAGTCTTCGAGACCGGCATCAAGGTGATCGACCTGATCGCTCCGTTCACCAAAGGCGGCAAAACCGGCGTGTTCGGCGGCGCCGGCGTGGGCAAAACGGTTATCATCCAGGAGCTAATCTCGAACATCGCCAAAGAGCAGTCGGGCTACTCGGTGTTCGCCGGCGTGGGCGAGCGCTCCCGCGAGGGCAACGACCTGATCCACGAGATGAAGGGCGCGAAAATCCCCGGCACCGAGGAGACCGTGTTCGACAAAACCGTGATGGTCTTCGGCCAGATGAACGAGCCGCCCGGCGCCCGCCTGCGGGTCGCGCTGACCGCGCTGACCATGGCCGAGTACTTCCGCGATCAGGGCCGCGATATGCTGCTGTTCGTCGACAATATCTTCCGCTTCACCCAGGCTGGCTCGGAAGTGTCGGCGCTGCTCGGGCGCATGCCCTCGCAGGTGGGCTACCAGCCAACCCTGAGCACCGAGATGGGCGAGCTGCAGGAGCGGATTACGTCAACCAAAAAGGGCTCGATCACCTCGCTTCAGGCAGTGTACGTGCCCGCCGACGACTACACCGACCCGGCCCCAGCCACGACCTTTGCTCACCTTGACGCAACGATCTCGCTGGAGCGCTCGATCTCGGAAAAAGGCATCTACCCGGCGGTGGACCCGCTGGCCTCGACCAGCCGTATTCTAGACCCCAACGTGGTGGGCGAAGAGCACTACCGCGTGGCCACCGAGGTGCAGCGCACCTTGCAGCGCTACAAAGACTTGCAGGATATTATCGCCATCCTCGGCGTGGAAGAGCTCTCCGACGAGGACAAACTGACGGTGAGCCGCGCCCGCAAGCTCGAGCGCTTCTTCTCCCAGCCGTTCGGCGTGGCCGAGGTGTTCACCAACATCCCCGGCAAGTATGTGCCGATCCCCGAAACGGTCAAGGGCTTTGCCCGCATCCTTTCCGGCGAGTTCGACCATATCGGTGAAAACTACTTCTTTATGAAGGGTAGCATCGAAGACGTTATTTCCAGCTACGAAGCAGGACGGCAGTAGTGTAATCAGCCCTCGATCCGGTACTGAGGCAGGCTGAAAAGCCTGGCTCAGCGCCGAATTGATGGCTCAATCGAGGGTCTTATGCCTTTACGACTTGAAATTGTCACTGCCGAGCGTGTGGTGTTTTCCGATGACGTGGATATGGTCAGTGCGCCGGCCGCCGAGGGGCGCGTCGGCATTCTGCCCCGCCACGAGGCCATGCTGACAATCCTGCTGCCCGGTGAGTTTCACTACGTTAAAGACGGCGTCAATATGCCGTTTGCGATCAGCGGCGGCTTCATGGAAGTCCTCCCCGATCGGGTCACGGTGCTGGCCGACACCGCCGAGCGCGGCGATGAAATTGACGAGGCCCGCGCTGAGGAGTCCCGCAGGCTGGCCGAGCAGCGCATGCAGAATCGCATGAGCGACCGCGAGCTGGCTCTGGCCGAGGCCGAGCTGCGCCGGGCCACCGTGCGGCTTCAGGTCGCCCGCCTGCGCAAAAACAAGCGCTAACCAACAAGCAGCGAAATCCAGCCCAGCCCCAGGCCTGCAAAGCGCCTGGGGTTGGCGTTTAAGCCAGGGTTTTTTCGGGCTATACCAATCTGAACAAAACTTTCAGCAACACTATTGCTTTTTCTCCGCCGTTTGTCTATAATCCCGTTCGGCCCCTACAAGGGGAATCGTGTACACCATCGCGTGAGTTGCGATGGTGTTTGTTTTGAGCGAGGAGTTCTTTGTGCTGCTTCACCGTGCCGTCCGCTGGTGTTCATTCGTTCTGCTGATAACCATCCTGGCAACCCTTCTCCCAGGCGCAGTGCCCCTTGCTGCGCAGTCATTTACCGTCCTCTTCGTTACCGGCTCGCCCACGCTCAATGCTGGTGATGCCGCCGTGCAGACCCGCCTGCAAGGCTTAGTACTACAGTTGTAGTTCTGCTTCACAAACGGATTGTGTTCCTGGACGCCAGATTTTGTCCCAGATACCCAATTTCTGCCATTGCCGGAACTGGCTATACACCGTTTGCCAGGGCGGAAACCGATCTGGCAGCGCATGCCACCCACAGCCCGTCTCCATCAGCCAGATGATCGCTGCCAGGATGAT
>DAOTUS010000511.1:0-10983 GCA_034437415.1 Herpetosiphonaceae bacterium
CTGGCGATCTGGGTGATCACGGGGTTGAGTAAAAAGCCGATTGCCAGCCCACCAGCCGCCAGCGCCAGCGCGATCATCACGTTCATAGGTATCCTTCTGGCTATGCCTGAATTGCGGAGCGGGCGGCGTTGCGCATCAGTTCGAGCGGCGCCTCACGCTTGAACCAGAGTGTGAAGGCCAGCCCGGCCTGGCGCACCAGCATCTCAAGGCCGTCGCTGGTGCGGGCGCCACAGGCGGTGGCCGCCAGCAGGAAGGGTGTCGTTCGATACACCATATCATAGGCCAGCAGCCCCGCGTGCAGCAGCCCCAGATCCAGCGGCGCCGGATCGGTGGGCTTCCAGCCGAGGGTGGTGGTGTTGATCAGCAGGGTGCTGGCGCGCACAGCGGCAGCGACCTGGGGATCGGCGGCGGCCAGCGCGGTCTCGTGGCCCTGGAGCAGCGCCTCGGCGTTCGCCTGCGTGCGATTGACCACCGTGATTGCCTGGCAGCCGCCCTGCCGTAGCGCCCACAGCGCCGCCCGCGCCGCGCCCCCGGCGCCCAGCACCACCGCCCGCGTCGTGGGGAGATCGAGATCTAAAGCTGCCAGCGATTCATAGAAGGCCGGGGCGTCGGTGTTGTGGCCGGTCAGGCTGCCATCGTGCTCGCGCACAATCGTGTTGACCGCGCCCAGCGTCTGCGCCACGGCTACGCAGCGGTCCAGCAGCGGCACCACGGCGACTTTGTGTGGCAGCGTGACGTTGGCCCCGAGCACCCCGGCCTGGCGCAGCCTGTCGATCCGAGCTGGCAGGTCGGCGGCGCTGGTTGGCCAGAGCGTGTACTCGGCCGCGATCGCCAGCGCCCGCAAGGCCGCATTGTGCATTACGGGCGACAGGCTATGCGCCACCGGGCTGCCGATGATGCCCAGCGCGGCTATTTCGGACACTGGAGATATTCTTCCTGGAACCGCAAAAACTCATCGTAGCTGTTGGTGAAGTTGTGGGTTGGCCGCTCGCCAGCGGGAACACATTTCGTGACGAAATAGGTCACGTCTTCATCAGCTGGGGCGGCGCTGGCCTTAAGCGCACTCAGGCCGGGCGCACTAATTGGCCCAGGCGTCAGCCCCGAGTTGATCCGGGTGTTGTAGGGGCTGTTGGCGGCATTGATCTCCTCAACGGTGAGGTTGTCGAGCTTGGGCCACCAATTGCCGGGCTGGCCCAGAATATACTGCACCGTGGGATCGGCGCCAAGCTGCTGGCCGGCAAACTCGGGCTTGAGCCGATTCCAGAAGGCGGCGGCGACCAGCGGCATCTCTTCGTCGTTGCTGGCCTCGCGCTGCACAATCGAAGCCATTGTGACGATCTCGAAGGCCGTGCGGCCCTCGGTGGCCGGGGACTGGGTGGCCTCGGCATACTTCAGCGCAAAGTTGTCCAGCATCTTCGCAATAATTTCCTCGCTGGTCGCCGAGACGAAGATGTCGTAGGTGTCGGGGAATAAAAATCCCTCCAGCGACGTGCCAGCGGGCAAGCTCTCGAGAAATGGATAGCTGGCCTTGAAGGCGGCGCCATTGCGGGCAACTTCGAGGAACCCATCGGCGGTCACGACCTCGGTGGCGGCCACGATATCGGCGATCTCTTCGAGGCGCAGGCCCTCGGGAACCGTAAAGCGCACCGCCTCGAACTCGCCCTTGGGCGCGACCTGCATCGCGTCAAGCATCTGATTCATGGTCATGTTCGGGCTGAAGAAGTAGGTGCCGGGATACAGCTCACCGGCCGCGTCGCGCCGATTGGTCAGCCAGCGAAACAGAATCGCCCGCCGGATCAGGCCCTCGGACTGGAGGTTGTTGCTGATAACCGCGAGATTCTCGCCGGAGGCGACCTGAAAGGGCTGCGCAATGTTGTTGTCGCTGGCGGGCAAGGTTATTTCGCGAACCAGCAGGCTAAAAACACAGGCGACGAGAAGTGCGCCAATGGTGGAAACAATTAATAAAGCACGAAGTAAACGTCTCACAAGCATCCCTTTGGGGCGCAGCATCGTTATCGAGTAACGAAACTCACGCCAGTAAGCTCTACCAGATGGCAGAATCGCGCCGTATTATAGCGGTGCGTGGTGGTTTTGACAACCATTAATTAGCAGATTTGTGGTTGCTGCCGCTGACTCTGGCCTGTAGCAGTCGCGAATATTGGCTGATGGTAGCAGTGCGGGCTAGTGTTTGTGCAGCGGAACTGTCCGCAGCGCCGCCAGATCGGCCGCGCCCGTGCAGAACATCGTAATCCGCAGCTCGTCCAGCAAGGCCCCAATGCTCTCGGCGATGGCAGCGGCGCCACCGTCGTCCTGGGCCGCCAGGTTGGGCGTGGCCGAGGCGGCAATATCGGCGCCCAGCGCCAGCGCCTTGGCCACATCGACCCCGCTGCGCAGCCCGCCCGAGCCAATCAGGGTCACCTGCGGCAGCGCGGCGCGGACCTGCAGAATCGCCTCGGCGGTGGGAATGCCCCAGCCTGCGAAGGTGCCGGCGACCCGGCGGCCGCGGGCGGTCGGCTGGCGAAAGCGCTCAACCTCGCTCCAGCTGGTGCCGCCGGCCCCGGCCACATCGATGGCCTGCACCCCGACCTCGACCAGCTGGCGGGCGGCCCGCGCCCCAATCCCGTTGCCGACCTCTTTGGCGATCACCGGAACCGGCAGGGCTCGACAGACGGCCTCGATTTTGGCGAGCAGGCCGCTGAAGTTGGTGTCGCCCTCGGGCTGCACGGCCTCCTGGAGGACGTTGAAGTGCAAGATCAGCGCGTCGGCCTCGATCATCTCGACGGCCCGCCGGCACTGCTCCACGCCGTAGCCGTAGTTCAGCTGAACGGCGCCGATATTGGCTAGCAGCACAATCGAGGGCGCCACCCGCCGCACCTGGTACGACGACTGTAGCCGCTCGTCGTGGATGGCGGCCCGCTGCGAGCCAACGCCCATCGCAATCCCCAGCGCCTCGGCCACCTCGGCCAGCTGCAGGTTGATGCGCTCGGCCTGCGCGGCGCCCCCGGTCATCGAGCTGATCAGAAACGGCGCCTTGAGCCGTTTGCCGAACAGGGTCGTGCTGGTGTCGACGTCGCGCATCGCCAGCTCGGGAATGGCGCAGTGCTCAAAGCTGTAGCGCTCGAAGCCGGTGGTCACGCCCTTGGCGGCCACATTTTCACCCAGGACAATCTTGATATGGTCAACCTTGCGGTTTTCGGTTGCGGATTCGGTCATGGTTTCCTCGCTGGCAGAGTGGGTCGTTTGCCGTAATCATATCAGAAAGCGCTCTGGCAGATGCTGCGCTGTCGATCGCGTGCTTCCGCTGCGCCGCTCGGCTGCCTGGCTATTCCTCGGCCGCGCCGAAAAACTCCATCCACTCGTCGATCTCGTCAGGGTGGACCGGCGGCGGCGGTTTGTGCAGCGGCTCGCCCTGCGACGAGATTGGACGTGGCCCGCCCCGCGAGCGCCGTGGGCGGCCGTCGGCCTCGCGCGGCAGCGGGTCGGGCTTGGCCTTGGGTTTTTTCGGCTCCGGCCAGCGCTGCGGCGGCTCAGGGACAACCGTGGCCGGTCTGGCCCGCTGGCCGGGTGGGGTGGCCGTCGGCGCGCTCGGCGGCGCGGCTTTTTTGGGCTTGCGGCTGAGATCGACCGCCTTGACGGCCGCATCAGGATCGACCCCAAATATAGCGAGCCACTCGCCGACCTGATCGCCCCGCACATGCGCGTGCGCCGCCGCTCGCTCGGCATCGAAGGCGGCGGGCGTGTCCAGATCGGCCAGAATGGCGGCGAACTCGCGGGCGCTGATCACCCGCGTCCCCACCGCCTTGGCCACCGCCACAATCTCGCGGTCCGACGTGACCAGCACCCAGTCGCCCGGCCGGGCCAGCTGGCTGAGAAACGCCTTGATCATGGCGTCGGCGTCGGAGGACGAGCGGGCAAAGCGGACGCTCACGCCGTTGCCGCCGAGCCGCTGCTTGCCAAAGTGGCCGCGATCGAACACCACCGATACCGCGACCTGCCGCCGCATCGAAAATCGCTGCAGCACCATCACCAGCTTGGCTTCGTCGTCGGGGTCGTCCAGCCGAATCGAGGCCATCTGGCCGATTAAGTTGTGGCCATCAATAATATAGGGCATGGTTTTGCCTTTCCACAGGGCCATGCCCTATGTTTTTAGGGGCTGAAATAGCAGCAGCATCGGTTTTAATCATACCTGAATTTTTACTTCCACCCCGGATATCGTGTGGATAACGTGTGGAATAATGTGGAGGACAGGTGAAAAAACGCCAGCTAGCCCGCTAGAATGCCCACGATCACGCCCCGCTGAGCGATATGTGGTTGATCATTGGGCTGCATGGCTGTTTACTAATCGACCTCACCCCAGCGCTTCGCGCTTCCCCTCTCCACAGCGGTGGAGAGGGGTGGCTGCCGCAGCAGTTGGGGTGAGGTCCTAATTCACCACCGCGAACGCCAGCCCGTCGTAGCCTTTGCTGCCGACCGTCTGGATCATCGTGGCGGTCACCCGTGGCTCGGCGGCGAGAATGGCGTGGAACTCGCGCATCCCGACGACGTTGGGGTCGGCGCTGGTCGTCTCCAGCACCTCCCCGGCCCGCACCGTGTTGTCGGCGATGATCAGGCTGCCTGGGCGGGTGAGCTTGAGCGCCCAGGCGAAGTAGGCGGCGGTGTTGGGCTTGTCGGCGTCAATGAACACCAGATCGAACGGCGCCTCGCCGGCCGCGACCAGCTGCGGCAGCGTGTCCAGCGCCAGCCCCAGCCGCACGGTGACGCGGTCGGCGAGGCTGGCCCGCACGATGTTGGCCTGGGCCACCGCAGCGTGGAGCGGGTCGGCCTCCAGGGTCACCAGCCGACCGTCGGCGGGGAGCGCCCGCGCCAGCCAGATTGTGCTGTAGCCCGCCAGCGTGCCAATCTCCAGAATCCGCCGGGCGCCGTGGGCCAGCGCCAGCACCTGGAGCAGCTTGCCCTGGTTCGGCGCCACGCTGATCGGCGGCATTCCCGCCGCGCTGGCGTCCTCCAGCGCCGCAGCGAGGGCGGGATCGGCTGGAATAAACAGGTCGCTGATATAGTCGTCCACCGCAGTCCACTGTGCCTGACTCATTGAAACCTCCTTAAAATCAATCGGCGAATCGTATCTCTCCCCATGATACGCGACAAGCGTTGCACAATCAGCGGTTGTGTGGCACGATAGCGCAGCGTTGTAGCTGAATGGCTGCCGCTCACACAATCTTGCTGTATAGATCCGCCTGTGTTGGGAGAACGCTATGATTGGAATCGACTGGAACGCCCTGCTTGATCAGGTTGGCGCCACCGCGCTGCGGATTTTGCCACGGCTGCTGGCGGTTGTCGTTATTTTATTTCTGCTGCGCTATCTGGTGCGCCTGGCCGAGCACGGCACCACCCGGGCGCTTGGCCGGGTTCAGCTGGCGCCCGAGGCCGAGAATATTCTGGCCCGTCTGGTGCGGATCACGGTGATCGTCGCCGGGCTGGTCGTGGTGCTACTGGTGATGGGCTGGGGCCAGCTGGCGGCCTCGTTTGTGGCGGGCCTGGGGATCAGCGGGCTGATCATCGGCTTTGCCCTGCAGGATATCACCAAGAACTTTGCCGCCGGGCTGCTGCTGCTGTTTATGCGCCCGTTTCGGGTCGGCGACCGCATCGCCGTTGGCCACGACGAGGGGATCGTGACCGATCTGGCGCTGCGGGCCACCACGCTGCGCACCGCCGATGGCCGCGAGCTGATGGTGCCCAACGCCAATGTCTACACCGGAACCATCGCCAATCTGACCCGCTACGCCCAGCGGCGCCACACCCTGGAGCTACAGCTCAAGCCCGATGTGGCCCTGGGCACTGCGCTGCCAATTCTCACCGAGGTGCTGCGCCGAATCGACCACATTCTGGAGAAGCCGGCCGCCGATTTTGTGGTTACAGCGGTCAAGACCGAGGGCGTCAATGTCGAGGCGCGCTTCTGGCTGCCGTCGCAGGGCGTTGACGGCGCGGTTGTTCGCTCGACCGCCCTGGCCCAGCTGCGCGCCGTGGCGATCGAAAAAGGCTGGCTGGAACAGCCAGCCCCGTTGGCTTGAGCCGCGCCTAGGAGGCCCCAATGAACTTTTTGTGTTCGCTCATCTTTACCCTGTTCGCCGCAACCATCTGGCTGCCCTGTGTGACTTCCACGCCGCCGCCGCCCGCTGGCCCCGTCCTCTATGTCGCCACCAGCGGCAGCGACAGCAACGACGGCAGCCTGAATTCGCCCTGGCGCACGATCCAGCAGGCCGCCAACAGCGCCCCGGCCGGCAGCACGGTCTCGATTCGCGGCGGCACCTACGCCGAGTACGTGACGATCAACGTCTCCGGCTCGGCGGCGGCGGGCCCAATTACGTTTCAGAGCTATCCTGGCGAGCAGGCGGTCATCGACGGGACCAATCTCGCCGTCGAGTCGGGGTCCAGCACGCTGATAACGATTCGCGATCGCAGCTACATCGTGCTGAAAAACCTGGAGATCGGCAATCTCAGAACTAGCAGCGCGGATATTGTCCCGATCGGGATCGCTGTGTCCGGCGCCAACGTGGGCATCGAGCTGCGCAATAACTCGATCCACCATATCGAGACAACCTACACCGGCCAGGGCGGCAACGCCCACGGAATCGCGGTCTACGGCGATACGGCCACGCCGACCAGCGGCCTGGTGATCGACGGCAACGAGCTGGCGAACCTGAAGCTGGGGGCGAGCGAGGCGCTGGTGGTCAATGGCAATGTCGATGGCTTTACAATCAGCAACAATCGCATCCACGATGTCAACAATATTGCCATCGATGCGATTGGCTACGAGGGTGTGGCGCCAGCCAATGACCGGGCGCGCAACGGCCTGATCGCCGACAACCGAATCTGGAACGTGGACACCTCGACCAATCCGGCCTATGGCGCCACCTGCGACGCCGGGGGCAACTGCTCGGGCGGCGAGACCAGCGCGGGCGGGATCTACGTCGACGGCGGGACGCTGATCACGATCGAGCGCAATCTGGTGCTCGATAGCAACATCGGCATCGAGCTGGCCTCCGAGCATGCCGGAAAATCTACCGACTATATCGTCGTGCGCAACAACATCGTCAGCAACGTGGACTACGCCGGAATCGCCCTGGGCGGCTACGGCGCCGACCCACAGCAGCCCGGCGGCGGCGCTGCCAGCTTCAACACCGTGGTCAACAACACCATCTACACGCCCGCCCAGGGCCAGGCGCTGGTGGCGCAGTATCGGGTGACCGACTCGACGATCGCCAACAATATCGTGATCGCCGCCGAGGGTTCCCTGCGCGTCATCAACGATCCGGCCAGCTATCTCCGCAACGTCGAGGCCAGCAACCTGCTGCAAGCCGCGGCCGGCGCCAGCCCCAACCCGAACAATCTGTTCGTCTCGGTGGCCCGGCCGGCCAACGCCGACCTGCGGCTGAACCCCGGCGGCCCGCTCCAGTTCCTCCACATCAACCCCGGCTCGGCCGCCCATAACCAGGGCAGCCCGACCGCCGCCGGGGAGCAGGATTTCGACCGCCAGCCCCGGGTCGCGCAGTCCACCATCGATATCGGCGCCGACGAGATCCAGTAGGCGCTGAATCAATCCGCTGGCTGATCCAGCGGGCACTGTTTCAGGTGTCAGAGGTATTGGTCCATGGCAGCGCTACAGGTTTGCGGGTTAAACAGAAAACGGCGCGGAGATTGATGTCTCCACGCCGTTTGCGATTGCCGTCACAGGTTTAGTCGATGTGGGCGCGCTCTTCTTCGCGGGCCAGATAGTAGGTCATGCTGTGGAGCAGGGCGACCGGGTCGATATGGCGAACCCACACGCCCTCGGGAACCTGCACCACGACCGGGGCATAGTTCAGGATGCCCTGAACGCCGTTCTCGACCAGCCCATCGACAACTTCCTGGGCCAGATTGGCCGGAACCGCCACGATCGCCAGGCGAATATGCTGCTGCCGAATCATTGCTGGCAGATCGGTGTCGGGTTGAACCCGGAGCTTGCCCAGCTCAACCCCGATTTTAGTCGGGTCGGCATCAAACACCCCAACGATATCGATCCCACGGGAGCGAAAGCCCTCGTAGCGGGCGATCGCGCGCCCAAGATGGCCCGCGCCGACCAGCACCACCGGCCAGGCCTCGTTCAGCCCCAGGATGCGGCGAATGTGGCCAAGCAGATACTCGACATTGTAGCCAATGCCCTGTTTTCCAAACTCACCGAAATACGATAAATCTTTACGGATCTGGGCGGCCGTGACGCCAATTCGTTCGCCTAGTTCTTGCGAGGAAACGGAACGCACGCCCTCTTCGGCCAGGTACGCCAGGCTGCGGGCATAGATCGGCAAGCGTCGCACTACTACATCAGGTATAGCGTTCGGGGAGACATCCATCCCTCACACTCCTTATCAAAAGACCGCTCTGCCCCGAGCCTGTTGCTACAGTCGTGAGCGCGATAGAGACCCATGGTTGGTTGATTGTCGTTATTTCATTGTGAAGTATAGTGCAATTATACCGTATGTCAAGTCATAACACGTAAAATCGGCACATATGTGCCGATTGATTGAAATAATTAACATTTACACGCGATCAAGCCGGATTGTTTTGATTCTACTGTGCTGCAATGCGTCATCCTGGTATAATTGGATTTGAGATAGGTTTTGTTTAGACCACCGTAAAAAAAACTGGATTAGCCGATCCATTTTAAGGAGTTGCCATGAAAATCTTTTTGGATACCGCCGATGTGGAAGAAATTCGTCAGGGTGTGGCCATGGGCGTGGTTGATGGCGTGACCACCAATCCATCGCTGGCGGCCCGCGCCGGGCGCAATTTTAAAGATGTTGTGCTGGAGATTGTCGAAATCTGCCCTGGCCCCGTCAGCGCCGAGACAGTCGCGCTCTCGGCCGATGAGATCGTTCGCGAGGGCCGGATTCTGGCCAAGTGGGCGCCCAACATCATTGTCAAGGTTCCCCTGATGACCGAAGGCCTCAAGGCGGTCAAACAGCTGACCAGCGAAGGCATTAAAACCAACGTCACCCTGGTATTCTCGGTCAACCAGGCGCTGCTGGCCGCCAAAGCTGGCGCAACCTTCGTGAGCCCCTTCCTCGGCCGCCTCGACGATATTGGCCAGGACGGCATGCAGATGGTGCGCGAGACCGTTGAGATGTTTCGCAACTACGGGATTATCACCGAAGTGCTGGCCGCCTCGATTCGTCACCCGCTCCATGTCACCCAGGCCGCGCTGGCTGGCGCTGATATTGCTACAATGCCCTTCAAAGTCCTCGGCCAGCTGGTCAAGCACCCGCTCACCGACAGCGGCCTGGTCTCGTTCCTGGCCGACTGGGAAAAAGTGCCTGATGCGAAAACGGTCTTTCTATAAACCTAACCAATAAAGGCTATTATGAGCACCCCGAACTCACCCTCCAACAATCGTGCGCCAGCAACCCGCGTTCAGCGCGCGAAACGTCCGCCGTTCTTCCGTCGCGAGCGTCCAGACCGCGTAAAGCGGAAACCGTGGGTCAACCCCTGGAATCTGGCGAATATTCTGAGCACGTTTCGGATTATCGCCATGATTCCGCTGATTATGCTGGTGATCGCGAACACCGCCACCGCCTATTTTGCGGCCTTCTGGCTCTTTATTATCATCTCAATCACCGATCTGCTCGATGGACAATTAGCCCGACGTTATGGCTGGGTGAGCAATATTGGGATCTTTCTGGACCTGACCGCCGATAAAATCTACACGGCCGGGATTCTGGTCGCCATGGTGACGGTGAATATTCTCCATCCGTGGGCGGCGATTATTATTCTGGTCCGCGAGTTTGTGGTCACCGGCCTGCGCTCGTTTGCCGCCGCCGAAGGCCTAGTCATCCCGGCCGGCCGCTGGGGCAAGCTCAAAATGGTGATCACGATTGTGGCGCTGGCCTGGGTTCTGGCGCGGGCCAATCTGGATCGGGCGGGCTGGTTCAGCGCCCTCGATTTCGGCGGCGCGCTCACCTGGCTGACCCACCTCTCGTCGTGGGTGGTGTGGCTGGCGGTGGTGCTGACAATTCTCTCAGGCTTCGAATATATCTGGGGTGCCCGCACCATTTTCCAACAGCCACCGCGCCAGAACAATGAATAACAAGGAGGTGCGCGCATGACCTATCTGCTCATTGCCGCGCTTAGCTATCTGGTTGGCTCGATTCCTTTTGGCCTGATTGTTGGCCGGCTGGTCGGCGGGGTCGATGTGCGATCCTACGGCTCGAAGCGCACCGGCGCCACCAATGTCCTGCGCACAATGGGCGCCCGCTATGGCTTTCTGGTGTTTTTGCTGGACTTTGGCAAAGGCGTCGCCACCGTTGGCATCGCCCGGCTGTTCACCGATATGGACTATTGGGCCTGGGCGCTGGCGGCGATGATGGCGATGATTGGGCATATCTATCCGATTTTTGCCGGGTTCAAGGGCGGCCGCGGGGTTGCCACGGCCCTCGGCGGCGTGCTGGGGATGTTCCCGTGGGCGTTTCTGGCCGCGTTTATCGTCTGGTGGTCGGTGGTGCTGATCACCCGCTATGTTTCGCTTGGCTCAATCCTGGCGAGCATTGCCACCGCCATCACCACCGGGGTGTTTTTGCTGTTTGGGCAAAGCCATCTGGCGATCTTCCTCTACTGTGTGCTGATCGCGGTGATTGTGGTTGTCTCGCACGGCGACAACATCGCCCGCCTGCGGGCTGGCACCGAGAGCAAGTTTGGTCAAAAAGTTAGTGTCAAGTAGCCGAGCTTGCCAGCGCATGCGGCCCGAAATGCGGCTGACTGAGCGTGGCGAGAGCGCTATTTTGCGGCGCCTGGCCGGCAGATTGAATAATCTGTCAACCTACGTTATAATTTTCACCGATGACGACATCCGTGATGACTTCCGATAAAGCAACCCAGTTGCAGGCGATTGCCAACGAGATTGCCGACTGTAGCGCTTGTCCTCTACACCGTACCCGCACCAATACCGTACCGGGC
>DAOTUS010000512.1:0-4359 GCA_034437415.1 Herpetosiphonaceae bacterium
GCAGCTGGCCTGGCACCGCCGCTGTGATCTGGCAAGCGACGCGGTGCCGCTCCCGAACCCGGATCGGGTGCCATCGCTGGCCACCTGTCCGCGCTGTGGCATGATCATGCAGCGCCAGGTGATCCCGGCTCAACCGGGACGCGCCCCGCCGGATCGGATGGTGCTGACGGCCTGACGGCCCCTGATCGCGCCCCGTCCCGGCAGCGGCAGCCGGTGACGGTCCCTTCCGCGTGCCGAAGACCAGGGGAAGCCCGCCGCATAGACCTGATTGCGTCGCGATTCGATCATCATCGCTGCGAGTTTGGCTATACTCCATGGGCAAACGCAGCAGTGGTGCGCCGAACGGTCGTCGATCGCTGATCGTGTTCCCCCAGCACCGCGCTTGTTCCCACCACCAAGTCCCCCTTGAATCCCCAAAGGCGGCGAAGTCGCGCCACGTTCAACGTGGCTTATGTGGCGGCTCCGCACCACATAACCCTTAATTCATTGCACCAGATACCCGACATGTCAATGGTTCTATGCCGCACCATGATTGGTTCTGTCAATCGTTTCGGCTAAAATGGGGCAAAATCAGCATGAAAAACGGTACAAAAAACGCTATACACCTCAAATTTTACACTTTTTAAGGCTGTGGCGTTCGGTGACACGATACTTGGTGTTAGGCCTGTTTGTCCATGCCATTGAGGTGACCGAGCTGGTGGCGGCCCGGCGCAGGCCGAAGCGGCGCTCGTGCTCCGTGACCAGTTTCTGGCCATTGCCGCCCACGAACTGAAGAATCCCTTGACGACGATGCTGGGAACCATTCAGCTGCTGCAGCGGCGTTTCGGCCGTGCGGGGCTGCTGGATGCGCGAACGGAGCGAACCGTGACCATTCTCCGCGTCCAAGGCCAACGCCTGAATCGCCTGCTTGATACCCTGTTAGATGTGGGACGGCTGAATCTGGGCCAGCTGCACCTGGAGCCGGTGTCGCTCGATCTGGGGGTCCTGACGACCCGCATCATCGAGGAGGTGCAACACTTGGGGGAGCACGTCCTGATCACCCTGACGTTGCCGCCGGATCCCTGTGTGATCATGGGCGACACGCTCCGGCTTGAACAGGTGGTCATCAATCTGGTGCAGAATGCGGTGAAGTATAGACGGTGGGCCAATCACGGTAACGGTCGGCTGTGCCGGAGACCAGGCGTGGGTTCAGGTGCAGGATAGCGGGATTGGCATCCCTGCCGCTGCCCTACCGCACCTCTTTGAACGCTTTTATCGCGTCACTGAGGGTGCAGCGGCGGAGATACAGGGGATCGGCGTAGGGCTGGCAGTCGTCCATGAGATTGTCACCCTGCATGCCGGCACCATTACGGTAGAAAGTACCGAAGGGGTCGGAAGCACGTTTACGGTCGTCTTGCCGCACGCGCGACCGGATAGCACCATTGGTACAACTGCGGACAGGAACGCGATGCTACCCCACTAATGCAGAGGGCACAGCGAAAAAGTCTTTACATAGACATCTATTGACCACACTAATCACGACGAGTGGGCTGTTTCTCGCACTGAAATAGCCCATTGGTATGCCCTCAATAATCATGTACACAGCAGGAGGAAGAATGATGATAGAGGTGTAGGTTGACCGGATTGAGCGGCACGATAAACCACGACACCCGCTTAAGGCACATCAGGCGGTTATCGGAACCTGAAGGGCGATTCTTGATCAGAAATCCACACACCGAGGGATCTCGTGTGTCGTCGGCGTCACTGCAGATACAGCTTGGCGATCGCGAAGGCCAGATCCTCGTCGGGCACATCGAAATCGCGGTTGAGAAACACAATCACCGCCAGGCGCTGGCTGGGGAATCGGGCGTAAGAGGAGGAGAACGCCAGCCACGCGCCGGTGTGGGAGACAGACGGCACGCCGCGGTGGTCGCCAAGCTCCCAGCCGAAACCGTAGTCGGACTGGGAGCCATCGTTCAGGGTGGCAGGCGTCAGAGCCTCGGCCATGGTCGCGGCGCTCACCAGGCGGCTGTCGAGGAGCGCCTGCTCATAGATCGCCATATCGCCCAGCGTCGAGTAGACCGAGCCTGAGCCAACCAGGTGGTCCAGCGGATCGTTATCGTAGGCGGTCACTCGGCGGCCCTCCTGCGTGTAGCTGTGGGCCAGCGCTGGCTCCGACTCGCGGCGCTGGCTGGGCAGCGAGAAGGTGTCGCCCATCTGGAGCGGGCCGAAGATCCGTCGCTCTAGGAAGACGCCCAGTGGCTGTCCGGAGACAGCCTCGACCAGGGATCCCAGCATATCGTAGCCGGTGTTGCTGTACGAGAACGCATCGCCCGGCGCGAATTGCGGCTCGCCCACAGCGGCCAGCGCCGCCAGCACATGGCGGTTGTCCGGCTCCTCGGTCTGCTCCAGCACGGTGTCCATCAGCGACTCATCGTCATCGTAGTCGGGCAGGCCTGAGGTATGGGTGAGCAGATGGCGGATCGTCAGATCATCGCCAAACCGTGCCAGCGCGGGCAGATAGGTGCCGATGGGATCATCGTAGGCCAGTCGACCCTCCTCGGCGAGCAGCATTACCGCCATGGCGGTGAACTGCTTGCCCACCGAGCCCAAGTGGAAGATACTCGCCGTTGTCAACGGGATCTGCTGCTCCAGATCGGCCAGGCCGTAGGCGGCCTGATGCAGGAACTGGCCATCGCTCATCACCATCACTGCTCCGCCCGGCGTTTCGGGGGTAATGAATGCCCGCATAATCGCATCAACCTGGCGCGAGCGCGAGGCCTGCGCCGCGCTGGCGGCCGGACGGTCAGTTGGCGCCGGGATTATGCGTGCTGGGGACCTGCTTGCGGGTACTAGAGCGCTGGTGGGGGGCGCCAGCCTAGGGTCAGCGGTGCCGCAGCCCGCCAGCATCAGCACCGCCGCCAGCAGACACGTCCAATTGACCCTGTTGGCCATAGAAAAGCTCCTCGTATACGTCCAAGCACTGATCCCAGAATGATGGTCAGGGTTTCGCGCTTCTGGATCACTTCTGCGTATCTAAAAGTGGAGGGTCCAACAATAGAACGATCCAAGGCATGTCCGAGAACCCACACGGTGACCTTTGGCCTTGTTCCAAGGCAGCCTGAACGAGTGGTTTATTGATATCTGGGTCCACTCCATTTCTCGATGCGTTGATCTGGAGGCGAAGCGCGAAACCCTGATGGTGCGGCTGTAAAGCTACTCCATGTCGGGCAAGCGGACTATTCGAGAATTGGCCACGATTCGAAACACATTCGCCAGGCCCTCTAAGGATTCAGTCATAGGGGTGCAGATCCTCACAAGAATGCGTGGTGGGAGGAGGCCGCCGTGCGTGAGAAACCTGACGCCCGGCGGCCAGAGGTGGATTACTTCTTGCCGGCGAGACCCACGATGGCCTGGGCGACGAGGATGACCTTGTGCTCGGCCAGCTGGCGCACGGTTTTAATCCCGAGGGCCTGCGTGAGGGCCTCGGCATCGCCTTTGCTGATGCCGGACAGGGCATCGACGGGCGCATCGGCCAGCTCGTCGAACGATTTGTCTTCAAAGGCTTTGTCAAGGAAGGCAGAGAGATCGGCCATGGGAAGTGGTCCTCCAATCAATGATGAATCGACGCTATCATAGCAACATTGTGGCAAGATGCAACTGGAGACCACTAAAAAGTCGGGGGTAGCCAAACCTCCCTGCGTGAGGGGGCAGCAACCAGTGGCCCACTGGTTGCTGCCCCCGACTTTTTAGTGGTCTCCCTGTAGCCCGAGCAGAATCTTCCAGATTACGTCATTACCGTCTTACTCGCGTAAGAGAAGTGAAACGAAATTCGCGTCAGTTGGTAAATCATGGTGAATACAATCCAGTGCACTTGCATATGTTGCATCAACAGGGTTGGTACTCCTTAACTCTGTATCAAAAGAAAACCCATTATGAATCTCAACTATGCTGCCTCCAACCTTGCTCCATGTATCTACGCCGACAATGGAGATTCCCGCTGCATGGATAGCGTCTACAAGCTCGAGTGCTTTTGGGGGCGGCAAGAGTAATTCGTCGGCGTACCAGATGCCGTATCCAGAATACGACTGGAGTATTTCATCAGCATTCATGATCAGGGCCTCGGTCGAAGAGGTTTATTGCCAATTTCATCGGTCCAGTCTGGATTTCCGCGATCGCTGACTGCAATAATTTCAGCATCATCAAGGCGCTGAACAACATAGTGAGGGATGGCAACGATCCGCGCCGGATGAGGAGTGCACAGGGCATGTGCAAAGTCCGCCCTCACCCCGGCCGCAGCGGCGGCCACCACGCCCAGAGGGCACCCGCCCCGTGCGCGGGCGAGGGGTGGCAGTGGGGTACAACTGGCCCGAATCGCGA
>DAOTUS010000513.1:0-6827 GCA_034437415.1 Herpetosiphonaceae bacterium
ATTCGCACCAAGGCGGTCGCCGATGGCGACGACTACATCATCAACGGCTCGAAGATGTGGATCACCAACGGCACCCAGGCCGACTTTGTTACCCTGCTGGCCCGCACCAGCGAGGGCTCGGGCTTTGGCGGCATGTCGCTGATTGTGGTGCCGACCACCACGCCGGGCTTTCACGTCTCGCGCAAGCTCGAGAAGCTCGGCAACCACTCCAGCGATACCGCGCTGCTCTCGTTCGACGACATGCGGGTGCCGCAGAGCAATCGGATCGGCGAGGAGGGCATGGGCTTTATGCTCCAGATGCAGCAGTTCCAGAAGGAGCGGCTGATCGGCTCGGTGCTGGCGGTCTCGGGCATGGATAAAATCATTCGGATGACGATCGCCTACTGCCGCGAGCGCAAAACCTTCGGCCAGCCGCTGATCGACAACCAGTGGATCCACTTCAAGCTCAGCGAGCTGCTCACCGAGATCGAGGCTCTGCGCCAGCTCAACTATCACTGCACGCGCCTGCTGCTGGCCGGCGAGGACATGACCAAAGAGGTCTCGATGGCCAAGCTCAAGGCCGGCCGCCTGGCCCGCGAGGTCTCGGACACCTGCCTGCAGTTCCACGGCGGCATGGGCTACGTCGAGGAGTATCCGATGGCGCGCTACTTCCGCGACGCCCGCCTGCTCTCGATCGGCGGCGGCGCGGACGAGATTATGCTGGGGATTATCGCCAAGTATGAGAATATCTTGCCGCAGCGGCGGAAGTAAGTAGCTGGCAGCTGGCAGCTAGCAGCTAGTGGCTAGTGCTATGTGTCCTATTTATGAGATTAACGAAAATAGTGATTTATGGCCTTGCTATGCCCCAATGGGCAGCTGGTAATCAATACTCACTAGCTACCAGCTGCTAGCTACTAGCTACTGGAGAGAATGATATGCAACCCTTGGACTACACCGCGAAATACTGCGTTGTTGGCGCCGGATCCTCGGGGCTGACGGCGGCGAAGAACCTCGATCAGCTGGGGATTGCCTGCGATGTGATCGAGCGCGAGGACGACGTTGGCGGCAACTGGTACTACGGCAAGCCCCACAGCAGCGTCTACAAATCGACCCATCTGATCTCGTCCAAGCCGGGCACCGAGTACGTCGATTTTCCGATGCCGGCCGAGTACCCCGACTACCCCAGCCACTGGCAGGTGTTCGAGTACTTCAAATCGTATGCGCGGGCCTTCGATCTGTACCGGCTGATCCAGTTCAACACCTCGGTCGAGCACATCGAGCGGGCCGGGGAGTTTTGGGACATCACCCTGGATAGTGGCGCGACCCGGCGCTACGGCGGGCTGGTGATCGCCAACGGCCACAACTGGGACCCGAAATACCCCGCGTACCCCGGCGAGTTCAGCGGCCTGTGCCTGCACTCGGCCGACTACAAAACCTCGGATGTGCTGGTGGACAAGCGGGTGCTGGTGGTTGGCGCGGGCAACTCGGGCTGCGACATTGCGGTCGAGTCGGCCCAAAACGCCAGAACTACGTTTCACAGCACGCGGCGGGGCTACTACTACGCGCCCAAGTTCGTCCTCGGCATGCCATCCGACCAGATCGCCGAGCGCGGGCTGCGGCTGCGCATTCCGCTGGCGCTGCGCCGGGCCTTCAATGTCATGCTGATCAAGGTGATTCTGGGCGACCCGACCAAGTATGGCCTGCCCAAGCCCGACCATAAATTCTACGAGACCCACCCGATCGTCAACTCGCAGATGCTGTACTACGTCGGGCACGGCGAGATCAAGCCCAAGCCCGATGTGCAGGAGCTGCGCGGCGACCGCGTGCTGTTCAGCGATGGCAGCGAGGAGCCGATCGATGTGCTGATCTATGCGACCGGCTACAACATCACCTTCCCGTTTATCGATCGGCAGTATCTCAACTGGCACGCCAACCGGCCCAACCTGTACATGAATATCTTCCACCCGCAGTACGACAACTTCTTCGTGGCCGGCCTGATCCAGCCCGACAGCGGCCAGTGGGGGCTGGTCGACTACCAGGCCCAGCTGATTGCGCGCTTCGTGCACGCCCAGCGCCACAACCCGACCAGGGCGGCCGAGTTCCGCCGCACCAAGTCCGGCGCGCAGCCGCGGCTGAACCACGGCATCAAGTACGTCAACTCGACCCGCCACTATCTGGAGGTCGAGCACTTCAGCTACCGCAACGGCCTGAAGAAGCTGATTCGCCAGTTCCGCTAGCTTGACAAAAGCTGGTATCGGCCCTATTATTCGGCGCATTATGAAACATTCTCTGCTTGATAGCTTGTTTTCGCCAGCACTGCGGCTGCGTCGTCCTCGTACCACTATGGTTCGATGGGCTTGCGTTGGGTTTCCTGGGCTAACCTAGCACGAGCAAGACATACGCCGAGCGTATTTCCCCCCGAGCCAACATCAAGGTTTCGGGGGGAACGTGTTTTTAGCGGTCTGAATTGTTCAGCCATCACAACGGTTCGTTGCAAGGAGCACAGCACCATGATTCGTGTGGGCATTTTTGGGATCACCGGCTACGCCGGGTATGAGCTGGCCCGCTGGCTGGAGCGCCACCCGGCGGCGCAGGTCGCCTGGGCGGTCTCCGAGTCCAGCGCCGGCCGCCGGCTGGCCGAGGTTGTGCCGGGGCCGCTGGATCTGGCGCTGCTGGCGGCGGACCAGGCCGACTGGGGCGCGGTCGATGTGGTGTTTACGGCGCTGCCCCACGGGGTGGCCGCCCGCACCACCCAGACCGCCCGCGCCGCCGGTGTGCGCGTCGTCGATCTGTCGGCGGACCTGCGCCTGCACTCGGTCGAGGCCTATGCCCAGTGGTACGGCGCCAGCCACCCGGCCCCGGAGCTGCTGCCCACGCCGTATGGCCTGCCGGAGCTGAATCGGGCCGCGCTGGCTGATGCGCCGCTGGTCGCCAACCCCGGCTGCTACCCGACCAGCGTGCTGCTCGGCCTGGCCCCGCTGCTCAAGGCCGGGGTCGCCCAGCTCAGCGGGCCGATCATCGTCAACGCGGCCTCGGGGATCTCGGGGGCCGGGCGCGGCCTCAAGCAGAACCTGCACTTTGTCGAGGCCAGCGAGAACTTCAGCGCCTACAACATCGGGCGCACCCATCGGCACGTCGGCGAGATGGAGCAGGAGCTGGCCACGCTGGCTGGCGCACCCACGTCGATTATCTTTGCCCCGCATCTGCTGCCGGTTCAGCGCGGCATCCTCAGCACGATCTATGTTCAGGTGCAGCCCGAGCTTAGCCTGGCCACGATCCGCGATCTGTACGCCAGCCAGTACGCCGCCGAGCCGTTTGTGCGCGTGCTCCCTGATGGCACGCCGGCTGCCCTGTCGTATGTGGTCCACACCAATCGGTGTGCGATTGGGCTGACGCTGGCGCAACCGGGCTTGCTGATTGTGACGTCAGCCATTGATAATCTGGTCAAGGGCGCGGCGGGCCAGGCGCTGCAGAATATGAATGTGATGTTTGGCCTTGCTGAAACTCTTGGTCTGAGCTAAATCAAAATCACACCCCCGAACAGCATTGATGTTGGACGTGTGATTGGAGCATGACGATGGTACGAGTAATCAAACTAGGCGGCAACGAGATCGATGATCCGCTGTGGTTGGCCAAGTTGGTGGCGGTGGCGCAGCGGCTGTTTGAGCGCAACGAGATTCCGGTGATCGTGCACGGCGGCGGGGTGGAGGTTGGCCAGCTCCAGAAGAAGCTTGGCGGCAAGCCGCAGTTTATTGGCGGGCTGCGGGTGACCGACGCAACCGCGCTGCGGGCGGCCACCATGGTGCTCTGCGGCGAGGTCAGCACGCGGCTGGTGGCGGCGCTGGGCGCAACCGGGCTGGATGCCCAGGGCATGTCGGGGGTTGATCGCGAGCTGGTGCTGGCGACGCCGCTGACGCACCCCGATGGCAGCCTGGGGTTTGTGGGCATGCCGCTGTGTGTCCGCTCGGATGTGCTGCGGGCGCTGCTGGCCGATGGCGTCGTGCCGGTGATTGCGCCGATCTGCTCCAACGGCCTCGGCGGCTGGCTCAACGTCAACGCCGACGTGATGGCGGGCGCGATCGCGGTCACGATGAGCGCCGACGAGGTGGTGTTTATCTCGAACGTGCCCGGCGTGCTGGTCGAGGGCGCGGTGGTGCCACGCCTGACCGCGGCCGAAACCCAGGTCCTGATCGAGCAGAACATCATCACTGGCGGGATGATCCCCAAGGTGACCACGGCGCTGATCGCGCTGAAGCAGGGGGTGGCGCGGGTTCGCATCACCAATATCGATGATGTGCTTGGCGGAACGGTTTTTGAGTAGATCCCCTCACCCCGTGGCCCAGCGGGCACCCCACCGCGCCACCCCTCTCCCACAAGGGGCGAGGGGATGAAATTCGGTGGCTGAGCGGGTCGAAGCCTATATTTGTTGGAGTATGCACATGGTGGCAACGAGATCGGTCGTCGCGCTGGAGTCGTCGATGGATGGCGCTGAGATTGCGGTTCGGGCAGCGCAGCCCGCCGATGTGGCGGGAATGGCTGCGCTGGTTCAGGAAAATGTTACAGCCGGCCACCTGCTGCCCCGCTCCGCCGCCGAGATCGCGGCGAGCCTGGGCGATTGGGTCATTGCGCTGGTCAACGGCCAGGTGGTTGGGATCGGGTCGCTCCTGCTGATGAACCCCGATCTGGTCGAGGTGCGCTCGCTGGCGGTCGCCACCGAGTATCGCTCCTACGGCCTGGGTGCGCTGATCGTCAACGAGCTGGTCGTCCAGGCGCGGGCACGCCGGATCAAGACAGTGTTTGCGCTGACCAGGGCGGTCAGCTTTTTCGTCCGGCTGGGCTTTACGATCACCGACAAGGAGCGCTTTCCCGAAAAAGTCTGGCGCGACTGCGTCAAATGTCCGCTGCTCACCTGCTGCGATGAGACGGCGGTTGTGCTCGAACCCTAAGCAATCGGATCAGTGTCGATCCACGTTGATTCGTCTTTGCGTCGCCGTGTTTGTGCGGTGGACACCATCAAAAGGAACCCAATGGCTAAACCAACTGCTACAAAAGTCGTGCTGGCCTACTCGGGCGGCCTGGACACCAGCGTGATCGTGCCGTGGCTGAAGGAACACTACGGCTGCGAGGTCGTGTGCTACTGCGCCAACCTCGGCCAGGACGACGATCTCTCCGGCGTCGAGGCCAAGGCGCTGGCCTCGGGCGCCAGCGCGTGCTACGTCGAGGATCTGCGCGAGGAGTTTGTGCGCGATTTCCTGTTTCCAATGCTCCAGTCCGGCGCGATCTACGAGCGCACCTATCTGCTTGGCACCAGCATCGCCCGCCCGCTGATCGCCCGCGGCCAGGCCCAGCTGGCGCTGCGGATTGGCGCCGACGCACTCTCCCACGGCTGCACCGGCAAGGGCAACGATCAGGTGCGCTTTGAGCTGACCTACATGGCGATTGCGCCGCATATGGCGATCATTGCGCCCTGGCGCGAGTGGCACATTCGCTCGCGGGAGGACGCGCTGGACTACGCCGCCGAGCACAATATCCCGGTCACCAGCACCCGCAAGTCGCTCTACAGCCGCGACGGCAACCTGTGGCACCTCAGCCACGAGGGCGGCCCGCTCGAAGACCCGTGGCTGGAGCCGGAGCTGACGCTGTTCCAGCGCTCGGTCGCCCCCGAGAACGCCCCCGACCTGCCCGAGTATGTCGAGATCGGCTTCGTCAAGGGCGTGCCGGTCAGCGTCAATGGGATCGAGCTTGGCCCGGTGGCACTGCTGGAGAAGCTGAATGAGCTCGGCGCCCGCCACGGCGTCGGCCGGGTCGATCTGGTCGAGAATCGCCTGGTTGGCATGAAGAGCCACGGCATCTACGAGACGCCCGGCGGCACCCTGCTGTACAAGGCCCACCAGGGTCTGGAGGAGGTCGCGCTGGACCGCGACACCATCCACTACAAAGACATGCTGGCCCACCGCTACGCCGAGCTGATCTACAACGGCCAGTGGTGGTCGCCGCTGCGCAAGGCGCTGACGGCGTTTTTTAGCGAGACCCAGCGGAACGTCACCGGGGTGGCCCGGCTAAAAATCTTCAAGGGCGCGGCCCATCTGGTCGGGCGCCAGGCCGAAAAGAGCCTGTACGTGCCTGATCTGGCCACCTTTGGCGCGGAGACCGTCTACAACCAGGCCGACGCTGAGGGCTTTATCAAGCTGTTTGGGCTGCCCCAGAAGGTCGAAGCCCTTACCGGAGCCGATCAGTGAGCGCTTTCCGTTTCGCCCCTGGCTTTCGCGCCGCCGCCGGACGCTGCGGCCTGAAGCAGAGCGGCAACCCCGATATCAGCCTGCTGGTCGCCGACAGGCCGTGCACGGCCGCCGGCGTGTTCACCACCAGCCTGGTCAAGGCCGCGCCGGTGCTGTACGACCAGGCGCTGCTGGCTGAGAACCCCGCCGCAGTCCGGGCCGTGGTCACCAACGCCGGCTGCGCCAACGCCTGCACGGGCGCCCAGGGCGCCGCCGCCGCCCGCACAATGGCCGAGCTGGCCGCCGCCGCCGTTGGCTGTGACGCCGCGCAGGTGCTGGTGCTCTCGACTGGCGTGATTGGCGTGCAGCTCAACACCGCCAAGGTCGCCGCCGGTGTGCAGGCGATCGCGCCCGCCCTGGCCGCCGACCAGGCCCAGGCGCTGGCCGAGGCGATAATGACCACCGACACCCGCCCGAAAACCGCCAGCGCCACCGTGACAATCGCTGGCGTCGCCGTGACCGTGGCGGGCGTGGCCAAGGGCTCCGGAATGATCCACCCAATGATGGCGACGATGCTGGCGATCATCACCACCGATGCGCAGGTGCCCGCGCCGCTGCTCCAGACCGCGC
>DAOTUS010000514.1:0-5310 GCA_034437415.1 Herpetosiphonaceae bacterium
GGCCGGGCGCTGGTTCGACCCGGCGACCGAGGGCTTGCTGGAGCGCGAGGATCTGCGCGGGCGGGTCTGGCGGCTGCCGAATGTCGCCGAGGCGGATCTGCCGACGCTCTACAGCGGGGCGCTGGCGCTGGCGTTTCCGTCGCGCTACGAGGGCTTTGGTCTGCCGCCGCTCGAGGCGCTGGCCTGTGGCACGCCGGTGCTGGCGGCCAGAACCTCCTCGCTGCCCGAGGTTGTCGGGGACGCCGGGGTGCTGCTGCCGCTGGAGGTCGGCGCCTGGACCGCCGCGATCGAGGCGATCTGCCACAATCCAGCCCACCACGCCGACCTCGTCCAGCGCAGCCGCCCGCAGGCCGCCCGCTTCAGCTGGGACGCGGCCGCCCGGCAGGTGTATGCGACCAGTCTGGGCTGTCTCAAACAATGATCCACGAAGGGCACGAAGAAGACGGGCACGAATTTTCGTGCCCCTTCAGACCTGCGCAACCTCGGAGATCCCGGCGTTGTCCAGCTCGCGCCGCAGCACCTGCCAGCCCGGCAGATCGTCGAGATAGCGCAGGGTTGACCAGATCAGGCCGCGGTGGGCCACGAGCGCCGGGCGGCTGCTTGGGCGCCACTCGGCGTTGAGCTGGCGCCAGACCGTCGCAACCCGCCGCCGGACACTCCACCAGGTCTCGCCGGCCACCGGCTCGTGCGGCCACATCTGATGCAGGTAGCCGCGAATGTACAGCGAGCGGAGCGAGCGCATACGGTTGCGCCGCAGCACCGGCGGGATCAGCGGGTTGATCTCGTGGAGCTCGTTGACCGTGACCACCGGCAGCCCGACCGCCGCGCTGATAATCGCCGCCGTCTGCTGCGCCCGCAGATACGGGCTGGCGTAGAGCTGGGTTAGCCCGAAGGTTGCCAGCTGTTCCGCCGCCCGTCGGGCCTGCTCGATCCCGGCGGGGGTCAGCTCGGAGGTGTGCGACTCGGCCACCAGCCGCCGAAATTCCTCGACCGAGATCGCCTGGCGCAGGTCGCTGGTGTTCTGGTAGGATTGGCCATGGCGAATCAGATAAACATGCATTGTGGCGGTCCTTATGCTGATGTGGGCCAGGTCGCTAGCGCCAGCCGTAGTGGCCCAGCAGCGCCAGCGCGGTGAAGCGGACGATTTTACCAGCGCTGCAGGCCAGCAGATACTTCCAGAACGGCAGCCGCAGCACCCCGGCGGCCATCCCGGCCACGTCCATCAGCGGATTGGGGATGGCGGCGAAGAGAAACACCGCCAACGAACCCCAGCGCTTGATCTGCTGGGTGATGCGGGCGAAGCGGGGATTCTCGCCAATCGCACTGCGCCCGGCCCGCCCAACCAGATAGCCGGTGGTCTCGCCTAGCCCGGCGCCGACGCCGCTGACCAGGCCAACCAGCCACGGGTCGAGCGTGCGCCCGGCGGCAAACGCCGCGACAAACGCCGGCGCCGGCACGATCACGGTGGCGTTGCCCAGCAGCACAATCACAAACACGCCCAGATAGCCGTACTCGCCAAACGTGGCAAAATCCACCTGCAGCAGCGCCACGCTGAACGCCACCATCAGGCCGATCAGGAGCAGTGCGCGAACGCGGGAGCGGCGGGTTGGTTGAGGTTGTGGTGATTCGATCATAGCTCCTGTACAGATATTCTCCTTCAGGCTGGCGATAAAGAAACGCGAAGCTCACAACGATCCATTCGTGATGCTTCGCGTATGCTCGGAAGAAGATCTTCTTCTGATGATTTTAGGCGAACTCGGCGACGGCGACAGGGCGCTTGGTGGCCAGCTGTTGGCGTTGTTGCTTAATTCTCTCGATTTCACGCAGGGTTTGAGCAGACATATAGCTTTCACCACACTTTGGGCAGCTAATGACTGGTATGTTTTCAATGACCAGTAAATCCTTGCCTCTACCGTAGCTTCGACTACTATAGCGAGTTCTCGTTTCATCGTTGCCACAATTTGAACATTGCATCTGAACCTCGTCCTCTCAAACCACTAACTGGAATAAACACGCAGCACCAGAATCCACTTGTGCTGCGTGTCCTTGATTGATTCCGTTAGCGCAGGCTGCCTACTGGAGATTCTGCATCACGCTGGCGAGGGCTTCGCGTGACGGGCGCAGTTTGCTGTCGGGCAGCTGGGTCAGCGGCTGCTCGCTCATATGCACCATATCGTGAATCGTGGGCGTGCCCTCGGGCCGGACGTAGATCAGGCCAGTGATGAACTCCTGCTTGACGCGGGCATCTTCCAGCCGCATCAGCGCCTCGGAGCGATTGGTCGGATCGTAGACGTTTTCGAGCTTCTTCAAGATCACCGTCGAGCCATCGTGCATCGTCACCGGTTTGACTTCGCCCTCGGCGTAGTCGACGGTGATCTCTTCACGGGCTGGCACGAAGGTCAGATCGTGGAGCCGCTCCTCGTGCTCTTTGCCATAGGCATAGCTTTTGGTCGAGTCCTCGTTGTTGTTGAAGGTGACGCAGGGGCTGATGATGTCGATCACCGCCATGCCACGATGGCTGAAGGCGGCCTTGAGCAAGGCCTCGACCTGCTTGGGGTCGCCGGCAAACGAGCGGGCGACGAAGGTGCAGCCGCCGATGATCGCCTCGGTGCAGAGGTCAATTGGCGGCAGCTCGTTCAGGCCGGCGTACTTCAGCTTCTGGCCCATATCGGCGGTGGCTGAGAACTGGCCCTTGGTCAGGCCGTACACGCCGTTGTTCTCGATGATGTAGATCATCGGGACGTTGCGGCGAACCATGTGCTTGAACTGGCCCAGGCCAATCGAGCCGGTGTCGCCGTCGCCGCTCACCGCCAGGCCGACGAGGTTGCGGTTGGCGACAAGCGCGCCGGTGGCCACCGAGGGCATGCGCCCGTGAACGCTGTTGAAGCCGTGGGAGCGGCCCAGGAAATAGGCTGGGGTTTTGGATGAACAGCCGATGCCGCTGAACTTAGCCATCTGGTAGGGCTGAATGCCCAGCTCAAAACAGACCGACACGATGCGCGATGAGATCGAGTCGTGACCACAGCCTGGGCACAACGTCGAAGGACCGCCTTTATATTCTGCCTGATCGAAGCCGAGAAAATTGATTTTTGGCTTGGCTACAGGCGCTTTGGTCGTTGCCATATGCTTATCCTTCCTGTTCTACAACGGCTTCAGTGATCCAGCGGGCGGTGAGGGGCAGGCCGTCGCAGTTGGCGAGGGCCACAACCCTGGTTGCGTAGGCCGGATACTCCATGCGCAGGAGCTGGGCCATCTGCCCATTGTAGTTATTTTCGACGACATAGACCCGCTCGTAGCGCTCCAGGAACGCGCCGACCTCGGCCGCGAAGGGGAGGGCCCGAATCCGCTGGTAGGCCAGGTTGAGGTCTTTCTCGCGCAGGCGATCGAGGGCCTCAATCACGGCTGGGTCGTTGGAGCCGTACGAGATAATGCCAGCCGTGGCGTTCTCGTGGTTCATCTCCGTCGGCTTGGGCAGAATCGTGCGGGCGGTCTGGAACTTCTTGGCCAGGCGGTCGAGATTCTCCATCCACTCGTCCGAGCGCTCGGTGTACTTGGCGTCGGCGTTGTGGCCCGATCCGCGGGTGAAGTAGGCGGCCTTCGGGTGGTTGGTGCCAGGCAGGGTGCGGTAGGCAATTCCGTCGCCGTCAACATCGCGATAGCGGCCCCACGACTCGAGCGTGTTCAGGTCGTCGGCGCTCAAGACCTTGCCCCGATCCATCGGCTGCTCGGGATACTCGAAGGCATCCGACATCCACTGGTTCATGCCCAGGTCAAGGTCGCTGAGGACGATGATCAGGGTCTGTAGGCGCTCGGCGAGGTCAAAGGCAATGTAGCCGAAATCGAAACACTCGATGACCGAGCCGGGCAGCAGACAGACCTGCTGGGTATCGCCGTGGCTAAGGAAGTAGGCCGCCAGAATATCGCCCTGCGAGGTGCGCGTGGGCATGCCGGTGCTTGGGCCCATCCGCATCACATCCCAGATCACGGCGGGGATTTCGGCGAAGTAGCTAAAGCCGGCAAACTCGGCCATCAGCGAAAGGCCGGGGCCTGAGGTCGAGGTCATCGCCCGGGCGCCCGCCCAGCCAGCGCCCAGCACCATGCCGATCGCCGCCAGCTCATCTTCGGCCTGGATCACGGCGTAGGTTGGCTGGCCGGTCTCGGGGTCCTTGCGCAGCTGGGGTAGATACTCGTTCAAGCCGTCGATCACGCTGGTTGAGGGGGTGATCGGGTACCAGGCGGCGACGGTGACACCGCCGAACACGGCGCCCAGGGCGGCGGCAGTATTGCCGTCGAGCATCAGCTTGCCGGCCGTCTGGGCCATTGGCTCGCAGCGGAACTGGCAGGGCGTTTGTAGGTTGGTCCGCGACCACTCCACGGCAGCGTTGACCACACCCATGTTGACCTGGATGGCTTTGGCTTTGCCTTTGAAGTGTTTGTTGAGCGCGCTCTCGACTTGCGCAATATCAATGCCCAGGAGGTGAGATAACACCCCTACGTAGACCATATTGGCAATATAATCGCGCAGATCAACGCCAACACCCGAATTTTTCACCAGCTCTTTGACCGGCATGGGATAGTAGGTGATGTCGGTGCGGGCCAGCTCCATGCGCGAGTCGCTGGGGTACAGACACACTCCGCCTGGCTCAAGATCTTTCAGGTCATCCTGGGCTGTGGCCGGATTCATCGCCACCAGAATGTCTTTTTTATGCCGTCGCGCCTGATAGCCGTCTTTGCTCAAGCGGATTGAGTACCAGGTTGGCAGCCCTTTGATGTTCGAGGGGAAAAGGTTTTTCCCAGTCACCGGAATGCCCATGTTAAAAAAGGCGCGGAGGAGCGTATTGTTTGCGGTCTGACTTCCCGATCCGTTCGGAGTAGCGACAATAATCGCGAAGTCGTTGATATTGAGGTCACCACTAGCGATCTCAGCGGGGCGAGGCTCCGTCTGATAATCTACAACAGCCATGAACGTGTTCTCCTTGTTGGCTTCTTTGCCATATGTCATCCTAAAGATACTGCGAAAGCAGCGGTTTCGTCAACCTGTCAAAATGAGGCAAGCAAGCGCTATTTTATTTAAGTATTGTACGCTTTTCCCTCTGGTCGTGGGATAGGCACGACCAATTATAGCAATAATTTACAGCTATGATAACGGTTAGCGCCAGATTGTACGCCCGCTTGGTCTGATAATCCGTGTATTAGTTTGACAATGTTAGATTACACGGCAAAGGCGCAGGATTTTGGATGAAGATGGACGCTTGGTGGATAACGATTGGTGGAGGGACGCCATATATGGCGTCCCTCCCGCGAATACGT
>DAOTUS010000515.1:0-33393 GCA_034437415.1 Herpetosiphonaceae bacterium
GGATGATCGATCCGCCCCGGCCGGAAGCTAAAACCGCCGTCCAGACCTGTCTTAGCGCTGGTATCCGCCCAGTGATGATCACCGGCGATCATCCACTGACAGCCTCGGCAATTGCCCACGATCTTGGCTTTCCCGCCGCAAGTCGGATTATGACGGGCGCCGATGTCGCCCGCCGCACGGCGGAGGAATTGCAGGAGCTGGTGGCGGATACCGCGATTTTTGCCCGCGTCGCCCCCGAGCACAAGCTGTCGATCATCCAGGCGTTTCAGCGCAACGGCCAGATTGTGGCCATGACCGGCGATGGCGTCAACGATGCTCCGGCCCTGAAGCAGGCCGATATCGGCGTAGCGATGGGCATGAGTGGCACCGATGTGGCCAAAGAGTCGGCCAACATGGTGCTGCAGGACGATAACTTTGCCACGATTGTCGCCGCCGTGCGCGAGGGCCGCGTGATCTACGACAACATTCGCAAGTTCATCAAGTTTATGTTGGCGACCAACACCGCCGAGCTGTGGGTGATGCTGCTGGCGCCGTTTTTCGGCATGCCGCTGCCGCTGCTCCCGCTGCAGCTGCTGTGGATCAACCTGGTCACCGATGGGCTGCCAGCGCTGGCCCTGAGCATGGAGCCGGCCGAGCAGGATCTGATGGAGCGCCCGCCGCGCCCGCCGTCGGAGCATGTGTTTGCCCGTGGGCTGGCCCGCCACGTGCTGTGGGTTGGCTTCCTGATGGGCGCGTTGACCCTGGGAATCGGCTATTTCTTCTGGCGCGCTCAAAGCCCGGACTGGCAAACCCTGGTCTTCACCACCCTGACGTTCGTGCAGATGGCCCACGTGCTGGCGATTCGCTCCGAGCACGCCTCGCTGTTCAGCATCGGCATCTTCTCGAACCCGGCCCTGCTGGCGGCGGTGCTGACCACGGTCGGGCTGCAGCTGGCGGTGGTCTATCTGCCCTTCCTGCAGTCGATTTTCCACACAACCGCGCTGTCGCTGCGCGACCTGGGCCTGAGCCTGGCGATTAGCCTGGTAGTGTTCGGCGCCGTTGAAATTGAGAAATGGCTTAGTCGGCGAACCAAAGGAGCAACAGCATGAATACGCAGATGGCGATTATTGGCAGCTCGCTGCTCATCGGTGAGAACGCGCTCTGGCTGCTTAATGGTTCCAATCTGCTGTGGCCGGTGGCGCTGATTGGCCTGGGTGTCTATCTGTTCCTGAAGGGTCGCAAGCCCCAGGAGCCGCAGGCCTGATGCCGCTGGGGAGCTGGCGAGAATCGAAGGTTGTAGGACTGATTTCTGTCCAAGAGCTATGATCCACGGTGCATACACACGTGACGTTTGTGGAATCATCGGCTGTACGGGTGGGTCTCCGTACTCACCCGCGACCGGCGGAATCTCCCAAACTGGCCGGATTTTCAGCGCCTGGACTGCATCATTGAGGAGGTGTAATCCAGGCGCTGGTGCATGATCCGCCAGCCCCGAGCCGCCTGGATAGATTGGAGCGAGGCAATGACGATTCCGACCGCAGGCGCAAAACGGATCCCCGACACCAGGCACCGGGGGAAGATCGAGCGGCTGCTGAACCGCCTGTTTCGGCGCCACGACCTGCAGCCGCCAGCGTTTACCCGCCTGACCGTGGGGATTGGCGGGTTTTGGCTGGCCGGCGCCGCGCTGAGCTATGGCCTGGCGCCGGGGCTGGAGCCGAAGCTGCGCCTCAAGCTTGCTCTGCTGCACAGCTGGGCGGCGCTGATCCTGCAGCCCAGCGACGCCTCCGCCCTGAAAGACCCGCTGGCCTGGGGGATTTTTGCCCTCGTGATGCTGCCGGTCGCCCTGCAGCTGCTGGCGTTTGGCACTGCGGCCAAGCGGGCGCTCTATGCAGTCGAGGCGCAGAAGCTGGCCCGGCAGCAGGGCCGCAGGCACCCGGCCAGCGCCCTGGAGACTAGGGTGGTGCGCGACGGTATCCCGCTCGGCGAGTACCGCGGGCGGCGCTTCGGGATCACCCGTGGGGCCGATGCCGGCCACGTGCTGGTGGTGGCGCCAACCCGCATGGGCAAGGGCCTGCACCTGACCGGGAGCCTGGAGACGTGGCGCGGCGCGGCGGTGATTGTCGACCCCAAGCGCGAGCAGTATCAGCGCACCAGCGGCGCACGGGCCAGCCTGGGGCCGATCTACTGCATCCCGCAGCACGGCGTCGATATTCTACAGTACTACAATATCGATGACACGCTGGATCTGCAAGAGCTTTTCACCACCCTGCTGCAGACCTGGGAGGACAAAGATCCGATCTTCAGCCAGAAATCGTATGCCGTCTTCGAGGCCGCCCGCGACCAGAGCCGGGCCACCGGGGAGCATATGCTCAGGATTCTGGCGCGCTGGGCGGACACCTCGGCGCCAGTCGCGATCAAGGAGGCCGCCCAGCACGCGCCTGGCCCGATCGCCAAGTTCACCGATGGCGATCTGGAGGAGCTGAACCGCTTTACGATGTCGGCCTGGGGCACGTTCACGGCGAAATTCAGCACAGTCGCGCCGCACCTGGAGACGATCAGCCGGGGCGATATTCCGCCCACCTGGGCCGAACAGGGCGCCAGTATCTTTATCTGCTACCCGCTCGACCAGCTGGAGGCCGCCGGGGGGCTGCTGAGCGTCATCCTCAGCGCGCTGATCAAGGGCCAGCAGCGGGCGGTGCGGAAGAACTACACGCTCTTTGCGGTCGACGAGCTGCGGGCCTCGCGGCTGCACGCGCTCGACACCAAGCTGGCGACCGTCGGCGGCTACGGGATCACGATTATGGCCTACCTGCAGCAGCTCTCGCAGCTGCGCGATGTGTATGGCAACGACGCGGCGGCCAGCATCATCGGCAACTTCCACCACCAGATTTTCTACCCGACCCGCGACAACGAGAGCGCCGAGTATGTCAGCCGCAAGTTCGGCACCGAGGTGCAGATCACCCGCAGCTACGGCGGCGAAAGCGCCAGCTACGCCCAGCAGATCGGCGCCGCCCTGGAGCCGGCCATGATCAACACGCTGCCGCCGACGGCGACGATTGTGTTTACCGATGATGTCGCGACCGCCGCCCAGCGCGTGAACCCATTCACCAGCCGCAAGACGCCGCTGCCGCCGCCGCGTGAGATCACGGTGCGGAACGCCAGCGGCACGACGGTGTACAGCGCCGCCGGGCACGTGATCGCCCGCTCAAAGCCGAAGCCTGGCGCGGCGGTGGCTGCCTCAAACCTGCCAGCGGTCGCGGAGAGCGAGGAGGAGGAGGATGAAGACATCTTCTTCTGAGGCGCGGGCGTGACAGCAAGGTGGCGGCTGCAATGCAACGCTACCGTTCAGCGCGGGCCAGCACAGCGCCATCCGCCGCAGGGCCTATGCGTTCTCGCCAAAAGTATCGTTTTGAATGGTCTGGTTCACCGCCCAGGGGACGGGCGAGCTGTGGGGCGCCGAGTCGGGGCAGGATAAACTGATCCTGATCCGCACCGATCAGCCGTGATACAGCTTTGGTTTCGCGGTAGCAGTATCCGGGGACACCGTGGTGGTTGGGGCGAAAGACGAATCCAGCGCGGCAACCGGCGTGAATGGCGATGGCAGCGACAACAGCGCGACCTCGGCCGGGGCGGCCTATGTGTTCGGGCGCAGTGGTACCGTGTGGGCCCAGCAGGCTTACCTCAAAGCCTCCAATACCGATGCCGGCGACCGCTTTGGCGCGAGCGTGGCGGTGTCGGGGGATAGGGTGGTCGTGGGGGCGGATGGGGAGGCCAGCGCGGCGACGGGCGTGAATAGCGACCAAGCTGACAACAATGCTGCTGGGGCCGGGGCGGCCTATGTGCTGTCCCTGGCGGCGCAGCAGCCGTCCCTGCTCTACCTGCCGATGGTGCTGGACACTCGCCCGCTACTGGTGGCGACGATCAGCAGCGACGGGGTGGCGCCGCAGCCGGTCGCCACGCCGGGCACGGTATTCTACACAACCACTCTCAACCTCCCGGCGGCGCTACCCAGCGGTGGCACCTACTTCTCTCGGCCAGCCCGACCAATCTGGTCGCCAGCATGGTTGACGACGCCGTGATTCTGCGCTCCGGCCCGACCGAGATCTTCCGCTACGACTACGGGGCCAACGGTCCGCCGACGCCGGTGCTGGTGGTCGTGCCGGAGAGCGTGCTCCTGCCCTGGGCTGGCCAGTCCCTGACCGTGACGTTCCAGGATATCTATGGCAGCCTTATCAGCGCCACGCCGATGTAGCTCATCTGAGTGCCGTAATTCGGTCAAATCTCATTGCAGCTCTGTTCTGCCGGGCGGCGGCTGATCGTGACGATCAGCGCCGCCCGGCGTTGTTTATTCCTCAGGATCCTGAGCGTCGGTTGTGTCTCGGTGTGGATGGTTTGGGATGTCTGAGGCATACGGAATGCTGAACAATCTTCGCTGCGCCTGCCAGCTTCGGCCAGGACTCGGGTTCCCTCAGCGCGGCTAAACTACAGGTACAATGCAAACACTGAGAATCGCCTGGACTCGGGCGAACTTCGTTTAGGGGACTTTCAACCAGTATGAATGCAAATCAACTCCAGATCACACCTGCGGACCATGCCGATGACTGGGCTGTGCATCATCTTTTTGGCGCGCTGCATCGCTTCAATGCCGAGCTGGACGCGCGTTTTGCCCTGGCGGATGGCTGGGGAGCGGTTTTGGATGAACATCTGGCCCACGTTCGCGCTGTCGGCAACGGCATTACGCTGCTCGCCTGGCATTCCCAGCAGCCGGTTGGTCTGCTGATGATGGATGGCCACACCGACTCGCCGCTGTTTCGCCAGCGCCGCTGGGCCGAGTTGCTGGCGCTGTATGTCGAGCCAGCCGCCCGCGAGCTGCGGGTGGCCGACCAGATTCTGGCGGCGGGCGCGGAGTGGGCCCAGGGGCGCGGCTATGATCGGGTTCAGCTGTACGTAACAGCGAGCAACGATCGGGCCAAACGCTTTTACGAGCGCAGCGGATTCCGCTGTGTGCAGGAGATCTGGCGCATGGACCTGACAACGCCAGTCGAGCCTTCGCTGCCCGACCCAACCTGCGAGAATTCCTACGCGCACGGCCACCATCTGCTCTCAATCCACCCGCATCAGCTGATTCACGATGAGAGCGATCACAGCCACTGATCCCCCCTGAATCAGGTGAATTCGGCCAAATGCACTATTGAATAACGGATTGGGATTTGCTACACTGCATCGAACATATGAGTTCTGGTACAAAAGTACTATCGATGCTGTGTCGGAGTGTAGCGTAGGGAGGTCGGCTATGGCACCTGATCCAACTGCTTTTATTGTAGTTCCGGTCGAGGCCACAATGACGGTTTTGTGGCGAGCCATGCGGGTGATTCGCAGCAGTCTGGCCATTTCACGGGTTCACTGGCATCCTGATGAACGCTTTCGCGACGGTCGCCACTTTCGGGTTGAAATCCCCATTGCCCAGCTGGCCAATCCCCTGGGAACGAAAGCTGAGGTGCAATTGATCTTGCAGGCTGAGGGGGCCACGCTCACGTACTAGTGCAGCACGGCTGAGCCTGTCGAAGCCATATCGTTGGGCTTCGACAGGTTCAGCCAGCGGTGCCGCTAAAAAGCAGACGCCCTCGGTTGAGCGAACCGAGGGCGTCTGGCTTTTTAGCGGCTACTTCTTTACAACGCTCGAGGTAGCCGGTTTCTTCTTCTGCTCCTCTTTCTTCTTGTCGTGGTCTTTCTTCTGCTTGTTGACATTTTTTGGAGATTTGTCGCCCATGGAAATCCTCCTTAGAAAAGCAAAGAAAAGAATTCTCTCTGTCAGCGCCACTCGCTCATAGGGCGCCGCTGGTAAGCGTGGACGATCATAGCACAGTGCTTCGTTTCGCGCTATCCTGCCGCAGACGGATTTGGGCTATCTACTGATTCCAGTTCAGCACCCAGGCCAGCTCGCGGTCGATGTGGTCGCGCCAGAACGCCCAGGCGTGGCCCTGGGGATACTCGGCGTAGTTGTGGGCGATGCCGTTGGCCTCGATCAGGTCGCGCAGCGTGCGGTTGGCCTCAAGAAAATTGCACTCCAGGCCAGTAATTGGCCCGCCAATGCAGGTCTCATAGGTGCCAACCACGGTGGCGATGCGGCTGTTGTAGGGCGGCTGGATCGCGAATAGGCTTAGCAGATTGCCGCCCTGGCGCCCGATAAAGCCCGACTGGTTCAGCACGCCGCCGAACGTATCCGGGTACAGCACCCCCAGGTAGACCGAGATCAGCCCGCCATATGAGTCGCCGACCACCACCCGCTGGGCCGGGTCGTCGATCGTGCTGTATTTGGCGTCGATCAGCGCCACCAGCTCGGTGGCGAAGAACTCGGCGTAGGCGTTGTTGAGATCGTAGTCGACCTGACGGCCCTGCTCCTCGCTCGGGGTGACAAACACGCCGATCAGCGGCGGCAGAATGCCATCGGCAATCGCGTTGTCCAGAATCGTCGGGGTTTTGGCGTAGGCCAGATAGTCGTCGCCATCCTGAAAATACACGCTGGGATAGTCGATCGCCGGGTCGTAGTTCGGCGGCAGGTACACATTCAGGTCGTGGGTGGTTGATGCGATGCTGCTTTTGTACAGCCCCAGCGCATCAAGCTGGCCCGTTGGAATCCCGGTGCGGGTCAGGATCTCGGTCGGCGGCACGTAGCCAGGCATGCGCAGTTCCGAGTTGGTCCCCAGGTTGGCGCTGATCGTCAGCGGGTTGCGTGGATCGTTGAAGATGCCCCGCCGCCCGCCGCCGCCGGTGCCGAATTTGTACTCAATCCGGGCGCCGCTGGTGATCGTCTGGGTGGTCGACCACAGCGTGGTCTGGCCGACGCGCTCCAGCGGGATGGTCTTGAACCAGTTGCTTATATCGCCGGTCAGCACAATCGTCGAGGCCTCATCTTCGACCAGAAACAGCACCTCGTTGCCCTGAATCAGCGGGCTCTGCGGATAGGCCTGGAGGAAGTCGGCGACCAGTTCGTTCTGTTTGGCGACATCTTTGGTTTCCGCCACATCGGCTTTGAGCTGCGCGAAGGCGCCCAGCGGGTCGTCCGGCGTGAAGGCGCGGGCGGCCGGGCCAGCGCAGCCAGCCAAAATAAGGGCCAGAAACACGAAAAGAAAGCGTTTTTGCATTGCGGTTGTCCTTTGCAGCGTCAAGATTAACAGTCGAATCATACCACGCTGCCCGTGGAAACAGCCGCCTGGGCCAGTCGATGTCATCAACGTTAACTGTTCGGCAATCAGAAGACCGAATTGGGGCAGATTTACCGATCAGCTGGCCCTTTTCGCCTAATCCGGCCGCGCCGCCATGCCCCAGGCCCAGGTGCGGCGGCGCAGCTCGGCCCGATCGATCCGCCCGCGTCGCCACAGCCACAGCGCTTCGAGGGAGCGGTGCAGCGCGGCGACCTGGATTAGGCGGCCATGCCAGCGGCCAAATCCCGGCGCGTAGGCCTGCGCGAACAACTGGCGGCGGGCCTGGTGCAGCGCCAGAAACGAGCGGGTCCGAAACTGGCCCGAGCTGGCCCCGGCGGCGTGGATCACGGTCGCCCGTGGCTCCTGCCAGATCGCCCAGCCGGCCCGGCGGATGCGCCAGCACCACTCGACCTCCTCGGCGTACAGCCAGAAATCCGCGCTAAACCCACCGACCTCGGCGATTGTCTGCGCCCGCACGAGCATCGCCGCGCCCAGCGGGTGCTCGATGGCAAAGGGCTGCTGGCCACCATCCTCGCGGTAGCGCCCGTTCAGCGGGTGGTTGTAGAGGCGCCCCCAGCCGCGCCCGTGCGGCGGCCAGCAGTCGAAAACGCTCATCAGCAGGGTCGGAAACCGAAAGGCGGCGGGCTGAGGCTGGCCGTCGGGATAGATCAGCCGCGGCGCGACCATTCCCACCTGAGGATGCTCGTCGAGGAAGCCGACCAGCGCCTCCAGCGCTCCGCTGGTCAGCTCGGCGTCGGGGTTGAGAAACAGCACGTACGGCGCGGTGCCGGACTGCTGGAGGCCGAGGTTATTGGCCCTGGCAAAGCCCAGATTCGCGCCTGGCTCGACCAGCGTGACCGCGGGGAACTCGGCCCGCAGCATCGCTACGCTGCCGTCGGTCGAGGCGTTATCCACGACAATTGGCCTGGTTGGCACGCAGGCCAGGGCCAGGCTCGCCAGACAGCGGCGCAGGAGATCGCAGGTGTTGTACGAGACAATGATGATTGGCAGTGGCATCGTAGTACTCAACGCTGTTACCCGCGCAGAACTGCCAGCACGGCGGCGAGGTCGGGGAGAATCAGGTCGGGCGGCGTCGGCCAGGCCTCGGCCTCGGCGATCGAGTGGACGCCCGAGCCGACAAAGGCGGTCGCAATCCCGGCCCGCTGCGCGCCGGCGATATCGGTATCCAGGCGGTCGCCGATCATCAGGGTCTCCTCGGCGCTGACCCCAAGCAGCTGCAGGGCGGCCTGGAACATCGCCGGCTCGGGCTTGCCGATCACCTCGGGGACTTTGTCGCTGGCGGCCTGCAGAGCGGCCACAATCGCCCCCGCGCCTGGGATCAGCCCCTCGGGCGCCGGAAAGGTTGCATCGGCGTTGGTGGCGATAAAGGCCGCGCCCGCCCGCAGCGCCAGCGTGGCCACCCGCAGCTTCGCGTAGGTCAGCTCAAAATCCACCCCGACCACCACGGCGGCGACATCCGCGTCATCCTGGAGGAAGTAGCCGTCGCCGAACAGCGCCTGCTGCACGCCCGCCATACCGATGGCGCACAGCCGGGTGCCCTGCGGAAAGCGCTCGCGCAGCAGCTGGGCGGTCGCCGTCGATGACGTGATGATGTGGTTGACCGGCACGGTGATGCCGCTGGCGGCCAGCTTGCCGGCAAAGATGGCGGGCAGCTGCGAGGAGTTGTTGGTCAGACAGGCGTAGCGCAGGCCCAGCGCCACCATCGTGGTCGATAGCTCGGTGGCGCCCGGCAGCACCACCGCGCCGCGATGGAGCACGCCATCCATATCCAGCAGGACGGCCCGGAGGCGGGATCGATTGAGCATAGCTGTATCCACATAGATAATTCGTCGAGCATTGTACCACGCCGTCGCCGGGCGAGCTTGGCTAAACCAACAGCCGCCCGCTGGAGATTCCAGCGAGCGGCTGCAGGTCGAAGTGCGGCTGATTAGCCAGCTACCAGCTACCAGCTACCAGCTGCTAGCTCCTAATCATTGGTCGGCGCCAGCTGCTGGGCGCGTCCGGGGATCGGGCGATCCAGGGCGCTGGCGATTTTTTCGATCTGGTCCATCAGGTCGGCGAAGCGCTCCGGCAGCAGCGACTGCTCGCCATCGGAGACCGCGAAGGCCGGGTTGGGATGGACCTCGATCATCAGGCCGTCGGCCCCGGCGGCGATGCTGGCCCGTGACATCGGCAGAATGCTCTGCCAGCGGCCGGTCGCGTGGCTGGGGTCGGCGATAATCGGCAGGTGGGTCAGTTCACGCAGTACCGGGATCGCGCTGAGGTCGAAGGTGAAGCGCGAGTGGTTGTCGAAGGTGCGGATGCCCCGCTCACACAGGATCACGGCGGCGTTGCCCTCGGCCATAATGTACTCGGCCGACAGCAGCCAGTCCTTGATCGTCGACGACAGGCCGCGCTTGAGCATGATCGGGCGGCGGGTGCGGCCAACTTTTTTCAGCAGCGCATAGTTCTGCATATTGCGGGCGCCAAGCTGCAGAATGTCGGCATAGTCGGCGACCAGATCGACCTGCTCGGTATCCATCACCTCGGTGATGACGGGCATGCCGGTGCGCTCGCGGGCCTCGGCCAGCAGCTGCAGTCCTTCCTCGCCCATGCCCTGGAAGCTGTAGGGCGAGGTGCGCGGCTTGAACGCGCCGCCGCGCAAAATCGTGGCCCCGGCCGCCCGCACCGCATCGGCGGTGGCGAACAGCTGCTCGCGGCTCTCGATCGAGCACGGCCCGGCGATCACCACCAGGTCCGGCCCGCCAATCAGCACGCCATTCAGATCGATCACCGTGTCGGCTTCGCGAAACTCGCGGCTGACCAGCTTGTAGGGCGAGGTGACCCGAATGACATCGCGCACCCCTGGCATGAGCTTGATGCGGGCGGCCTCGGCGATGGCGCCCTGATTGCCGGTAATTCCAATGGCGGTGCGGGTTGGACCTGGCATGGGGTTGGCTTGAAAACCCATATCGGTAATCACCTTACACACCGCATCCACATGTTCGGTGGTAGCGTGAGCATCCATAACGATGAGCATGCGCCCTCGCAACTTAATTAGCAATGAGCCGTCAGCAGTGCGCGCAAACGTGCCACGCGGGCCTAAGACTCATCGATAATAGCTAAAATTTCTATGTGAAAAGTGTAACACGGCGGATGAGACGGGTCAAATCAGCAGGCGCTCGATCAGGTCAAGCCGCTCAAGCTGGTAGGCGCCTGGCAGGGAGCCAAGCTGGCTGCGGGTGAAGCCTGGCGGCAAGTCATCGAGCGGCTCTTCGAGGAAGATCACCCGGTTGACCCGGGCGTCGGCCAGCATATGCAGCACCACCACGCTGCGCTCGATCGGGCGGACCTGGGGCGTCTCGGGGATGCGGACCTTGTGGGCAAAGGCCAGCGCCTCATCGGGGCTGGTAAACAGCAGCACGCTGCGCGGGCGTTGGTTGCCGCTCTCGTCGCCGTCGCCGCCGCCCGCCCGTGGACGCGCCAGATAGTGGTAGTAGCGCGAGTGCTGAAGTGGCGCAACGACCTGGCGCACCAGCAGGGCCACATCTTCGCTGGCGACATCGAGTAAATTGGCAACATGATCGATGGTGTACTGCATAACATCAACTTTTTCTGAAGAGCAATCGGCCGGTGTGGGAGAAGCGTGCGTGCGGCGAATGAGCTTGCAGGAATCTGACCACCGTTCGCCGCGTCGCTATTATCATGCAGGTGAATGGTGTTTTGGTCAAGGCGATGCAGGGGCGGGTGGCTAGCAGCTAGTCCTGAGGGCCAGCCCGCGCAATTCAGGTACAATGGGCAGGTGTTGATTTGGAGACATTGCTTATGACCAACTATCAGCTGACGATTGCGCATCTGTACCCTGAGCAGATGAATATCTACGGCGACCGGGGCAATATTATCACGCTGCGGCAGCGCTGCGCCTGGCGCGGCATCGCGACCACGTTGCTGCCGGTCGGGCCGGGCACGGCGGTCGACTGGAGCACGGTTGATCTGGCCTTTTTTGGCGGCGGGCAGGATAGCGGCCAGTCCTTAATCGCCGCCGATTTTGTCGAGCGCCAGGCCACCGCGCTGCGCCGCGCCGCCGAGGACGGCATGGTGCTGCTGGCGATCTGTGGCGGCTACCAGCTGCTGGGCCACTACTTTCTGACCCACGCTGGCGAAAAGCTGCCCGGCATCGGCCTGCTCGATGTCCACACCGTCGGCGGCACCGAGCGTCTGATCGGCAACATTGTGATCGAGGCCAGCTGGGGCGCGGGTCGGCAGCAGCTGGTCGGCTTTGAGAATCACAGCGGAGGAACCTACCTCGGCGGCGGGGTGCAGCCGCTCGGCCGGGTCCTGGCTGGCCACGGCAACAATGGCAAAGACGGCACCGAGGGCGCGGTCTGGCGGAATGTGATCGGCTGCTACATGCACGGATCGCTGCTGCCGAAAAATCCCCACTTCGCCGACCACCTGCTGACGCTGGCGCTGCAGCGGCGCTATGACCCGACCGCCACGCTGGCCCCGCTGGATGACGCCCTGGAGCTGCAGGCCCACACCGCAATGGTTGAGCGATTGACATAATGAATAGATGCGAGGTTTTTGAATGACTACACTGCTGGCGTTTCCCCGCGACGACCTTGGGCGTCTGCTGGAGCTTGATCCGAACCAGAGCCACGCGCAGCTCGTACTGCTGTGCGACGTGCTGGCCATCCCGCTGGCACCCCAGGTCAAGCGGATCAAATCCCACGCGATTTTGTCGAGCGGCTTCAAGCAGCTCGTGCTGCCGAACCTTGATGGCGTCGACGAAAAACAACCCTGCCTGCGGGTCGATCTGGTGCCGCTGTGGGTGGCCGGGCTGGACGCCGCCAGCGTGACGGCGGCGGCCCAGCCGGTGGTCGCCAGCGTGGCCCGCGAGATGGCCTCGATCCTGTGGCAGTCGTTTCGGCCGCAGGGCTTCGAGACCGACGATACGCTGCTGCCCAACCGCTGGGAGCAGTCGCCCGCCGAGGCCGCCTACCGGGGCGCGCTGGCCATCGCCAACCTGGCGCGGGAGCAGATGCTGCTCGAGCGCCAGATCAGCGCCGATCAGGAGGCCCGCCTGCACGGCGAGATGGGCGCCGACCTGGAGCCCAACGCCACCCTGCTGGCCCGCACCGTCCGGCGGGTCGCCCAGACGGTCAGCGAGCGCTCGCGGCGCAACGAGTATCCGGGGATTTTCGACGGCCTGTATCGCCAGTGGGGCATCACCTCGTACCGCCGAATGCCCGAGGCCCGGCTGCGCGAGGCCCTGGAGTGGCTGGAGCGCTGGTACGGCGACGCGATCGGCGAGCCCGAGCCGCCGCCGGATATCTAGGCGCCGCGCGAAACGCAAAGGCTCCCGGCGATTAGACCGCCGGGAGCCTTTGCGTTTCGCCGTTGGATGAGCCTGTCGAAGCCCCGTGTTTTGGCTTCGACAGGCTCATCCAACGGATGTACCCGCTACCCCAGAACCGCATTGACCAGACTCCCGCCGTCCATCGTCAACACCGTGCCACTGGTGAAGGCGGCGGCGTCGCTGGCCAGATACAGGGCGGCGGCGGCAACCTCATCGACGGTGCCAATCCGCCCGAGCGGCGTGCTGCCGGTGATCTTCGAGTTGATCTCGTCGTTGCCCCACAGCGCCGAGCTGAAGCGGGTCTTGATCAGGCCGGGGGCTAGGGCGTTGACCCGAATTTTGGCGTAGCCAAGCTCCTGGGCCAGCTGTTTGGTCAGCGCAATCACCGCCGCCTTCGAGACGCTGTAGATCCCCATCGCGGTGGCGGGCTGCAGCCCGGCGACCGAGGCGACGTTGATGATCGAGCCGCCGCCAGCTTTTTCCATCTCCGGCGCGACCGCCTGGGCCACCCAGAAGTAGCCTTTGACATTGACCTCGTAGGTTTTATCCCACTGGCCCTCGTCGGAGTCGACGATTGGGCCGAAGTGCGGATTGGTGGCGGCGTTGTTGACCGCGATATCAACCCGGCCCCACTCGGCGACCGTGCGCTGCACCAGCGCCTGGACCTGGTCGCGCTTGCCGGTGTGGCAGGCCACCGCGATAGCCGTGCCGCCGGCCGCGTTGATCGCCTCGGCGACCGCCTGGACCGACTCGATTTTGCGCGAGCAGACCACCACCTTGGCCCCGGCCTGCGCCAGCGCGTGGGCGATCGCCTCGCCAATTCCCCGTGAGGCGCCGGTTACAATCGCCACTTTTCCCGTCAGATCGAATGAGATCATGAATTACTCCTTTGTACACTGTAAGGTTATATCTGTGGCTCGCGCCACGCATCAAGCTGTTTCTCGCGGGCCTCCGCCAGCAGACGGCGGTACTCCGGCCCTGGCGGCACGCCCTGCGCCCGCAGATCGCGCCCGCTGAGCTGGCTTGGGATCGGGCGCAAAACCGTGCGGTAGCGCTCGATCCGCTCGGCCACTATCCCGCCGCTGGCCTGGGCGAACGCCTGGAGCGCCGCATCGTCGGAGGGGGCCAGCAGCGCATCGAGCTGGCCGGCGCCGAGCTGGGGCTGGGCGAGCTGAGCGCCGAGCGCCTCCAGCTGATTGTAGTCGGCGATCTGCGCCCGCTCGATTTTGGGCAGGCTGTAGCGGGTGGCCAGCGCCTGGCGCGCCGGGGCGGGCAGGCGGGACAGCAGCAGCAGCAGCAGCAGCGTGCGCCGCTCCAGGGCGGGCAGATTGCGCTCCAGCACCTGGGCAAATTGCCCCGCCAGCCCGGCGTCCCAGCGCAGATCGGGGTGGATCGCCGCCAGCAGTCCCCACTGATCGAGCAGGGCCAGCGCCGCCGCCACCTGATCCTCTTCGAGCAGCAGGCGCAGCTCGTGGCGAATGCGGGCGGCGGTGGTCCGATTGAGCACATCCTGGGCGATCGCATCGGCGATCAGCTCGCCAGTCCGCTCCTCGATCTGGAAATTCAGCCGGGCGGCCAGCCGAATCGCCCGCAGCAGCCTGGTCGGGTCATCAATAAAGCTCAGATTATGCAGGACCCGAATTACACCGCGCTGCAGATCGCGCAGCCCGCCGTAGAAATCATACAGGTGGCCGCGGCGGATGGGCGTCAGCGCCAGCGCCAGCGTATTGATTGTGAAATCACGCCGATGCAGGTCGTGGCGCAGCGAGGCCGCCTCGATCTCGGGCAGGGCGGACGGGTGCTCGTAGAACTCGGTGCGGGCGGTGATAAAGTCGAGGTGGCCGACCAGGGCGTGCGGCCACTCGACGGTGGCGGTGCCAAACTGGGCGTGGGCGCGCAGTGTGCCGTCCGTCTGCCCGGCCAGAGCGGTGGCGACCGCAATCGCATCGCCCTCGACCACCAGATCGAGATCGCCGGGCGGGCGGCCGAGCAGCACATCGCGGACAAAGCCACCGACCGCATACACGCCCCAGCCCTGGCTGGCGGCCCAGGCGCTGGCCCAGTCGGCGCGCTCGCAGGTGCTCTGGTCGAGCGCCGCTTCAAACTGGGCGCTGTGCTGGGCATCGGCGCCAGCCGGTGTGCTGCCGCGCTCGGTGTAGTGCAGGATATCGCCGCGAGTGATCAGCCCCAGCAGCTGGCGCGCGGCATCGACCACATAGACCCGCCCGCGCGGATCGTTGGCGACCTGCTGGCGCACCTCGCGCAGGGTTGTGGTGGGCGCAAGCGTGCTTGGCGAGCGCCACAGATAGCGGCGGACGGGCACCTCGCTCAGGCCGTGGCGCTCGGCTTTGGTCAGCTCGGTGCGCCCGATATCGCCCAGCAGCGTGCCGTGCTCGTCGATGATCGGCACCGCGTTGTAGCTCCAGCGCCGCAGCACCTCGGCGGCGGCTTGAATCGTCGATTCGGGCTGCAGCGCACGAACCGGGCGGGTCATAATCTCGGCGGCGGTGGTGGCGGGCCTGATCAGCGCTGGCAGACGGGCCTCAATTGCGCGGCACAGCTCCTCGGGTGCCCGGTCGCGCACAAAGGCGGCGGCGGCCTGGGCGTGGCCGCCGCCGCCCCACTCCGCCATCAGCACCCCTAAATCCAGCGCGGCGGCCTCGGACCGCCCGATCAGCTGGGTGCCGCCGTCGCCGATCCCGAGGGCCAGAATCAGCACGGCGGGGGCGTAGATGTCGCGCAGGCGTTCGGCCAGGCCCGATAGACCGGGGGTGTGCTGCTCCAGTTGGGCCCAGCCAAGCAACACCGGCCAGCCGCCAATCTCGGTCGAGCGGAGCTGGTCGAACAGGGCCTGGTAGGCGCTATCCTGGGCGGGGGTCAGGCCACGCTGGCGATACTGGCTGATCGCGCTCAGGTCGGCGCCGCGCTCCAGCAGCGTCGCGACTGTGCGCAGATCGATCGGCGTGGTATCGGTGTAGGTCAGGTCGCCGGTATCCTCATAGATGCCCAGCAAAAACAGAGTCGCCTCGGTGGGCGAAAGCGGGGCGGCGTGCTCGAGGAGCTGCTGGACCAGAATGGTCGTGGTCGCCCCGACGGCGGCGCCGATCCGCTGGATGCCTGGCGCTGGCGGCTGGCTGGCGCCGTGGTGGTCGATGATGATGGTCTGGCAATCGTCGGCGACCGGCCAGTCGCCCCAGCGGCGGTCGGTATCGACCAGAATAAAGCGGGTGACGCGCTCGGCCGGCAGGGCGGCCCGCTCGACCAGGCGCAGCGCATCGCGGTGGAGGCCGACAAACTCGGCCACGTTGGCATTGAGCTGAGGGGCCAGCACCGCATAGGCGTGCGGGTACACTCGGGCCGCCGCCTGCTGCGCCGCCAGAGCGTCAAAGTCGGTATGTGGGTGGGTGAGAATAATTTCCATCAGCCAAAATTATACGGCAAGAATGCCAAAGCGATTTTCGCGAGGTTTTGAGCGGCTAAAACGCGCCGCCCCCACTCCAGAGGAGCGGGGGCGGCCGGTTCCGACAGGTCTAACAGTATCTAGCGGTTGATCATTGGCAGATACATAACCATCTGCTCGTTGATCACTGCCTGGCCTACCGCGGTACCAGCAACGTTTGCCGAGGTAACATCAACAGAGTTGGTGATGGGTCCGGCAGCGGTCACCATTGCCCGGAAGGTAATGGTGTGGGTTTGGGCGGGACCAACCTCTGGCGAGGCACAGAAGGTGGTGTTCGGGGCTGGCTGGTTGGCCAGCGGCGTGCCATTGTAGTAGTAGCTGGTACCCTCGGTGCCAGCGGTATTCTCGATACCAACGCTGACACCACTGAAGACGCCGCCGCCCTCATTAGCGCCCTGAACCAGGTCGCCGGTGAGGGTTGCGCCGTAGACGGCACAGATTTGGCCGCTATTGCCCAAACGGGCCATGATATTGAAGTTCAGGTCTGACGTTGGTGCGTCGTAGATGTCTGCATTCTTGTAGTGAGCAACAATGAAGGCATCGCTCGGCGCATTCGTATCGACCCCGGTCAGGGCATTCAACAGCATCGTGCCAGCGCCGGTATCCGAGGCTGAGGTGCCATCGAGGTCAAGGTCAGTCCAGAGACCGCCAAAGACACCATTTGGCGAGGTTACGTCTGGCATATCCTGCGCGAGGTAGTAATCGGCGGCTCCATCAAACGTTAGCGTGCCATTCTGCACCAGACCATTGCTGAAGAAGCGCAGTTTGTCGATGGCCTGGCCAAACATGTTGTAGGTACCAGCGGCGGTAAATGTGTAGGTAACTGCTGACTCGTCGCACTGGGCGCTGCCAGCGCATAGGTTATACACATTGGCCGTGCCGGTCAGGTCGACAAACGGCAGGGATGGCCCGCCGGTGCGGCTGTCGGTGAAGCCATAGCCGCTGGCTGGTGCCGCGATGCTGCCGTTCCAGGTTACGCTGTTGGGGCCGGCATTGTAGACGGCACCGCCGGTGAGGCTGGCCGGGTCAATGGTCAGGCCGGCTGGCAGCGTATCGGTGAGATAGAACGTGTCGGCGACGTCACTGTAGTTGGTGATAGTCAGGGTATAGGTGACATACTCGCCAACGGCAACAAAGTCGCTGCTGGCAACTTTGCTTACGTCGTCTGGCAGCTTGGCGATGCTGATTTTGGTCGTGCCAATGTTGCCAGGGTTGGCAGCGTCGGTCCCAAGATCGAACGCGCCGTACCAGATCTCGCCGTCCTGCATTGCGGGCTCGTTCCACATTGCTTCAACGGAGAAGGCATTGCCGCCTGGGACAGTTGCTGGGCCGGTGACGTCCAGATTGCCAACATCGGTGCCAGGGACAGCCGCGGTTACCAATGTGGTTACGTCGGGGGCGCCGGCGGAAGCTTCCCAGTTCTGGACAATCGCAAAGTAGGTGCCAGCGACAGGATTGAGCACATCGACCTGCTCAAGAACGGCTCCTGTGGCGCTGACGTGGGTCTGCTCGCCTTCCTGTGGAATGCCGTCGTTGTTGGCATCGCGGGCGATAAACAGGTCAATGTCGGTGGAGGTTGACGCGAGGATTTGGGCAACCATGCGTTTTGCGCCGGCTGGCACGGTGAAGGTGGTGTAGAACACACCATCGGTTAGATCATCGTAGGCGCTGCCATTGACGCTGTCGCCTTCGAGGGCCTGGGTGGTTTGCACACCTTTGACCAGACCGTACTCACGCACGGTCAGGGCGGTGATTTCCACCGACTGGAAGCCATCGATGGTTGCGTCGCCGCTGGTGCGATGCGTTTCCAGCTCGACTTCTACAGGGACCTGGCCGCTGGCCGCGATTACGCCAACGGGGAAGTGTGAAGCTGGGGCCAGGTTGGTGGCCTCGGTCAGGGTGACCTGGCCAAAGCGCCATGCGCCATTGATTGGTACGCCAGCGGTGTTCGCCATAATCGTAACAACCTGTGTGGCGTTGGCTGCCAGGGTGAAGCTGGCCGGTGAGATCGTGACGGTAATGCCATCGGTAGTTGAACCGGCGGTATTCCAGGTGGTTGAGACACCAGCCCGGTTGGTAACCGTACGGGTCCAGGTGCAGGTGCCGATACAGGCGTTGTTGACGGCATTGGCCAGGTTGAGCGTGCGCGGATCGCCACCAGTAGCCGGGTTAGCGGCGATGAAGTTGGCGTTCGTCTCGTTCAAGGTCAGGCCTGCGTCGATCAGCTTGGTTGGGTCAACCCGACCGCTGCCCATGTTGAATGGGTTGGCGGGGGTGGTGCCATCTGGTTTGACCACAGAGGTTTTAGCAGTTGACATCATCGCCGATTTGATTTCGGCCGGGGTCCAGGTTGGGTACAGCTGGCGCATCAGCGCGCTGATACCAGCGGAGTGCGGGCTGGACATGGACGTGCCACCAATGACCTGGAAGGTCTGGCCATCGGCAAAGCCATTGTCCCAAACGAAGGCCGTGTGACCAGCGTTGACATCAACGCCGATCAGGGTTACGTCTGGTTTCAGCATGTTGGGGGTCGTGGCTGGGCCGCGTGAGCTGAAGCCGGCCATTTTATCGCCAGCGCCCATAACCTTAACGCCACCGTTGAGGGTTCCGGTCACGCCAGGGTTGGCGGCGACGTAGGTGATCAGGTCTTCGCCAGCGGCGCTTTCAGCTGTGCTGTTCTGCTCCAGGTGCAGACACACCTTGGTGCAGAAGTCGGCGACAATGCCTTGGTTGGCAGCCGCGTTGACGATGATACCGCCGCCAGCGCCGCCAGCAAAGACATTGGCGTATTTGAGCACGCGGGCGTTGATGCCACGGCGACAAATCACAATATCGGTTGCGTTAAAGGTGCCAGCTGGGTAGGCGGCCTGACACAGGCCTGGCACGGTTGCGACTTCGCCGGCAACCGCCTGAAGCGGCGCCAGCTTGATGACACCAGTGACCTGGCCTGGGTACAGCGATGCACCGACCAGCGGGGTTGGTGGGGTTGGGCCAGAAACAGCGGTCAGGTTGCCTTTGAACTCGCGGGCCTGGGTGCTTGCAGCAACCGTGATCAGCCATGGCGACTGGTGGGCAACTGAGCCATCGGTGCCGGCATTGCCAGCCGAGGCGTTGACGATAACGCCGGCAGCGGTCGCGTTGCGGAAGGCAACTTCAACTGAATCGGTCCAGGGGCTATTGCCGCCGCTGATCGAGTAGTTGAGCACATCAACGCCGTCGATAACGCCCTGGTTGATTGCGGAGACGGAGTCGAGGCTACCACAGCCGCCATCACTGGAGTTGTTAGGATCTTTTTCCCAACATACTTTGTAGGCGATGATGCGGGCGCGGGGTGCAACACCTGAAACGGTGCCGAAGGGGCTAACCACGCCGCCGTTACCACCAGAGGTGGTTGCGGTGTGCGTGCCGTGGCCGTCTTGGTCCATCGGTGACTGGGTCTCGCCTGGATCGGCAATGCCCGAGGCGTTATACCACCAGGCGCCAATCAGCTTATCGTTACAGAGGCCAAAGTCCCCGTTCTGAGTCTGTGGGCTGACCGGAGCACACACACCGGTGTAGGTGAATGTATTGGTGTAGTCGCCGCCAATCGGCGAAGGATCTGTTAGTGAGGGGTGGATGCCAGTGCTGGTAATGGCTGCTGAAGGATTGTAGATACCGCTGTCGATGACACCGATAACGATACCTTCGCCGCCAGTTGAGCCGGCGGCGGTGCCGCCAACTTCTTGCCAGAGCGCTGGGGTCTGAATGAAGGCGTTGCTGCTGTCAGTATCCAGCGTATTAATCTGGTTGACCTCAACCTGAGCGACCTCTGGCAGAGCCAGCAGTTTCTCAACATCGCCGACCGGGAGATCCAGCGCCATACCATTGTAGACGACTGTGTACTCGGCTAGCTTGATTGCCTTGATGTTTTCAGCCTTGAGCGTATCCAGGAATTTAGCCTGGGCCGTTTCAAGATAGGTGCGGTAGGCAACACTCTCGGCAGATGTAATGTCGAGCTTAACGTCGCCAGTGGCTGAAGGCGCAGTGCCTTTCAGACCTGGCAGGTTGCCGGCATAGGTTGCCAACGGCTCATCACGAAACTGAACGATAACTTTGACTGTGCCAGCGGTTGGCAGTGCGCCGTACAGCTTGGCTTTCTTGGGCTTGTCATCATTGCTAACAGCGGTAACGCCCGATGCGGTTACATCGGTGACATTATCCATTGTTTTGTTGGCTTGATTGCTTGGTTCAGCGGCCCGAGTGGGCTGGCTGAGGCTAACGAGCGAGCCAAAGATCGAGAGGAGGGCGACTAGGGTGATAAGGCGACTAAAGCGGTATTTCACGAACAGCTACTCCTTTTTTGAGTGACAACGAGGTTGGTGAACAGATGAAAGCGTGGGTTTTTAAATGCTGACGTGGTCCTCCTTCTCAATACTACATAACTACCGTGGCTCTATCACAATCCATTATTGGCTGAATTTAGGGTGCAGAATTATGCTCTCGATGCACAAACTGGCGGGATAATCCTGTGGAAGAGTTTTTAGAATGACAGTCATTGTCGTAGCTCAATTGTGGCCCTGTACTGAATTTTGAATGTGGTGTTGTCCCTGTGACCAAGCGTTGACCCCGTTTTGATGAGTTGGTTTTTGTGTAATGTATACACTTAGGGAGCGAGGTAATAATACCAGAAATTATGCGCAACGTTGCAACCACTCAGCCGGGGTGTTTCTTGGATTCGGGGAAATGCCACGCCGAATCGGCTGGGCTTGGTCGATCCCAAAGGCTTAAAAGAATGCCGCCTCTACTCCCTAGCGCAGCGGCGGCGCACCCTGGATCGCGCCGATTTATCCCATATCCTGGTCTGTAGATCAGAGAGTTCAGGCGCGCGCAGATCGGAGATTTGTCCAAGCGAAATCTGCTCGTATGTGCTACCCGCCAGGCCATGTTCGCCTGCAAACTGTGCTATGATGAGGATTAGATCGAGTTTGCTTTTTAGTCGCTTGAGGAGTATCCAATGGCCCCTGTTAAAGTGGTATTGCCCAATGGCCTGCGTATTTATACCGATGAGATGCCCCATACCCACTCGGTTTCAATGGGGATGTTTACCCGCGTCGGCTCGCGCTACGAAGCGGCCCACCTGAGCGGGATCTCGCACTTTCTGGAGCATATGTTCTTCAAGGGCACCGCCCGCCGACCGACGGCAAAAGCGATCAGCGAGGCCATCGAGGGCGTTGGCGGCTACCTGAATGCCTCGACCTCGTTTGATGTCACCAACTACTACTGTAAAGTTGCCGATATCCATACCGAGCGCGGCCTGGATGTGCTGACCGATATGCTGACCGGGGCGCTCTTCGACCCCAAGGAGATTGAAAAAGAGCGCGGCGTGATCCAAGAGGAGATCAAGATGTCGCTCGATGTGCCCGCCCAGTGGGTGCATCAGATTCTGGACGAGACGATGTGGGGCGAGCAGCCGCTTGGCCGCGATATCGCCGGAACTCTGGAGACGGTCGGCGGGTTCACCCGCGAGGATCTGCTGGCCTATCGCGCCAGCCACTACACCGCCGCCAACACGGTGATCTCGGTGGCCGGCAATCTCGAAAGCACCAAGATGGTCGATACGATCACTTCGCTGTTCGCCGACTATCCGACCAGCGCGCTGCATCGCCCAATTACCACGGTCGAGACCGCCGGCGGCCCGGTGGTGAACCTGACCGGCAAGGCCACCGAGCAGACCAACTTCGCCCTCGGCCTGAAAACCTTTGCCTACACCGATCCCGACCGCTGGGCCTTGAGCGTGGTTGACAATGTGCTCGGCGGCGGCATGTCGTCGCGGCTGTTCCAGGAGATTCGCGAGGAGCGCGGCCTGGCCTACAATGTCGGCTCCTACACCAGCGAGTACGATGACGCCGGCAAGTGGGTCATCTACGGCGGCGTCGAGGTCAGCAAGGCCCACGCGGCCATCAAGGCGGTTATCACCGAGCTGCGCAAGCTCCGCGACGACGGCGTGACCGCTGCCGAGCTGACCCGCATCAAGGAGCAGGTCAAGGGCGGCATGCTGCTGGGCCTGGAGGATACCTGGGCGGTGGCGAATCGCAATGGCCGCCACGAGCTGCGCTACGGCGAGGTGATCCCGGTCGAGCAGATTGTGGCCTGGATCGAGGCCGTCTCCCAGGACGATATTCGCCGCGTCACCCAGCGCCTGATTCGCCCGGATAACCTGTATCTGTCGATCGTCGGCCCGCACGAAGACGATGCCGAGTTCCGCGCCGCCATTACCCTGTAGGATCGGCCGTATGTTGCATTGTGGAGGAATAGAATGAGCCGCTTTGATGAAATGCGGATTTTCAGCGGAACCGGCAATCCGGCGCTGGCCAACGCGATCAGCTCGTATATCGGGGTGCGCCAGGGCGAGATCAGCATTCGCACGTTTCCCAACGAGAATATTTTTGTCAAAATCGAGGAAAGTGTGCGCGAGCAGGATGTGTTTGTGGTGCAGTCGTTTGGCTCGCCGCTGAGCCACTCGATTATGGAGCTGCTGATTATGCTTGATGCGTTCAAGCGCTCGTCAGCCGGCCGCATCACGGCGGTGCTGCCCTACTTCGCCTACAGCCGCACCGACAAAAAGGACCAGCCCCGCGTGCCAATCACCGGGCGGCTGCTGGCCGACCTGATCGTGGCGGCGGGCGCCGAGCGGGTGCTGACCCTCGATCTGCACGCCGGGCAGATTCAGGGCTTCTTCAGTATTCCCGTCGATGAGATGAGCGCGGTCCACCTGCTGATCAGCGAGGTGCGCTCGTGGGGGCTGGAGGATGCGATTGTGGTGTCGCCGGGGCTGGGCTTCGCCAAGCGGGCGCGCAACTTCGCCGAGGCGCTGGGCCTGCCGCTGGCGATCGTCGAGAAGCGCCGCGCCAACCACAACGATGGCTCGGTCTCGACGCTGGCGATCCTGGGCGAGGTGGCCGGCCGCAACTGTATCATCATCGATGATGAGGTTTCGACCGCCCACACGCTGATCCGGGTGGCCGAACTGCTGCTCAACCAGGGCGCCCGCTCGGTGCGGGCGGCGGCGATCCACCCGATCCTCTCCGAGGGCGCGGTCGAGCGGCTGCGCAATAGCCCGATCGAGCGCTTTGTGACCACCGACACGCTGGCGATTCCGCCGGAAAAACGCTGGCCGGCCCTGACGGTCAAATCGGTCGCCCCGCTGCTCGGCGAGGTGATCCAGCGGATTCACACCGGCATCTCGGTCGGGGCGATGTTCCCCGAGGGGCAGCCGCAGCTGGGCCGCTGGTAGCTCGGCAGTTCGGGATTGGCTGAGGTGGTGGGCTGGCTTAAACGCTTTCCGCCACCTTTCTTTTTTTATCGAGTTTCGACTATGTGCGCTTCTTTTTCAACCGATGTTCTGGTGATTGGCGGCGGCGCGACCGGCACCGGCGTGCTGCGCGATCTGGCGATGCGCGGCCTGCGGGCAACCCTGGTGGAGCGGCGCGATCTGGCCGATGGTACGACTGGGCGCTATCACGGGCTGCTCCACTCGGGGGCGCGCTATGTCGAGCGCGATGCCGAGGCGGCCCGCGACTGCGCGATTGAGAACACGATTCTGCGCCGGATTATCCCGCACTGCATCGAGGATACCGGCGGCCTGTTTGTCTCCACGCCCCACGACCCCAAGCGCTACGCCGAGGAGTTTGTCAGCGTGTGCTACGCCGCCGGGGTCACGGCGCGCCAGGTGCGGCTGCGCGATGTGCTCAAGCGCGAGCCCGCCCTGCATCCGCATATCTCCCACGCCTTCGAGGTCGCCGATGGCGCGGCCGACTCGTTTTTGACCGTCGAGGCCAACGCCCGCTCGGCCCGTGAGTATGGCGCCCAGGTGCTGGTCTATCAGCAGGTGGTGGCGATTCACGTTCAGGCTGGCGCGGTGCGCGGCGCGACGCTGCAGGATATTCGCAGCGGCGCCCAGACCACGGTCGAGTGCGCCGCGATCGTCAATGCGGCGGGCGCCTGGGCCGGTCAGATCGGGCGGCTGGCCGGGGTGGCGATCGATATCGTGGCCGGCAAAGGGGTGATGATTGCGCTCAACCATCGGCTGGTCAACACGGTGGTCAACCGCTGCAAGCCGCCGGGCGATGGCGATATTATTGTGCCGATTCGCACCGTCTGCGTGGCTGGCACCACCGACGAGAGCGTCCCCAACCCCGACGACCGCTCGATCACCGCGCCCGAGATTGCGCTGATCCTGGAGGAGGGCGATAAGCTGATTCCGGGGCTGTCGCGGGCGCGGCTGCTGCGGGCCTGGGCGGGGGTGCGCCCGCTCTACCGCGAAAAAACCAGCGACCACGATCTCAGCCGCGATCTCAGCCGCGATTTCAAGGTCCTCGATCACGCATCTCGCGATGGCGTGCGCGGCCTGGTCTCGGTGGTCGGCGGCAAGTACACCACCTATCGGATGATGGCCGAGCGCACGGTTGACATGGTGGCGGCCCAGCTGAATGTGGTCGCGCCCTGCCTGACCCACATCGAGGTGATTCCGCCGCCCGACCAGCGCCGCTCGTTCAAGGTTGGGGCGCCGCTGGCCACGGTCGAGGCCAGCCACTCGTATGGCAATCTGGTCTGCGAGTGCGAGCTGGTGACGCGGGCGCAGGTATTGCAGGCCTGGCGTGAGGGCGCGACCAGCGTCGACGATATCCGACGCGATACCCGCCTGGGGATGGGGCCGTGCCAGGGTGGCTTCTGCACCTTCCGCGCCGCCGCCCTGCGTGACGAGGCCGAGGCGGGCGCGATCAGCCCTGCGGCACCCGCCCCAACCCAGCCGCTGACGGCGATTCGCCACTTTCTGGCCCAGCGCTGGCGCGGCATCCACCCGATTCTGTGGGGCGATCAGCTGCGGCAGGCGCGGCTCGATGAGCATATCTATCTCGGTCTGTTCAACGTGGACGAGGGCGCTCAGCCCGACGAGGCGATTGAAACGCTGCAGGAGCTTTAGCCGCAGTCCGCAGCGTCTAGCAAACACCCTGGAGGCGAGAAATGTGTGGACGCTATACGATTACCACCGATCCGGCGGCGCTGGCGCAGCGCTTCGCGGCCGAGCTGGCGGGCGAGCCGACCGGGCCGCGCTACAATGCGGCGCCAACCCAGCGGCTGCCGGTGGTGCTGAGGGATGCTGGCGGGCGGCGGATCGATGTATTTCGCTGGGGTCTGATCCCGCACTGGGCCGCGGATCCGGCGATCGGCAACAAGATGATCAATGCGCGGGCCGAGACGCTGGCCCAGAAGCCGTCGTTCCGCGAGGCCTTTCGCAAACGCCGCTGTCTGGTGGCGGCCGATGGCTACTACGAGTGGCAGAAAACCGCTGACGGCAAGATCCCGATGCGCTTTGTGATGAACGATGAGGCGCCGTTTGCCTTCGCCGGGCTGTGGGAGACCTGGCGCGAGGGCGAGGAGGCGCTGCGCTCGTTCACAATTATCACCACCTCGGCCAACGCGCTGACCGCGCCAATCCACAACCGCATGCCGGCGATCCTGCGCCCGGAGCACGAGGCTGCCTGGCTCGACCCCGCCACCGATCCGCTCGACCTGCACGCGATGCTGCTGCCCTACCCCGAGGATGCAATGCGCGTCTACGCGGTCTCCAGGAGCATCAACACGCCCAGCAACGACACCCCCGACCTGATCCGGCCGATCAACTCGCTGTAGTGGCAATCGCCCATCTACTATAGATGGTGCGATGGGCGCGTAAGCTGCGGGACTGTTCGACATAGGTATTTAGATAGCATATCCATGATTCGATCACCTGGTCCGATAAACTTTGGGTCATCGACCATCGGCTGTGGCCAGTGTCCAATCAGAGTCATCGCGCGCCATGAGAACAGATATAATCCGATAATCGATATCAAAGGCGCACTCGCGACGACGTAGCAGAGCCATACCAGGGCGGTGCCAGGAATGCCCAGGCTTCTTTTTGAAACTTTTGGGACAAACAAGCCTTGACTAGGCTCGGCTGATTCGGCCATACTCGGGCTCTCCTTGAATGCAATGAGGAACGTCGATACTCAACAGGGCAGGGCACAGAATTCTGCGCCCTGCCTGTTGTAGACATCTTTGTGGGTTAAACACGGCAATCAGTGCCAATGCCCGATCCCTGATCCCCGAACCCCGACCCCCGATGCCCTACGTCTCGTCGCGGTCGAGCCACTTGGCGATGCTGGTCGGCGCCTTGAACGAGCTCAGGTCCTCCAGCACCTGCTCCAGATCGTTGCGCACCGAGACGAACTTGCGGTGGGCCGGGGCGACGAAGCCCTGGGCCACGCTGTGGTTGATAAAGCTCAGCAGCGCATCGTAGTAGCCGGCCACATTCCAGACCACAATCGGCTTGGCGTGGATGCCGAGCTGGGCCCAGGTGATAATCTCAAACAGCTCCTCCAGCGTGCCCAGGCCGCCGGGCAGGGCGATAAAGCCGTTGGCGTGGTCGGCCATCATGGCCTTGCGCTCGTGCATGCTCTTGACGACATGGCGCTCCGACAGGCGCGGGTGGGCGATCTCCTTCAAAAACAGCGCGTCGGGGATCACGCCCTGAACGTAGCCGCCGGCCGCCAGACAGCTATTCGCCACCGCCCCCATCAGCCCCATCGACGAGCCGCCATAGACCAGGCCAATCCCGCGCTCGGCCAGCGCGGCGCCAAGCTGAGTGGCCGCCGCCAGATACTCCGGCTCGGTGCCGGGGCGGGAGCCACAGAACACACAGATGTTAAAGTCTGGACGTTGTTGCGTTGCCACTAAAATCCTCCTGTTGCCATAGATCCTAATCTCCGAATGGCTCGCACAACGGTGTGCCTGCCCCAGCTCTGGTTTCCTTCCGGCCCTTCGAGATGTCATCGCTCGCAAATAGTGTCAGCTTGTATGATAGCTGATTTAGGTCAATCTGTGAGCATAGCGGCGTGATACAAACAGGGCAATCGCATCCAAATCAAAAACAGACATTGTTTGCTCAAAACAGCGTTTTTTGATCGGTATGTCATGGTTTAACGGCACCAAAACCAAAAAAGACGGGAACAGTATCGCTCATTCATGCTAAAAATAAGCATTTGCTCGCTTATCATGGGGCTTTTTTGCTCAAAAATGGACACTATAGATTTAGATGCGATTGCCCTGGCGATGCCGTGCAGCGGCGTTGCGCTCTCCCCTAAGCCATGATACAATTTTTGTCGGCGTGCAGAAGGCACGCCAATTCTATAACTTGCCTGGTTAGCACTCCCAGCCTGCGAGTGCTAAAGCAGAGGTGAGAGCGATGAACCTCGACCTATCCGAACGACGGCGCCGCATTCTCAAGGCGGTTATCCAACAATATATTGAAACAGCGACCCCGGTGGCCTCCCAGGATCTGGCCCGCCAGATGGGGGTTAGCTCTGCGACCGTGCGCAATGAGATGTCGGCGCTGGAAGAGGCGGGTCTGCTGACCCATCTGCACACGTCGGCCGGGCGCGTGCCCACGGATACCGGCTATCGCTTCTTTGTTGAAAATCTGATGGACCGGGCGCCGCTCTCGGCCCAGGAGCAGCGCACGATCAAACATCAGTTTTATCAGGTGCGCTCGGATTTCGACCAGTGGATTCATCTGGCGGCGGCGGTGCTTTCGCGGACCGCCCACGCCGCCGCAGTGGTTACGCCGCCACGTGCCTACGAGAGCCGCTTCAAGCACCTGGAGCTGATCGCGATCAACGATATGACGGTGCTGATGGTGCTGGTGCTGCACGAGGGCACGGTCAAACAGCAAACGCTGCCAGCCGAGCCGGACACGATCCAGGACCAGCTCAGCCGCTCGGCGATCCACATCAATAGCCTGTGCGATAACGTCTCGGTTGCGGCCATTCGCGCCCAGGCCCAGGCCGCCGCGACCAGCGAGCCGCCGCTGAGCGGCTTTGAGCGCACGGTGCTGGATATGATCGCCCGCTCGATGCAGCAGTTCGAGGATCAGATGAATGAGCTGATTCATCACGATGGGCTGCTGGAGATGCTTGATCAGCCGGAGTTTATGCATGTGGGCCGGGTGCGCGAGGTGCTTTCGATCCTCCAGGGCGGCGCAATGCTCGATACCTTGATCCCGCAGGCGCTGGCCTCGAACGGCGTTCAGGTGATTATTGGCGGCGAGCATGGCCGCGACGAGCTGCGCGACTACAGCGTCGTGCTCTCCCGCTATGGCGTCGATGGCGAGGCAACCGGGGTTCTCGGTGTGCTTGGCCCGCGCCGAATGGCCTATCCGCGCTCGATCTCAACCGTTCGCTATATCGCCACGGTGATGAGCGACCTACTCAACGATTTATATGGCACAGATACCAAGGCCAAGGAAGCGCTCTGATCGTTTGATCGCGCCTCTCTGACCTTCTCAGCACTTAATGTGGAGGATTTGCAACCCATGACCGAAAATGTCGAAAACGTAATCTCTGACAACGAAACTCCCTACGTTGAGCCAAGCATCAACGATCTTGAGCAGCGCATCGCCGCGCTGGAGCTCGAGTCAGAAGAAAATAAATCGAACTGGCTGCGCTCGGTCGCCGACTTTAAGAACTATAAGCGGCGCACCGAAAGCGAGCGCGAGGAGCTGATTCGCAACGCCGGCGCCGGCCTGCTGTTGAAGCTGCTGCCGGTTCTGGACGATCTGGGCCGCGCAATGGCCCATGTTCCCGCTGAGATCGACAACAATCCGTGGCTCAGCGGCGTCAAACAGGTACAGCGAAAATTCGAGATGCTGCTGGAGGGCGCGGGCGTGCAGCCGATCAACGCGGTTGGCGAAGAGTTCGACCCGAACTTCCACGAGGCCGTGATGTATGAAGAAGCTGGCGAAGATCAGGCCAACAAAGTTGTGGAAGAGCTTCAGCGCGGCTATAAACTGGGCGAAAAAATCTTGCGCCCAACCATGGTAAAAGTCGGAAAGTAACCTCAATTAGCAACGATTGATTATCATAGCCCAGGCAAAGATGATAGTTGATGGTTGCTACTTGTTAATTGGAGCTAAATATGGCGAAAGTCATTGGAATTGATCTGGGAACCACCAACTCGGTAGTTGCGGTGATGGAGGGTGGCGAGGCGACCGTCATTACGAATGCGGAAGGCTCGCGGATTACCCCTTCGGTTGTGGCGCTGAGCAAAAATAGCGAGCGGACGGTTGGTCTGGTGGCGAAACGCCAGGCGGTCACCAACCCCGAAAATACTATTTTTTCGGTCAAGCGGTTTATCGGGCGCAAATTCGATGCGCCAAGCGTCCAGCGCGATAAAGAGATTCTGCCCTATCGCCTGACCAGCGCGCCGAACGGCGATGTGAGGGTGCTGATGGGCGGGCGCGACTACTCGCCCCAGGAAGTCTCGGCGATGCTGCTGCAAAAGCTCAAGGCCGACGCCGAGGCGTACCTGGGCGAGCCAGTCACCCAGGCCGTGATTACCGTGCCAGCCTATTTCGATGACTCGCAGCGTCAGGCGACCAAAGATGCCGGGCGGATTGCCGGGCTGGAGGTGCTGCGGATTATCAACGAGCCAACCGCCAGCGCCCTGGCCTACGGGCTGGATCGCGCCGAAGACGAAATCATTATCGTCTACGATCTCGGCGGCGGCACGTTCGATGTCTCGATCCTGGAGCTTGGCGATGGTGTGTTCGAGGTCAAGGCAACCAATGGCGATACCCATCTGGGCGGCGATGATTTCGACCAGAAGATCATCGACTGGCTGGCCGATGAGTTCAAGCGCGAAACTAACATCGACCTGCGCTCCGACCGCATGGCTTTGCAGCGGCTCAAGGAAGCTGGCGAGAAGGCCAAGCAGGAGCTGTCCACGGTGCTCCAGACCGATATCTCGCTGCCCTTTATCACCGCCGATCAGAGCGGTCCCAAGCATCTCAACCTCACGCTGAGCCGGGCCAAGCTGGAGCAGCTTACCGCCGACCTGATCGAGCGCACGATGAAGCCGATCAAGCTGGCGCTGCAGGATGCCGGGCTGAAGCCAGGCGATGTCAACGAGGTTATTCTGGTCGGCGGCCAGACGCGCATGCCGGCGGTGCAGGCGGCGGTCAAGAAATACTTTGGCAAAGACCCGCACAAGGGCGTCAACCCCGATGAGGTGGTGGCGATCGGCGCGGCGATTCAGGCGGGCGTGCTGTCCGGCGATGTCACCGATGTGCTGCTGCTTGACGTAACGCCGCTGACGCTGGGGATTGAAACCTACGGCGGCGTGATGACCCCGCTGATCGATCGCAACACGACCATCCCAACCAAGCGCTCGCAGGTCTTTTCGACCGCCAGCGACAACCAGAACAGCGTCGAGATTCACGTGCTCCAGGGCGAGCGGGCCGAGTCGCGCTACAACAAATCGCTGGCGCGCTTCACCCTGGACGGGATCCCGCACGCGCCCCGCGGCGTGCCGCAGATTGAGGTCACCTTCGACATTGACGCCAACGGGATCGTCAATGTGAGCGCCAACGACAAAAACACCAATCGGGCCCAGCACATCACCATCACGGCCTCGTCGGGCCTGAACGATGAAGAGATTGCGGCGATGATCCGCGATGCCGAGGCCAACGCCGACTCGGATCAGCTGCGCCGCGAGCAGATCGAGGTGCGCAACAAGGCCGACGGCGTGATGTACGCCGCCGATCGGATGCTGCGCGAGGCCCCGGACGATCTGGAGCGGGACATTCGCAACACCGTCGAGGACCGTATCGCCGCGCTGCGGGCGGTGCTGGACGGCGACGATATGGAGATCATCAACAATCGGGCGGCCGAGCTGAGTGTCGCAATGCAGCGGCTGAAGCCAGCCCCGGATTTTGGCCTGGAACCTGAGCCCGAAAACGAAAACGAAATCTAACCTCAAAGGTCAACCAGCCAGCGCTGGCTTGGCTGGCTGACCTTTGCAATGCAGGAACAATTATGGCAACACAGACGAAACGCGACTATTACGACGTCCTGGGACTGAGTCGAGGCGCAGGCGCTGATGAGATCAAGAAAGCGTATCGCAAGCTGGCGATGCAGCATCACCCTGACCGCAACCCCAGCGATGTCGAGGCGGAAAATAAGTTCAAAGAGGCCACCGAAGCCTACGAGGTGCTCTCCAACGACCAGAAGCGGACCATGTACGACCAGTATGGCCACGCGGGCATGGGCGGAGCTGGCTTCGACCCGTTTGCCGGCTTTGGCGGCGCCGACCCGTTCAGCTCGATCTTCGATGCCTTCTTTGGCCAGGGTGCGCGCCCAGGCGGCGGCGGCCGCTCGGGAGTTCGCCAGGGCGCCGATCTGCGCTACGATCTGACGATCACCTTCGAGGAGGCGATCTTCGGCACGGAGAAAGAGATCGAGTATCGCCATCTGGAGAGCTGCACCGTCTGTGGCGGCAATGGCGCCGAGCCAGGCACCGAGCCGACCCGCTGTACCAAGTGTAACGGCTCGGGCGAGATGCGGGTGCGGGCGTTCCTCAATATGGTCACAGTCACAACCTGCGATCAGTGCAACGGGCGCGGCTCGATTATTCCAATTCCCTGCAAGGAATGTCGCGGCGAGGGCCGCGTGCGCGAGAGCATCAAGCGCACCCTGACGATTCCCGCTGGCGTTGATGACGGGATGCGGATTCGGATCAGCGGCGGCGGCGACGGCGGGCCGCGCGGCGGCGTGCCGGGCGATCTGTACGTGAGCCTAAAGGTCAAGCCGCACGAGTTTTTTGTGCGCGATGGCAACCAGATTTTGCTGGAGCTGCCGATCAATGTGGCCCAGGCGGCGCTGGGCACCCAGCTCGACGTCCCCACAATCGACGGCGACGACCCGCTGACCATCCCGCCGGGAACCCAGGATGGCGCGATCTTCACCCTGCGCGGCAAGGGCGTGAAGCACATCGACTCGTCGGGGCGCACCAACGGGCGCCGTGGCGACCAGGTGGTGGTAGTCAAGGTGCGCGTGCCAACCAAGCTGACCGCCGAGCAGCAGGAGCTGTTCGAGAAGCTCTCGGCGACGATGGGCGCGGAGCAGGTCGGCCAAAAAGAGGGCGGCTTCTGGAGTAAAATCTTCGGGCGCTAGGCTTCGGGGCACTCGCGTTTAAGTACCGATCCACGAAGGCCACGAAGATCACGAAGACCGCAATCACACAGGGCCATTCACGCTGGAATGCGTGGATGGCCCTGTGGTTTTTTGGGCGGGGAGGCCGCCCAACTGGCGTGAATGCTTAACCTCTGGCGGTGGCCTGCCGCTTCGTGGCCACGCGGGCGCGCCGCTGCTGGAGGTGTTCGGCCAGCACATACGAGCCGATGACGAAGGTTGCGGCGGCCAGCTGGAGCGCCAGGCCCTCCCAGGTGGCGTACAGCCCGAACCACAGGCCCGACCAGTAGGGGAAGGCCAGGGCGCGAATCGGGTGGATCGGCAGCCAGCCGACGACCTGCATCACGTGGATAGTGTTGCCGACCATCTGGAGCAGCACGACGCCGATCAGAATGCCGGTGGCGATCAGCATTTTCTTGTGGGGGAGCTTGGCCTGCAGCCCAAACACAATCAGGCCAACCAGCAAGGTTCCCAGCAGGCCCACGCCGACGCCGCCAAGCACCACGGCGGTGCCGGCATCCAGCACCAGCGCCTGCAAAAATAGCACCGTCTCGAAGCCCTCGCGGTAGATGCTGGTGAAGCCAAGCATAATCAGGCCGACCCAGATCCCGGCCGCGCCGCCAATGATGCTGCGCTTTTTAGTGTGAAAGTTGGCCATCCAGCCGGTCCAGTAGACCTTGTGGAAAAACCAGTTGGTGATCAGCAGCAGCACGCCGATCGCGATCAGCGAGACCACCGCCTCGAGCATCTCGACGTTGACCTGCAGCTCCTGCATCAGCCAGCGCAGCAGACCCTGCGCGAACATCCAGGTGATCCCGGTGGCCACGAAGGCCAGCGCCGCGCCCAGCCAGATCGGGCGGCGCAGCTTGCGGTTTTCGCCGAGCTTCAGGCTGCCCAGCAGCGAGGCCAGAATCAGCACCGCCTCTAGACCCTCGCGGAACACGATAATTGCGGCGTTCAGGGCCACCGCCAGCGGCGAGCTATCGCCGCCAAGCGCGACCTGGGCCAGCGCCAGCTGCTCATCGAGCGCGGCGCGGCTGTGCCTGATGGCGCTCAGCGGCGCGCCCTGGCTGATCAGGTGGGCCAGGCCTTTGTCCTCGTTCTGGCCGTACCAGAAGAGATCCTCGATCGGCGCTTTGTACTGCGGGGCAAACACCACCAGGCGGGCCTCCGGGCCGGCCTCCAGGACCGCGTAGGCCTCCAGGCGGGCCGACTCGGCCAGATCGTACTCGCCTGCCGCCGCCGCCCGTTCCATCTGGTCCAGCAGCGATGCGATCACATCGAAGTCGCCGCTCAGATTGGTTTTTTGCCACTCCTCCGGCATCACGCTCTTGAGCAGCGTGGTCA
>DAOTUS010000516.1:0-3213 GCA_034437415.1 Herpetosiphonaceae bacterium
GCATCATAGCTATAGGTCACATCGGGCGTGCCCGCCGGATAGTCGAGCAGCGTGAGCCGCCCGATGTCATCGTAGGTGTAGGCGGTGACGCGGCCCAGCGCGTCCCGGCTCTGGTCCAGCTCGCCCCGCGCCGTGTAGGTCAGCACCGTCGTGCGGCCCAGCGGATCGCTGGTCGCCGTGCGCTGGTTGAGCAGATCGTAGGTGTGGGTGGTCGGCCGGGTGTTCGCATCGATGCTGGTGATCATGTTCCCGACCGCGTCGTAGGCAAAGCGGGTCGTGACGTTGGTCTGAGGATCCGCTGGTACCCCCACCTGCGCATTTTCAATCACCGCCGTCAAGCGCCCCGCAGCATCATACTCGAAGGCCGTGCGCACGCCGTTCGAATCAATCTGGGCGGTCCGTCGTCCGAGCAGATCGTATTCAGAGCGGGTTTCACGCTGGAGCGCATCGGTGGACGTGATCATGCGCCCGCCCACATCATAGCCTGTCGTCATGGTCAGGCCCAGCGTGCTGGTCAGGATGGTCGCCCGCCCAAGCGGATCGTAGCCAGTCGTACTGGTCTGGGTTAACGCATTCGTGCTGGCAATCTGACGATTGAGCGCATCGTACTGATACCGCGTGACGAAGCCACGGGTATCGGTGATTACGGTTTGATTTCCCACCGCATCATACGCATAGGCCGTCGTCTGGGTTAAAGGATTGGTGCTGGCAATCAGCCGATTCGCACGATCATAGACGCGGTGCGTGACAAAGCCCCGGGTATCAGTCATCGCAACCGTGTTGCCAAGACCGTCATAGAGGGAGGGCAACGATTCGCGACAAATTCGCCAGCTTGACAATAACAATACAATCAGCGTTGCGTACTTCCCTGGTGATTAGCTGAGAGCCAGCGTGTCGGCCCACCGCGCCAACTCTTGGGCCGACGGCTTGGTGTAGATTGCTGTGGTGGCTAAGTTTCGATGCCCCAAGAGAGTCGCGACGACCGTGAGCGGCGCCCCATTGGTTACGAGTTGCGTGGCGTAGGTATGCCGCAAGGTATGTGGTGTGACGGATGGGTCAGTGATCCGGGCGTGATAGGCGGCATTCGCGACCACTGTCTGGACTGCCCGCGGCTGCAAGGGTCCTCCTTTTTGGCTGGCGATCAGGGGCAGGGCGGAATGGTTGGTAATCCACTCGCGCATCATGCTGGCATGCGCTGCGGTCCATCGGACGCGGTGGGCCGACGATTCCGTGTTCGCGAGTTCCGTTGTGATAACGAGCCAGGCCCACAGCACGCGCCGGATCTCAATATTGAGCGGAACCGTGCGATTGTTTCCACCTTTCCCGGCCCGCACTTGGAGTTCGCCCGACCGTTCGCCAACGGAGAGATCACCCCAGCGCAGCGCACAGAGTTCTGCGACCCGCAGTCCTGTATGGAGCAACAGACTAATGATCAGACTGGCACGGGCTGGTTGACGGAGCGTAGTCGCCGCCTTGAGCAAGGCATCCTGTTGCGTTGCAGCGAGGGCTTTCGGTGCCCGCTGGGTATCCTCGGTTCGAATGCGCTGGATGGCCACAAGTGGGTTGTCGTCGCGCACCTCAGCAGTGACGGTCCATCTGCCCCAGCATTCGAGCGCAGCCATGGCGGTATTAATCGTGGCCGGCTGTTTGGGTGGATGTTGCGCCTGCAGGAACTCGCGGTAGCGAGCCCCATCCCGTAGGCTGATCTGCCCGACGGTTGGGGGTAACTCTGGATAGGTCGCCTGAAGCCACTCCGCAAAGCGCCGCAGGATCTGTCCATAGAGGCGCCGTGTGCCTGGCCGATGGCGCACTTCCAGCCAACGATCAAAGGCTACGAGGGTATTGAGGATGAGGATCTCGGACGATGGCGGCATCGGTTAACTCCTCTTACAACGCAACCCGCATCACGCCATACAGGCGCGCAGTGCAGTCATGAACGAGTCCGCGCTGATTGAATGGCGGTCTTGACCGAATCAAGATCGTACAACCGTACGGAAAGCTTCCGCTGCGGGGCCTTGATGTTATAGATCTGCGCGTCAGTCGTGCCCAGATCGATATAAATGCCCCATACATTTCCGGAATTCGGCCGATTGTCCATGACATCAGAGGTCAGCAACTCATGAAGCTGGGGGAATGGCTCCACGATAAAATGATTGGGTACAATACGAACGACGAGGATCAGCGTGGATCGATTCAACCGCATCATATTGGCTTCGCGGATATCAAACCAATAGCGTCCATTTTTCCCTTGGGCAACGCCGGGCGAAAGAATGCGCTCCTGCCGGTTCATGAATACGCTCGAGGTGCCATCGCGCTGGAATCCCAACTCGGCCAACACCTGGACATTATGGTTGGATGTCTGCGTGCGTCGGTCGTCGACGTTGGCAAGTGCTCCGAACGATTCCTGTCGCGGAACCGGTAGGATGGGTGCCGCCGAGGGCGATGCAGCCGTATCATCGATTGGCGAATCGCCAAGGAGCGATGTGATGTTCTCTACGGCGGGTTCCTGGATCAGCGCCGATGTGATCACCAGCGTTGAGCTATTGGTATGCGCCGTGTATTGGGCATATTGCAGCACCAGTCGATGAGGGATTCTGAGGGCAAGTTCAATCGCACACTCATGGGTATAGATGACGGCGATCAGATAGTCAAACAGCAAGCGATCGGCGTTGCGAATAGCACCCAATTGATACCCGGATCGTCGGGCTTTAATCTGGTAGCGTAGTCCCGATCGATCAACAGCGTCATGCCCTTGGGTCGAGTTTCCTTGGAGGGACAAATCAAGCTTTTGGGCGACCAGCCACTCGGTGTAGTCCGCCAGCGGATTGTTGCTGGTCCGGAGAATCCCCCGCGCCCGAAATTCGTCGAGCAACGCACTATACATCCGAAGGAGTCCGACGTGAGAGATACCTTCGAAGGGCGACATGGAACCTCCTCAAAAACAGGAAGAACGTCCTTCCCCCCACGCGAATCACCAGACGCGGTGCGAACGGACATTTTGCGTCGTTTTTTGCGGGGCTTCGCAGGGATGGACAATGACGATTGTTCGGGTGAACTGTGCAGGAGTATAGCAGGAAACACCGCAAAATGCACCATTTTGCGGCATTTTGGTATACTGGAGCAGCACCCCAGTGGACCGCTGCCCATGTGATCGCAGTGGCTCCGTAGCGAGGACCTCCCGATGAGTGGCGGAACGCCGATATCCACCAAACG
>DAOTUS010000517.1:0-4991 GCA_034437415.1 Herpetosiphonaceae bacterium
CCGAGATTCCACCGACGCTTCATCTGAACGAGCCAAACCCGCATATTGCCTGGGATGAGCTGCGCTGCAGCGTGCCCACCCGGCTGACGCCCTGGCCAGGCAGCGCCGAAACGCGGCGCGCCGGGGTGAGCGGATTTGGTTGGTCAGGCACAAACGCGCATATTATTCTGGAAACCGCCCCAGCGGTGGCGCCGCCCCATCACGTGGCTGCCGACCTGGCCCTGCAGATTGTGCCGCTAGCGGCGAAAACGGAGGCCGCGCTCGATCGCCTGATGGATCAGCTATATCAGCACCTGACCAACCATCCCGCCACCGATCTCGCCGATCTTGCCTTTACGTTGCAAACGAGTCGGGCGGCGTTCCCCTGCCGCCACGTACTGATCGGCTGCGATCGGACGAGCCTTCTGAGGCAGTTGGCCACCAAAGATCAGCGGATGCGCGCCACCGTTAATCCGCAGCCCGCCGCTATATCGTCCGTCTGGCTGCTGGCTGGATTGGGCGATACTTACCCTGGCATGGGCTGGGAGCTTTATCAGTCCGAGCCAGTGTTTCGTACGGCCCTTGATGCTTGCTGCGAACGTTTGCAGCCCTATCTTCAGCGCGATCTGCGCGCTGTGCTGTATCCCCAGTTCGACTCGCCGGCTGCGCCCGCTCGGCCTGCCAGCGGGATCGATCTACGGCAAATGCTTGGACGAACCATCCAGACAGCGCCAGCATCCGAGCTGGCAGAAACCACTCTGGCTCAGCCGGCACTATTTGCGCTGGAATATGCCCTGGCGCAGCTGTGGCTGGCCTGGGGTGTTCAACCCCAGGCCATGATTGGCTACAGCCTGGGTGAGTATGTGGCCGCCTGTCTCGCTGGCGTGATGTCGCTTGACGATGCGCTCAAGGTCGTAACCCGCCGCGCCCAGCTGATTGCGCGCCAGCCAGCTGGCACCATGCTGGCGGTCGTCGCTTCGCTGGCTAATGTTCGACCGCTCCTAACCCCGGACGTTGATATTGCGGCGGTGAATGGCCCGTTCCTCACAGTTGTGGCCGGATCGACCGTCGCAATTGGCGATTTCGAAGCGGCCCTCGATGCACGCAGCATCGCCCACCGGCGGCTGGCAACGACGCACGCGTTCCACTCGCGGATGATGGAGCCTGTTCGGGCGGAGCTGGTCGAACTGATGCGCAGCATTCAGCTCCAGCCGCCACGTATTCCGTATGTCTCAAATGTAACTGGCACCTGGATTACTGCCGAGCAGGCCACCAGTCCAGCCTATTGGGCCGATCACCTGTGTTGCCCGGTTCAATTTGGCGCCGGGATTGAAACCCTGGCCCTCAAACAGCCAAAGGTGTGGCTGGAAATTGGCCCGGCGCAGGCACTCAACAGCGTAGTAGCCCAGCAGATACCCGATCACCAAATAGTGCGCTCATCCCTGCCAGCCAACCATGATGGCGGCGCGGCTGACCAGCATCTGCTGCAGACATTGGGCCAGATGTGGCTGAAAGGCGTGCATGTCGACTGGTCCCGGCTGCACAAAACACCGCGCCAGCGGATCGTGCTGCCAACCTACCCATTTGAACATCAGCACTACTGGGTTGGGCCGCGAGCGTCCTCCCCGTCGACACCCCTGGCCAGCCCTCTATCCAGCGCTAAGGTTCCGCTGGCGGACTGGTTTTATGCGCCAGTGTGGCAACAATCATTGGGGAATGCCTTTGCCCAGTCGCTTGAACCAGGTCAGCCCTGGCTGATTTTTGCCGATGCCTGCGGGGTTGGCCAGCAGGTTGGGCAGCAGCTGGCCCACATGGGGCAAATCGTTATTTTGGCCCATCCGGGCAGCAAGTTCGAGCGGATTGATGACCGCAACTACACCATCAACCCCCACGAGGCGACCGACTATAGCGCTCTAATCACCCACCTCCAGCGCCTAAGCCAGGTGCCGCAGCACATTTTGCATATGTGGAGCCTCAGCGTCCCAACGGGTCTGCGCGATGGCGCGGTGGCCCTGGAAGCTGCGCGGACCAACAGCTTTGCCAGCGTGCTCTTTCTGGCGCAGGCCCTGGGCGCCTTGCCAACCAAGGCTGGCTTTGAGGTAATCCTGGTGGGCAACGGGATTCATACGGTCGTCGGCGATGATGGCCACTCGCCCGAACAAGCCCTGTTGCTTGGCCCTGGTCTGGTCATTCCCAATGAATATCGCTCGATCACCTGCCGCTGTGTTGACCTGGAGCTCCGCTCAGCGACCGCCGCGCAGGCTGCCAGGGCCGCAGGCAACCTGCTCTTAGAGCTTCAAACCCCGGTTGGCGATCCGCTGGTGGCCTATCGCGGTAACCGCCGCTGGGTGCGCTCGTTTACGCCGCTAGCGCTGCCCGATGCGCGCTTGGGCCAGCAACGGCTGCGCGATGGCGGTGTCTACCTAATCACCGGGGGCCTTGGTGGGCTTGGTCTGGCGGCGGCGGCGGCCATCGCCAACAGCGTGCGATCAACCCTGGTTCTGGTAGGACGGACTGAGCTGCCACCCCGGGCTGAGTGGCCCGCCTGGCTGATCGAGCAGCCCGCTGACAGCTCAATTGGGCGCCGAATTGGCGCAATCAACGCCATCGAAGCCCAGGGTTCAACGGTGGTGACCGCAGCGGCTGATGTTGCCGATCAGGTTCAGATGGCGGAGCTGATTGAGCGGGTTCAGCGGATTTATGGCCCAATCAATGGCGCTATTCATACCGCCGGAGTTCCTGGTGAGGGGCTGATTCAGCTAAAAACCCTGGATAAAGCCGATCGCGTGCTGGCACCCAAAGTCCGCGGCACAGTTGTGCTTGATCTATTGCTCCGCGATGCGCCGCTTGACTTCATGCTGCTGTACTCATCAAGCAATGCGGTTCTGGGCGGCTTGGGCGAGGTTGATTACTGTGCCGCGAACGCCTTTATGGATGCCTGGGCGCACGCCCACCACCACCCTCAGCGGCCAATTGTGACGCTGAACTGGGGTCCCTGGCAGTGGGATTCCTGGCAAAGCAGCTTGCTGGCCGCAATGCCTGAATTGGCCAGCCAGATCGCCCATGTGCGCGAGCTGTATGGCATTACCTTCGCCGAGGGCGCCGAAGCGCTTTATCGCGCCCTAGGCTCGTCGCTGCCCCAGCTGCTGATTCTTCCCCAGAGCCTGGCCACGGCGCAAACCCAGTGGCACGAGCTGTTTACGCTGGGAGATCCGGCCCAGGCGGCCCTTTCGCTGCGACCCCGGACACGCCATCCGCGTCCACAGCTGCATACCTCGTATGTTGCGCCGCATACCGATGATGAAAAGACCCTGGCGGTTATCTGGCAGGATATGTTGGGCCTGGAAGAGATTGGGAGTGACGACCACTTCTTTGACCTGGGCGGCAACTCGCTGATTGGTATGATGTTGATCGATCGGGTGCAAAAAGAATTTGCCGTTCAACTATCGGCTGCAACATTATACGAAGGGCCAACGATCCGTGCCCTGGCCACCCTCATTCGTCCGGCAGCGCCAACGCTGGAGTTCCAGGACGACTCGGCCGATCGTGGCAAACGCCGCCGCGAGCGTTTCACCCGTACTCGATCATCTCGCGAAGAAATCTGAGGTTTGCATGAACGTTGATCCCGCATTGCTCGATGCTTATGACACTGATATTGCCATTATTGGTATGGCTGGTCGCTGGCCGCAGGCTCAATCCGTCGATTCGTTATGGCGCAATTTCCGCGATGGCATCGAGACAGTCGAACGTTTCAGCGATGCGGATCTCCTCGCCGCTGGCATCGATCCAGCGCTGATCCGCGACCCGAACTACGTTAAAGCCGGATCGTATCTCGATGATATCGATCAGTTTGATGCCGTCTTTTTTGGTCTGACCCCCAAAGAGGCCCAAATCCTCGATCCTCAGCAGCGTCTGTTTATTGAGTCGGTTTGGAATGTGGTTGAGGGCGCCGGCTACGATACGACGCGCTATAAAGGGGCGATCGGCGTTTTCGGCGGGGTTGGCCTGAGCACCTATTTGCTGAATAATCTGTACCAGCATCGCGATCTGGTTGAAAGCCTGGGGACGCTGCCGCTGGTTCTTGCCAACGATAAAGACTCGCTGACAACCCGCGCGGCCTACTTGCTCGATCTGACCGGGCCGTGTTTTACGGTGCAGACCTATTGTTCCACCTCGTTGGTCGCGGTCAGCATTGCATGTTCCAGCCTGCTTAATCACGAGAGCGACATGGCAGTCGCCGGCGGAGTTTTCATCAATGTGCCGCAAAAAGCCGGTTACTACTATCAAGAAGGCGGCGTTGCCTCGCCTGATGGTCGCTGTCGCGCTTTTGATGCCAAGGCCAAGGGAGCGCCGCTGGGCAATGGGGTTGCTGTCGTTATGCTGAAACGCATGACCGATGCCCTGGCCGATGGCGATACGATCCATGCGGTGATCAAGGGTTCGGCGATCAACAATGATGGGGCGCTCAAGGTTGGCTACACCGCGCCAGGTGTGCGCGGCCAGACCAACGTGATCCTCGAAGCCCTGGCAAACGCCGATGTTGATCCGGCGACAATTAGCTATGTCGAGGCCCATGGCACTGGCACCGCGCTCGGGGACGCGATTGAGTTTTCGGCCCTGCTCAAGGCGTTTCGCAAAAGCACCGATAAGATCGGCTTCTGCGCGATTGGCTCGGCCAAAACTAATATGGGGCACCTCGATCGGGCGGCAGGGGCGACCGGGCTGATCAAAACCGTGCTGGCCCTCAAACACGGCCAGATCCCGCCCAGCCTTAATTTTGATGAGCCGAATGCTCAGCTTGATTTTGCAAATAGTCCCTTTTTCGTCAACACGACGCTGCGCGACTGGCCGCGCAGCGCCACGCCGCGCCGGGCTGGGGTCAGTGCCTTTGGTATGGGCGGGACGAACGCCCACATCGTGCTCGAAGAGGCGCCACTGCTGCCGCCCTCGGACCCGGCGACGCCCTGGCAGCTGCTGGTGCTGGCGGCCAAAACCCCCACCGCCCTGAGCGC
>DAOTUS010000518.1:0-10690 GCA_034437415.1 Herpetosiphonaceae bacterium
GCGGCGGAGAGCACAATCTGGGCGCGGAGGACGAGCTGTTGGGGGGTGCTATGGCGGCGGACGAAGGCCTCTAACTGGGTCTGTTCGGCGTCGGTCAGGTCAATCCGGGTCGGTTGGGGTCCACGCATACGGATCTCCTGGGAATTCATGAATAGCGTACCAGTATACCCGAGATGGACTCCAGCCCGGCTGTACTAGTAGCTAGTGGGTATGTCGGGTTAGATAGATTCGTCGTTGGCTGAGCTTGTCGAAGTCAGAGCGGTGGGCTTCGACAAGCTCAGCCAGCGGGCTAAACAAGTGATTTAGCTGATTAAAATGGTCTAAAAACCAGCTACCAGCTACAAATCCCCTACCCATCGACCCGTAGCACCACCAGCGTGATATCGTCGTGCTGCGGGTGGCTCTCGATAAACCGATCGATCGCCGCCAGCACCGTCGCGATCAGCTGGTCGGGGCTAAGCTGGTGGCCAAACTCCTGGAGCAGCTGCTCCAGGCGCTCGAAGCCCCACATCTCGCCGCTGGCCGTCTGGGCCTCGACCACGCCATCGGTGTAGAACAGCACCAGATCGTGGGGATTCAGGGCGAAGGTGGCCTGCTCGTAGGGCGTATCGGGGAGGATGCCGAGCGGCAGATGCGGGCCGGGCGCCGTCAGATACTCCAGCGAGCCATCGGCGCGCAGCACCAGCGGGTCGAGCTGCCCGGCGTTGGCCAGCGACAGCGTTCGGCCGGCCGTATCGAGGGTGGCATAGGCCAGGGCCACAAAGGTATGCGGCGGCACATCCTGGGCGACCCAGCCATTGGTCTCGCGCATCACGATCTCGGGGATCTCGTGGTCGCGGGCCTCCGAGCGGGTGATCGAGCGCGCCACCGCCATCAGCATCGCCCCAGGAATACTCTTGCCCGACGCATCGCCGACCATCAGGCCCCAGTGGCCCGAGCGCAGCTCCACCACATCGTAGAAATCGCCGCCGGTCTCACGGGCGGGCAGACACAGGGCGGCCAGCGAAATACCGGGGATGCTCGGCAGGCTGCGCGGAAACAAATTGCTCTGAATCCGATGGGCGATCTCCAGCTCCTGCTCAAAGCGCGTGACCGACTCCTGGTACAGCCGGGCGTGCTCGAGCGCGGTGGCGGCCTGGTTGGCAAAGGTCAGCGCGATCTCCGCATCGTACTGCGAAAAGCGATTGGGCAGCAGCGAGTTAATATTCAGCACGCCCAGCACGGTGCCCTTGCTGATCAGCGGCACGCCAATCCACGAGCGCACCACATTGGCCATTGGCGAGGGCTTCCAGGCGCCCTCGCCGAGCGTATCGTTGATGATAATCGGCTCGCGCTTGAGCATCACCCGACCGGCGCCGCTGCGGTCATCGAGGGGGAACTGCAAGTCGCGCCAGCGCCCATCGTCGTTATCGTGGTCGGACTGGCGGGCGACAATGCGCAGCACATTGCTGCTCGGCAGCATCACCGAGGCCGAGTCGTAGTGAATGACTTTTTTCAGCTCGTGCAGAATCAGCAGCAGCACCTCGGCCGGGTTGAACGTTGTGTTGAGGACACGGGCGATCTCGCGCAGGGTCTCGGCGGTGCGATGCGAGGTTTGCTCGGCGGCGTACAGCCGGGCATTGCGCACATTCAGGGCCAGCTGGCGGCCGACATTGAGCAGAAAGCGCTCATCGCTGACGCCAAACGCCCCCTCGGCATACGAGCGCACCGCCAGCACGCCGAGCGGACGATCGGGCGCCTCAAGCAGCGGGACGCTAAGCCAGCTGGGCTTGCGCTGCCCATTCAGCGGCGGCGGCGACGGCTGATCGACATGCTCGTAGCGATGCCAGTCGGTATAGATGTTCGCGATCCGCAGCGGCTGAGCGTGCTGCAAGGTCCAGCCAACCAGCGTCCCCGGCGGCAGCTGGCGCCCGATCGTATGGGTCTGCACCGGCACGCCCTCCTCAAGCACCACCGCATACTCAACCCGGTCGCGGTCGGGGTCGTAGATCACGACCTGAAACGCATCGGCCTGGAGAAAATCGCGCAGCACCACATCGATCGAGGGCAGCATCTGCTGCATGTCCAGGGTCGAACTGACCAGCTCGGTGATCCGCTGCAGCGCATCCAGCTCGGCCAGCTGCCGCTCGCGCTGGGCAAACAGGCGCGCATTCTGGGTCGCCAGGGTTAGCTGGCGGGCGACCTGGAGCATAAACAGCTCATCGCGGGGCAAAAAGTGATTTGCCTGATAGCTCTGCACGGTCAGCACACCCAGCGGCACGCCAGCGTGGCTGATCAGCGGCACGCCCAGCCACGAGCGGGCGCCCGCCTCGGTCAGGCGAATGGTCTGCAGCTCGGGATACTGGGCGATCTCGACCTCAATATCGTTGAAGCGCAGCGGCTGGCCGTTCCTGAGCACCCAGGCAGTGGGCGTGTTTGCGGGCAGCGGCTTGCCGATCATCGCCTCATAGGACTGAACCTCGCCGCGCTCGAGCACATACAGGCCCTCGATGGCGCTGGAATCGTGGCTGTAGAGCACCACAAAAAAGGCATCAACGCCAAGGAACGAGGTGAGCACCTCATCGATCGACTCGATCATCAGGTTGATATCGAGCGTCGAGCTGACCAGCTCGCTAATCCGCTGCAGGGCATTCAGCTCGGCCACCTGCCGCTCGCGCTGCTGAAAGAGCTGCACATTCAGAATATGCAGGCTGACCTGGCTGGCGACCGACTGCAGAAACATACAGTCGCGCTCGGTGAAGGCATACGGCTGATAGCTCTGGATCGAGATCACGCCCAGCGGGCGCTCGCTGCTATCGAGCATCGGCACGCCCAGCCAGGTCTCCGAGGGCAAGCCCATCACCGTGCGCCGCACAATCTCGGGAAACAGGCGAATCTCCTCGCTGACATTGACCAGAAACAAGGTTTCGCGGTGGCGCAGCACCCACTCGGTGAACGACCCTGGCCGCGGGGCGGTCTCCTCGCTGATAAAGCGGGCCTCCTCCTCGGCCTCGATCGCAACGCTGTCGGTCAGAACATTGCGGTCGGGGTCGTAGATCGCCATATAGAAGACATCGATCGGCAAGAACGAGCGCAGCGCGGTATCCAGCTCGCGGAGCAACGTGGAGGGGCTGAGGGCGCGGCTGGCGGCGTAGCTGATATGGCTCAGAGCCTCAAGCTCGGCGATCTGGCGCTGCTGCTGTTCGAGGATATGGCCGTGCTCAAGCGCCAGGGCCAGCTGATTGCCGACCACCTGGAGCAGCTCAATCTCTTCGGCCTTGAGGGAGCGGGCGGCAAAGCTGCCGACCAGCAGCGTGCCAGTGACCGCGCTCCCACGGCGCAGCGGAACCAGCAGGATTGTCTGGAGGTGCTGCAGCGCCGGAGGGATCGGCCAGCGGCTAGCGCTCTGGTCGATGATACAGGGCGTATTGGTGCGCATAACCTCGGCGAACAGGACCTCGCTGCCACTCAGGGTGGCGGGCAGCCCGGCGCCAGCCAGATTGCGCTGGGCCAGCGTGGCCCACTCATCGACGGCGGAGGCCGCGACCGCGCCGGCATCCAGGGTCATCAGATCGAGGATAAAATCCAGGGCCATGCCGAACATATCGGGCAGCGGCTGGGTCTGGGTCAGCATCGCGGCAATATCGCTGATGACGAACAGATCGGCATTGCGCAGCTCGACCTGCTCGGCCAGCGAGCGGGTTAGCTCGGCCTGGCGATGCGAGAGCGTGGCATTCTCCAGCGCCACCGACATCGAGTTGGCCAGCCGGGTCAGCAGCTCCAGATCGGCCTGGCGAAAGGCGCCAACGGTATAGCTCTGCAGCGAGATCACGCCCAGCGCGTCTTGGCCAAACAGCAGCGGCACGCCCATCCAGCCGCGCGAGGGCTTGTCGGAGCCAAAGCGGGTTAGCTCAGGCAGGCCGATCTTGCTGCGCTCGCTGACGATATCGCTGAACAGCAGGGGCGTGCGGTGCTGCACCATATACCCGGTGATCTTGCCGACCGGATCGTGCTCGCTAAACTCGATCTGGCCCTCGTCGACCAGCATCGCCAGGCGGTAGGCGCTGTTGTCGTGCTGGTCAAACAGGGCGATATAGCAGGCGTCAAAGGCCCAGACGGTGCCAAGCTCGGTGTAGATGGTGGTGAGGAGTTTGTAGGGGTCGCTTTGGCCACGGCAAGCCAGCCCAATGCGATACAACGCATCAAGCGCCCGCTGGGTCTGCTGTCGCTCCTCTTCCAGCACCTGGATCTGGCTTTTGAGCGATGGTGTGCGCTGAATAGTTCTGGTCATAGTTGGTTTGTTTCACAATCAGAGCAAGCGTAGCATAGGGCTGGGGAGAAGTCAAAAAGTGGGCCTGTGGGGGGGTGCAAGCAAGAGTTGTCATGAACGACAGCACCTCCGCTGAGGACTGGTAGGATGGTGGTTGTAATGACAATCATCCTTTCTTCACCGGAGGCGCCGATGGATCCTACCACAGCCCCTGACCCCGTGGAACAGCTGGTTACCCGCATGACCGACCAGCTGGCCACGCTGCTCCGCCCTGTCTGCCAGGCGGTCCTCGCCGCAGCGGCCACCCTGACCGATCTGGAGCAGCATGTCCTCCCCGCCATCCACGCGCTGGCGGTGGCGACCCTGTGGATGACCAGGGTGGGCAGTGACCAGGACGATCGGGTGCCGACCATGACGGAGGCGCTGCCCGATTTCCGGCGGTTGCTAGGAACGTCTGGGACGCCGCCGCGGCGCATCCGCCTGGTGCGGCTGGGCTGGCTGTGGATGCTGGTGCAGGCGATCCAGGGCCACCCGCTGCCGGAGCGGGTGGAGCCGGAACCGTGGCCCACCATTCCCAAACGCATCACCGGGCTCTTGCTCCACCAATCAACCCAGGGGTATGCGTGGATGTAAAAACCTACCCCCTAAAGCCCCTGGATCCCCTAAAATTGAGTTTGTGGAGCGATCGTGGTTTCTGAATGCACCCCACGAGCGTTCAGAAACCACGATCGCATAAGCCCTGGGACAAATATCGCACCGCTGCGCTTAAACGCCACAACGCTGGGTGATGCGAACCTACCGCATCACCCAGCGTTGTGTTGTGTCCCGGCTGCTCCGTTTAGCGCGTCATAAAGGCCCGCATTCCGCTGAGCTGGCCAGTGCCGAGCGTCTCCTGGTCGCGCTCCTGGCGGGCGGCCACAACCTGGGCAACCTCGTCGGCCCCGATCCGCCAGCCGCGCCCGATCTGGTAGGCGCCAATCAGCTTCTTGCTGACCCAGCGGCGCACCGTGTCCTCGCTGGTCTGCATCAACGCGGCGGCTTCCTCAATCGAATAATCTAGTGGTTGCATTTGCGTCCCCCTGTGTTCAATGAACCCGCAACATTGGGGGTCGCCACCTGCAGCGGCATCAAACTTCTGGCTTGCGTTCACTATAGCACACCTCGCTTGGCCGCAAGGGCGGGCGCCGTTGGCAAGATTGCACGAAATTCAGCCAGGCGAATGCAGCAGGTTGCACAGCGCCACGCTAGCGCCCGGCCGACCGGGCCTTGATCGCCAGCGCCTCGGCGTAGATCTGCATAATCTGCGCCCCGACGTGGGTCCACGAGTGGCGCTCGGCCCCGGCGCGGTTTCTGCTGCTGACGGCGCGGCGCAGCGGCTGGCTGGCGACAAATGCGCTGAGTGCGCCGGCCAGCGCCCGCTCGTCGCGCACCGGCACGGCAAAGTTCCCTGGGTGCGTCCCCAGCACCTCGGCGTAGCCGACGTTGGCGAAGCCGACAATCGGCAGGCCCGCCGCCATCGCCTCGACCAGGACATAGCCGAAGCTCTCCTGCCCGGTCGCCGGGGCGCAAAAAATATCGGCGCTCGCCATCACCTGGGGCAGCGCAGCGTTCTCGACAAAGCCCAGCCACTGCACCGAGCGCAGGCCCAGCTGGGCGGCCAGGGCCTGGAGCTGCTCGCGCTGCGGGCCATCGCCTGCGATCACCAGCCGAATCGCGGCGCCGTAAGTTTGCTCAAGGGTGGCGTAGGCCCGCAGCAGGTGCGCAATCCCTTTGCGCTCCTCCAGACGGCCGACCGTGATGATGGTGACCCGATCGTCGTTGTACTCGGCCAGGCGCGGCAGCTTGGCGGCGGCGGCATAGCGCCCAATGTTGACCCCGACGCCGACCCGCTCGTAGCGGCCAGGAAACAGGATCTGGGCGGTCTCTTCGGCGGCCTGCGAGATCGCCATGCGCTTGTGGATGCGGCGAAACGATGGCCGCTGCAGCCGCGCCGCCCAACTGAGCAGGCGCAGCCGAATCGGGTCGTCGATCCGAATGTGAAACGAGCAGACGTGGGCCGCGTCCGAGGCCGCCAGCAGGCGCCCGCTCAGAGTTGGCGAGAACGGCGTCTGGACGTGCAGGACATCGCAGGCCTCCTCGCGCAGGAGCCGCCGCAGCGCCGCCGCCGACTTCAGCACCACCGGCAGCGAGGTCGTCGAGCCGCTGCCTTTGGCCGGAACCGAGATCCCCAGCTGAATCACCCGCTCTGGCAGCGGCGTGGTGAACTGGCTGCCGCCGGAGAACACCACCGCCTCGTGGCCGTTGCGCTCCAGATAGCGGTACATTCCGCGCACATATTCCTGCACCCCGCCTGGTCGGTGCATATGGTCATCGAGCAAAAAGCCAATTTTCATCACATATCCAAAAAAGCTAAAAGAAACTCATACTATTTGGAGCCTGACGGCCGCTTTGGTTTCCCAAGCAGCCGTCAGGCTCCAGAATGGTTGTCCAGGTTATCACAGCGGCGGTGTCTAGATCATGCCGCCATCGGCCAGTTTGTAGCCAACCCCGCGCACGGTCAGAATGCGCCGCGGCTTGGAGGGCTGCTCCTCGATTTTCTCGCGCAGCCGCCGCACGCACACATCAACCAGATTGGTCTGCCCAACATACTCGTAGCCCCAGACCTCGCGGAACAGAACCTCGCGGTCGAAGACGTTGCCCACGTTGGCGGCCAGAAAGTAGAGCAGTTCGAACTCCATCGGGGTCAGATTGACATCCTCGCCGTTCAGCAGCACCTTGTGGCGCGGCTCGTCGATCTCCAGGTCTCCAATCCGCACAATTGGCGGGGCCTTGCGATGCTGGTAGCCCTCGACCCGGCGGATAATCGCCTCGACGCGGGCCAGCAGCTCGGCGGCGCGGAACGGCTTGGTGATGTAGTCATCGGCGCCAAGCTCAAAGCCATGCACCACATCGTCGGTGCCATCGCGGGCGGTGACGATAATAATCGGCACATCGGAGCGCATGCGAATCCGCTCGGTGACGGTAAAGCCATCGACATACGGCATCATCACGTCCAGAATCAGCACGGTGAACTCGCCGTCCTTGTAGATTTTCAGCGCCTCCAGGCCATTCGAGACCGTGGTCAGCGCATAGCGCGGGTCGTTCAGCGCCACCTCAACCAGCCGCAAAATCGCCGGGTCATCGTCGGCGACCAAAATTTTACGCGGATGCGATGGGTCGTCCTTACGTTCAGTCGTGCGGTTGAGCAGGCGCATAAGCAACTCCGTAACCCAGGCGGAAGGCCGAAAGCGGCAGAATATTTCAGGATCCAACGCCGCTGTTGGATCCAATGTCCTACGTTTCCCGCAAAATCGTGGCTTAGCTCGCTTTCGTGATCGGTTTCTTGGCGCTGCGCGGACGGCCGGTGTTGCGGCGGATCAGGGTTGGCTGAACCCCGCTCAGCACGGTCTCGGCGGTGATGATACAGCGCACAACATCCTGCTCCGAAGGCAGATCGAACATCACCTCGAGCAAAATCTCCTCGACGGCGGTGCGCAGGCCGCGGGCGCCGGTCTTGCCAGCCAGCGCACGCTCGGCGATGGCCTCCATCGCCGCGGGAGTGATCTCAAGCTGAACATGGTCGAGCGAGAGCATTTTTTGATACTGCTTGATAATGGCATTGCGTGGCTCGGTCAGAATCCGCAGCATCGCATCTTTATCGAGCGGCGCCAGCGAGACCAGCACGGGCACGCGCCCGACAAACTCGGGGATAAACCCATAGTGCAGCAGATCGTCCGGGGTCACCTGGGCCAGCAGCTGCTTGGAGCGCTCCAGCCGTTCGGATTTGGCGGTGGTGCGCCCAAAGCCAATCGCGCCATCGTGGCCGATGCGCTTGCCAATAAAGTTTTCCAGACCCTCGAAGGCCCCGCCGCAGATAAACAGCACATTGGTGGTATCGAAGGCGATAAATTCCTGCTGCGGGTGTTTGCGGCCGGGGATCGGCGGCACATTGACAATCCCGCCCTCGAGAATTTTTAGCAGCGCCTGCTGAACGCCCTCGCCGGAGACATCGCGGGTGATCGAGGGATTATCGGCTTTGCGGGCCACCTTATCGATCTCGTCAATGTAGAGAATGCCCATCTGGGCGCGCTCGACATCGCCATCGGCGGCCTGGAGCAGCCGCAGCAGAATCGTCTCGACATCCTCGCCGACATAGCCGGCCTCGGTGAGCGCAGTCGCATCGGCAATCGCAAACGGCACATCCAGCACGCGGGCCAGGGTCTGGGCCAGCAGCGTTTTGCCGCAGCCGGTTGGCCCGACCAGCAGAATGTTGCTTTTTTGCAGCTCGACCTCGTCGGGGCCATCGCTCATGGCTTGCAGGCGCTTGTAGTGGTTGTAAACCGCCACCGCCAGCACTTTTTTCGCCCGCTCCTGCCCGATGACATACTCATCGAGGTGATCGCGGATGACCCGTGGCACCGGCAGCGTCAGCGGCAACGTCGGCGCGGGCGCAGCGGCGCGCTCCTCGTTCGCGATAATCGCGCTGAGTAATTCGATGCACTCATTACAAATAAATAATGCCCCCGGCCCGGAAACCAGACGATCAACCTCGTCCTGGTTACGCCCGCAAAACGAGCAGTAGTGGGTCGGCGGCATGAAGGCGGACTGCGCCATTGACGATGCTCCAGACGCAACATGGTGAGCGCAGGCACCAGCGCCCGCGCTCACCGCTATCGCTTTATTTATCGGTTTGGGTCGGATCCATTGTGGTCATGATTTCATCGATAATCCCGTACTCTTTGGCCTGAGTCGGGGTCATAAACAAATCGCGGTCGAAGTCGCGGGAGATCCGCTCCAACGGCTGGCCAGTATCCTTAGCCAGCAGCTCGCGGATAATCGTCTGCAAGCGCAGCAGCTCGCGGATCTGAATCTCCACGTCCGGGGCGTACCCACGGGCGCCGCCGCCGGCCGGGTGCATGTGGATGGTCGAGTTTGGCAGCGAGAAGCGTTTGCCTTTGGTGCCGCCAGCCAGAATTGGGGTGGCCATACTGCCGGCAAAGCCAAGACACCAGGTTGAGATATCCGGCGACACCATCTGCATGGTGTCGTAGATCGCCAGACCGGCGTTGACTTCGCCGCCGGGGCTGTTGATATACATATACATATCCCGATCGGGGTCTTCGTGCTGCAGGAACAACAGCTGGGCCACAATCACATTGGCGATTTGCGACTCAATCGGCGTACCAAGAATGATAATCCGCTCTTTCAGCAAGCGCGAATAGATATCATAAACTCGTTCGCCGCGGCTGCTGGTCTCGACCACGTAGGGAACCACCATTGAGGTCGATTTCGCTGCCACAATATCATTAGCGGGCGAGATCCATTCAAACCAAGACATTGTAAGCCTCCTAGCCAGAAAATGCCCCACAACGTGGGCGCATCACGCATTATGACTTTATGACTTAAAGTCTACCCGAAAAACCCGACCAGTGCTGATAGTGTTTTAGTGGACAAGGAATGTTAACACTGTTCCAGCAGTCACCTTCAATCGATCAACCCCGGTGGCGAGGTCAGGTTCATCGCTCGCCACCGGGTTCGCTGACTCTGTCAGGCTGGTTATTCGCTGACCGCCGCTTCGCTGGCAGCTTCAGCGCTGATAGCGGCCGGGATCTCAAGCGCCGGGGCCTTGTCGGTGGCAATCGCTACCAGACGTTCGCGCAGCTTGCGGTCGAGCACCGAGGCGGCCACGCTGGGCTTGAGGTCGCCGGTCAGGCGGCCCCGCACCATCTCGCGCTGGTCAGCCGGATAGTCGGTGATCAGGGTTTCGATCTCGGCATCGACTTCGGTCGGCTCGACGCTAAGCCCCTCGGTGCGCAGAATCGTCCGCAGCGCCAGGGATGAGTGCAGGCTTTCTTCGGCCGGAACAAACAGCTCATCAACCGCCTGATCGTGGGTCTTGTTGGTGATTTGCAGATACTGTTCCATGGTAATGCCGTAGCGGGCCAGCTGGTTGACCTGATCGTGCAGCAGCTCGTGGGCGCGCTCACGAATCAGCACGTCGGGGATGTCGTACTCGGTCTGGGCAACCACCTGTTTCACAAACTCGTCAACCAGCCCGCGGGTGGCGTGGTCGCTGGTGTTGCGCTCAAGCCGATTGCGAACATCGACCTGCATCGCGGCCCAGTCGCCCTCGAAGTTTTCCAGCGCCGGCAGCTCTTCCCAGTCGGGGAGGGTGCGGCCCTGAATTTCGTTGACAGTGACCTTGAAGGTGACGGTTTTGCCAGCAATCCGCTTATCGGAGTGATCTTCAGGCATCACGGCGTCGATCTCGCGGATCTCGCCAACCTCGGCGCCGACCAGGCCCGTGTAGAGTTCGGGGACGAGACGGCTTTCTTCCAGCACAAGCGTGGTTTCTTCAGTTGTGCTTTCATCATCATCATCATCATCATCATCATCGTCGTC
>DAOTUS010000519.1:0-7883 GCA_034437415.1 Herpetosiphonaceae bacterium
CCCTGCGCCTGCGCGGCACCGTGACCGACGCCAACGGACTGCCGCTGCCCAGCGCCACGGTCAGCATCGGCGGCAACAACCTGATCGCCAGCGGCAGCGCCACCACGGCCGCCGACGGCAGCTACGACGTGTATGTGATCGTCCGCGAAGGCATCGCCTTTGAGACGCTCAGCTACTCGGTCCAGTACAACGCCACCACCGTGACCAACCAGAGCGCCCAGCGCTTCAGCCGCGGTGGGCTGACCACGCTCACCCGCGACTTCACCTTCGCCATCCGCAGCTTCAACTTCTCCGGCCGGGTGATCAACACGCTGGCGCCGAGCGTGAACTTTACCGGCTACTACGGCAACAGCATCGCGATCAGCGCGCCGGGCCTGGGCCAGCTGTGTAGCACCAACACCGGCTACTACAACAGCACCTACGCCTGTAACGCCCAGATCAACGTGACCAGCGCGTTCTCGGTCGAGCATCGGGTCAGCGGCGACTGGGGCAGCCAGCTGGTGACGAACACGATCAGCACCCTGCCGCCAATCGGCAGCGCGGCCACCATCCCGCTCGATCTGCTGATTGCGCCAACGACCCTGCGCCTGCGCGGAACGGTCAAGGACGCCGCCGGCAACCCGCTGGCCAACGCCCAGGTGGCCCTGTCGAGCAACATCTTCTCCTCGATCAACCCGGTGCTGTACGCCAACACCACGGTGAGCGGCACCTACGATCTGTATGTGGTGCTCCAGCAGAACCTCAGCGCGACCTCGCTCAGCTACGATGTCACCTACAGCAACGCTCGCCAGAGCGGCAGCATCACGTTCAGCGCCGCGCCAAACCAGCTCACCACGCTGGAGCGGGACTTCACCATCGCCGAGCGGCGCCTGGAGTTCGCGGGCCAGATCCACAATGCCCATGCCCCCGATGTCCGGCAGCTCAGGGCCACCCGCGTGGTGGTCTCGGCACCGGGCGCTGGCCCATTGTGCGAGTACAACTACTACTACTACTACAGCTCGTATAGCTGCACTGGCTACGTGACCACGACCAGCGCCCTGAGCGTGACCTACGCGATCAGCGGCGATTGGGGCACCGAAATCTATACCGGGACGGCCGGCGCCGGGGTGATGGGCAGCAGCACGGCGGTCAACACCAACCTGCTGGTCGCACCAGCAACCCTGCACCTGACTGGAATGGTCGTCGACTCCAGCGCGACCCCGCTGGCCAACGCGACTGTCCAGGTCAACGGCAACGGCTTCTCCAGCGGCAACCCAACCTACAGCGCCACCACCGACGCCAACGGCATCTACCAGCTCTACATTGCGCTGCGCAACGGCGTGACCAGCGGGAATGTGAGCTATTCGGCAACCTACAACGGCGTCCTCGTCCAGAACACACGGCCATTTACCGCCAGCGCCAACCAGCTCAGCCAGCTGACCAACAACTTCACGGTCAGTGAGCGGCGCCTGACCTTCTCCGGCCAGGTCGTCAACGCGCTGGCCCCTGGCCAGACGGTCGCGGTGAGCAAGGTGGAGGTTGCCGCCGCCGGGATGGGCAAACTCTGCGAGTACGCCTACTACTACTCGTTCACCAGCTACTCGTGTAGCGCCCAGATCACCACGACCAACGCGCTGAGCCTGACCTACACCATCACCGGCGACTGGGGCAGCGCGACGGTGTTTGGCGAGGCCGCCGCCGGTGACGTTGGCAGCGGCAGCACGGTCACCAAGAACCTGCCAGTCGCGCCAACCACCCTGCATCTGACCGGGAAGGTCACGCTTCCCGGCGGTGCGCCGCTGAACAGTGTGTATGTTCAGATCCAAAGCACCGCGTTCGCCCAGTCTGCGAGCAGCGGCGCCTACACCGACGCGACCGGAACCTACCACATCTACCCGATCCTCAAGAGCGGGGTCGTCGCCGGGACGCTTAACTACTCGATCAGCTACAACAACGCGGTGCAGACCGCCACCCGCAGCTTCAGCGCGACCGCCAATCAGCTCACCGAGATCCCGGTCGACTTCACCTACACGACCCGCCGGATCGACTTTTCGGGCGCGATTGTCAACGGGCTGCTGGCCTGGACAAGCTATGTGCCCAGCACCAGAGTTGATGTCAGTGCGCCGGGTCTTGGCGCGCTCTGCTCGTATTCCTACTACAACTCCAACTTCAACTGGTATTCATGTACCGCCTACATCACCTCCACCAGCGCCCTGAGCGTGACCTACACCGTCACCGGGGCCTGGGGCAGCGCCACCCTGGTTGAGGAGGTCAACGCCGGCGCGATCGGCAGCTACACATCCGCCAGCAAGAACCTGGCGGTCACCCCAACAACCATCCACCTAAGTGGTCTGGCCCTGGCTGATGGCGCACCGCTGTTGAGCGCGTGGATCAGCGTCAGCGGCAACGCGCTGGTGGCCAGCCAGTCCCAGTCCACCGTCGCCGATGGCGGCTACGAGATGTATCTGGTGCTCAAATCCGGCATCACCAGCGGCACACTCCAGTTCCAATCCCAGTACAATAGCGTCACCCGCAACGCCGCTATCAACTTCAACGCCCCGGCGCAGCAGCTGACCTCGATCACCCAGAACACCGATCTCAGCGGCCAGAACCTGACCTTCTCGGGCCAGATTATGAACGCGCTGGCCCCGAACCAGTACGTCCGCGCCACCAAGGTTGAGGTTGCCGCCGCCGGGCTGGGCAAGCTCTGCGAGTACGCCTACAGCTACGGGTCCAGCTACTACTCGTGTAGCGCCAGCATCACCACAACCAATGCGCTGAGCCTGACCTACACCGTGTCCGGCGCGTGGGGCAGCACCAGCCTGAGCGGCAGCGTCAGCAGCGGCACCCAGGGCGGCGGGCGGACGATCAGTAAAAACCTGGAGGTCACGCCAACCACCCTGCACCTGACTGGCACGGTGACAAACCCCGACGGCCAGCCCCTGCAGAGCGCCTACATCTGGCTGCAGAGCAACGACATAAGCAACGCCTCAAGCTACGGGGCCTACACCGACGCGACCGGGACCTACCACCTTTACCCGGTGCTCAGGAGCGGCGTCGTCACCGGGACGATCACCTATCGCGTCAGCTATAGCTACGGTGAGCTCATCGAAACCCGCAGCTTCAGCGCGGCGGCGAACCAGCTCACCGAGGTGACGGCCAACTTCGTCTACAATGTCCGGCGGGTCTATTTCTCGGGCACGCTGATCAACGCCCACACCGCGCCGACCACAACTCTGTATGTCCCCAGCACCAGCGTCGCGATTAGCCTGCCCGGTGGCGGGCCGCTGTGCTCCTATTCCTACTACTACGGCTTCACCAGCTACGGCTGCTCGGCGAACATCACCACGACCGCCGCCCTGAGCGTCACCTACACAATCAGTGGCGCGTGGGGATCGAGCACCCTCAGCGGTTCGGTGCCAGCCGGGGCCGCCGGCAGCTCCACCGCGTTTCCGCAAACCCTGGCGGTCACGCCGACGACGCTCCGGCTGCGCGGTCGGCTGGCTGGCGCTGGCGAGCCGCTCCCGGCGGCCTGGATCTACATCACCAGCCCGGCGCTGCTCAACAGCGTGAGCGCCTACACCGACCAGGACGGCCGCTACGATCTGTATGTGGCGCTCAAAGCCGGCATCGCCAGCGGCACCCTGAACTATGCTGTCTACTATCAGAGCGTTGTGCTCGACCAGTACCACGATTTCAGCGCCCAGCCCGGCGGGCTGACCACCCTCGACCGCGACTTCGCCATCGATCAGCGCATCCTTAATTTCAGCGGGCAGATCCGCAACGGTCTCGTGCCCGAGGTGGGCCTGGGCGCGACGAGTGTTGTCGTCAGCGCGCCCGGCTACGGCCAGCTGTGCGCGTGGAGCAGCTACTGGCCCAACCCCAGCTACGCCTGCACCGCCGAGATCACCGCCACGAACGCGCTGAGCCTGACCTACACGGTCTCCGGCGCCTGGGGCAGCGCGGTGCTTCCCGGCGCGGCGATCGAGGTCTTCCCACCAGTCGGCCAGGCGACCTCGATCGGGCAGGATCTGGTGATCTCGCCAACCATGGTTCTGCTCAGCGGCACCGTGACCGATCCCAGCGGCAATCCGCTCGATGGAGCCAACATCTCCGTCGATAGCGCCGATCTGTTTGGCGATAGCAGCCTCTCCACCACAACCGACAGCAGCGGTGCCTACTCGGTGTATGGCATCGTCAAAAGCGCGGCGATCACTGGGTCGCTGGAGTACACGGTTCAGTTTGATAACGCTGTGATGAATCTCGGACCCTACGCCATCACGCTCAACCAGCAGCAGCTCAACCAGGTCAGCCGCGATCTGACCTATAGCGCCCGCCAGGTCCGCTTCCAGGGCCAGGTCACCAACGCGCTTGTCCCCGGCGCCACGGTCTACGCCAACAGCGTCACCATCTCCTCGCCGCTGCTGGGCGCGCTGTGCAACACAGCGACCTACCTCGACGCAGGGTTTGTCTACAACTGTAGCGCCAACGTGCAGACCACCGCGGCCTTCACCGTCGAGTACCGCTTCTCCGGCCCTTGGGGCGAGACCACGGTCAGCGCCAGCGTCCCCGCCGCGGCAATCAACAGCGCAACCAGCTTTAGCCAGGACATCGCGGTCAGCCCAACGACGCTCCACATCACCGGAACACTGACGCTCCCAGACACCAGCCCGCTGGCCGAGGCGAGCGTCTGGGTCGGCGGCGCGGCGGTGCCGTACGGTCTGGAGACCACAACCTCGGCGCAGGGCGAGTACGCGCTGTATCTGCCGATCAAAAACGTGGTCAGCGGCACGCTGGACATCGAGATCTCCTACGGCGCGAGCTACACCTCCAGCAGTGTCCCGTTCAGCGCCACGATCGGCGCGGTCAGCGCACTGACGTACGCCAGCACCTTCAGCGCCCGCGAGCTGGTGTTCAGGGGCCGCTTCCAGAACGCCTTCATCCCCGATAGCAATCTGACCGCCACCGCGCTGACGGTGCTGGCGGCGGACGCAACGCTGTGCGATGAGAGCTGGAACTACAGCAGCTACAACTACTCCTGTAGCGCCCAGGTGCTGAACGCCGATCCGCTGGAGCTGACCTACCAGGTCAGCGGCGAGTGGGGCACCAGCGTCGTCAGCGGCCCAACGGTCACGGCCATCCCGGCGGTCGGCGCCAGCGCCGAGGTCGCCGAGGATCTCCAGCTGACGCCGACCACGCTGCGCCTCACCGGGGTGATCAGCAACAGCCAGGGCACGCCGATCCAGTGGGCCTACGTGTCCATCAGCGGCGCGAGCCTGATCGGCTCCGGCGGCAGCGGCGGTGAGAACCGAAGCAACGCCACGTACACTGTCTACACCGACGAAAACGGCGCCTACGAGCTGTATGTGGTCGTCAAGGGCGGCGTGGTCACCGACACGCTCGACTACGCGGTCTGGTACAACGGCACGAACGTTACGCTCAGCGGCCCCGAGCAGACGTTCGCCGTCGATCAGCTCAATCCCATCGCCCAGGACTTTACGCTGGAGGTCAGCGGCGGCGAATTCGTGGCCCGCCGCCAGGGGCTGGCAATGGGGATGCGCTAAACAGCCGCCGGGCCGCCACAGATTGTCGCTGTGGCGGCCCGGATTAATCCTCCAGGGTTAGAGGCAATACCGTTTAAATAAGGAAATTCGTGGACATTTTCCCCTCTCCCGCGCACGGGGCGGGTGCCCTTTGGGCAGCGGTGGCGCGAAGCGCCGGGGTGAGGGCTAACCCGCGTCTGGACGCGCTTATTTAAACGGTATTGGGGTTAGAGGTTCTCTTCACGCGCCATCGATAACGACGGTTTCCCAGGGATAGGCAAAGACAGCGAGGATCATGCCCCGCCAGAGGGTATGCTGATCATGCCCAAAGGCAATCCCAGTGGGAAGAAAACTGTCGCCTGGCAGCCAGGATTCACTGTTGACCGCAAGGGCGTTGAGCCATGGCAGACCACGGGGGCGACAAATCTCGTCACGGATGAATCCGAGTGGATAGCTAAGGCTAACGGGAGCAAGCGCCCGTTGCTCCTGCTTTCCGATCGCGGCCGCAATCTCACCATAGGTCTCCACGCGCATGCGTTGCGCCCGGTCTTTAAGGTAGCAAAACACCGCCCGACTGTTTTTTGGTGCTGTGTCCCAGATGCTCATGAAGATTCCTTCCTTGCTGCTGATCAAGGGTTGGCGCAGCTTGTGCGCTGCATTACACCACATCGTACGTAAGAGGATGCAGCGGTATGCTGCTGGAGTGCTATCTGCTCACGCTGCTGACATGTCCCCAAAACGTGGGCGTTTCCTTGTTGGCTGCCCAGCGACACAAGTCACGTGCTCGCGGTGCTGGCGCGGCTCCTCCAGACGGATATCTGCGAGTGAGGCCGGGCTAGCGCGCTGCACCCCGCCAGCCCGGCCTCGCTCGTTGGTCAATCCAGCGGGGCCGGTCGCGCCTAGCGTCGCGCCAACCCGTGCTGGCTCTGTGGCAGGTAGCTAATGCCCAGAATAAAGGCATGTTTCAGGCTGGCCACCGTGCAGAGCGTCCCTAGATCCAGCCCCAGATCGACCAGAGTCTGGGCCGTCTCAGGCCGAATCCCGGCGAGAATAACCTGGGTTCCCAGCAGCCGCGCCGCGTTGTGGGTGTTGATCAGGGCTTGGGCAACCGCGCTATCCACCACAGCCACGCCCGTGATATCAATCAGGACCACCCGAGCCTGCTCGCGCTGGATAGCCTCCAGCAGATGCATGGTGATCTCCTGGGCGCGGCTCTCGGTAAACTCGCCGACCAGCGGCATCACGACCATGCCATCGACAATCGGAACGACCGGCGCATAGCTGGCCGGATTCCGGGTGAAATGTTCCACGTTCTGGTGCAGCTGCTGAATTGGCTGGGCAATCTGGCGGCCCGCGAACCAGCCGATCCCCATAACCACTGGCAGGGCCACCAGAATCACGGCCAGCAGACTCAGGGCCATGGTCTGAATCACGCCATAGATTTCACGCGATGAGCGTTCGACCAGCAGGGTCCAGCCCGGCGGATCGATGGTGTCGCGAATCCCGACAACCTCGTCGCCGAGTGTGTTCTGATAGGTGGCAACGCTGGTGGTCTCCTGAAACAGCGGGAGCTGGGTGAACGCTGGCTGGTCGATGAGGGTCTGGGTTTTGGCGGCGCTGATCAGCACGCCCTCGCCTGTCAGCACAAATATCTGGGCGCCGGTGGCCTGCTCAAGCTGGGTCGTCAGCGTCCACAGCTGATCCATGTTCATATCGCCGATCAGGACCATCCGCTCGTTGAAGGAAACCTGGACCGGCAGCGCAATCCGAAAATGGGGGATCTCCGCTGGGGACAGCGGGATTGAGCGGGCGGTCAGCGCTGGCGGATCGGTATACACAGTCCGGCCCGCCTGAACCTGCTCCAGCTCCACGGTCGCGGTGATCGAATCCGGCATCATCTGCGGGCCAAGCCTGGCCGCCGCCGCCAGACGCTGCCCGCGGCTGTCGTACAGGCCCACCTGAGTGAAGGCCGAGCTTGAGCGCACCAACCCAGCCAGCTGCTCATCGGTGATGGCCGCCGGATCGCTGGTGCGCACCAGCGTCTCGCCAAAAACCCGCAGCTGATTTTCCGAGTTCAGTATCAGGCGGCTAAAATTATCGGCGACCAGCGTGGTCTGGGACTCCTGTTGCTGCTGCGCAGTTTGCGCCTGGGTCATGTAGCTAATCCACAAAGCGCTGGCCCAGACCAGTAAGAGCGGCACAAGCGCAGTCAGGCTCACAATCCAGGTGATTCGGCGCCGAACACTAGTGGGTCACTTGTCACGTCCATCGCCATTGGGCAGCCGCCCGAGATCGGCGGATGGGCCGACGGGTGACGGCACCCGAGCCGCCTTGGCTATGCCGCCGCTGCCGCTGGCGTGC
>DAOTUS010000520.1:0-3829 GCA_034437415.1 Herpetosiphonaceae bacterium
CCTGACCACGGTGGGTGGCCGGGTCTACATTGCCGACCAGCACACCAACCGCATCCGCCGCTACACCCCGGCCACCGGGCGTATTACGACGGTCGCGGGCACGGGCGGCCAGGGCTACCTCGGCATCGGCGATGGCGCCACCGGGGCCGGGGTCAGTTTCGGGAACCCTGTGGATGGGGTCGAAGGGCCGGATGGGGCACTCTACATCGCCGATGCCGTCCACCACCGGGTGCGGCGGATCGGCCTCGATGGCAGTGTCCAGACGGTCGTCGGCGCAGGGGTGGCGGGCTTCGGCGGCGATGGCGACGAGGCCCGCTTTGCCCAGCTCAATACCCCCACGGGGCTGGCATTTGGCCCTGATGGCAGCCTCTACATTGCCGACAGTGGCAATCATCGGGTGCGGAAAGTCGCCCCGAACGGCATCATTACGACCGTCGCCGGCACCGGCATTGCGGGCTTCAGCGGCGACGAGGGCAGCGCGACGGCCGCGCGGCTCAGCAGTCCCACCGATGTCGCGGTCGACCGTGATGGGCGAATCAGCATCAGCGATACCGGCAATCAGCGCCTCCGCCAGATCCTGCCTACCGGCATAATGACGACGATCGCCGGGACGGGGGTGGCGGGCTTCAGCGGCGATGGCGGACCCGCCACGGCCGCGCGACTGTACTCTCCCGCCGGGCTGGCGATCGATCCCACGGGCGCGATCCTCGTGGCCGATCAGTCCAATCACCGCATTCGCCGGATCGGCCCCGATGGCCGCATCACCACGGTGGCGGGTACCGGCAGTGCCGGTTTCAGCGGCGACGGCAAACCAGCGACCACCGCGACCCTCTACTATCCCCGTGGCGTAGCGGTCGGTGCCGATGGCACGATCTATATTGCCGATCACTATAATCATCGGGTCCGCATGGTCACGGCTGGCGGGGTCATCACCACCATCACCGGGACGGGAGCAGGTACCTCCCTGGGCGACGGCCAGATGGCGGTCCGGGGCAGCGTCAACCTGCCCAGCGCGGTGGTCATCCGCCAGGACGGCAGTCTGGCGATTACCGAGAGCAGTGGCCGCCGTGTGCGCCAGATCACCAGCGCACTGCCGAACACCACCTTTAGCGATATCTTCCTGCCCGCCCGCGATGGCAGCGAGGTCTACCACTTTGATGCGACCGGGCGGCATCTGCGAACGCTGCACCCACTGACCGGCGCGGCGCTGTGGACCTTCGGCTACGATGCCACCCGCCAGCTGGTGTCCCTCACCGATGGCGATGGCAATGCGACCACGCTGGCGCGCAATACCGCCGGCCAGCTGACGGCGATCCGCAGTCCAGATGGCCACACCACCGCCATCACCCTGGATGCCCAGGGCTACCTCAGCACGATCACCGATCCGCTGGGGGCGCGCATCAGCCTGACCCACACCAGCGAGGGGCTGCTCACCCGCTTGGTTGATCCACGCGGCGGCACCCACACCTACGCCTACGACGCGCAAGGCTTGCTGGTCAGCGATACCAATGCGCTGGGGGCAACCAAGCGTCTGCTGCGCCTGAGCGGCAGCAGCGGCTACACGGTGGTGGTGACCGATGCGCTGGGCCTGGCGGTTCGGCGCGGGGTCAACACCGACGCCTTCGGCATGGAGCAGCGGCGGGCGGCCGATAGCGACAGCCTCAGCCAGCGTGCCGCCACCTATACCGGCGGCGATGGCAGCGTGCGCCATGTGACCCGCGACGGCCAGCAAAGTGTCACCGAAACGGCCCCCGACCCGCAGTGGGGCGCGGGGGTGCCGGTGACGACCCGCGAGCGTCTGTTCGACCCGACGGGCCAGGTGTACATGACCAGCCTGGTGACCCGCACGGCGGTGCTGAGTGATCCGCGCAATCCCTTCTCCCTGGCGACGCTGACCCAGACCGTCACGCTGAATGCCAAGACCAGCGTGACGGTCTACACGGCGGCGACCCGCCAGTGGCGACATACCGATGCGGCCGGGGTGGTCACGCTGACGACGATCGATGCGCTCGGCCGCCCGGTGCGGATGGAAACGGTCGGCGGATCAGTCCAGACGCTGCGCTACGATAGCCGGGGACGGCTGGTGGAACAGACTACCAGCGCGGGCACCACGAGCCGGAGCATGCAGTATACCTACAGTCCGGCGGGCTGGCTGGCGACCGTGACCGACCCGCTGAGCGGGACGACGCGCTGGGCGCACGATGCGGTCGGGCGGGTGCTGACGACCACCTTGGCGACCGGGCACCAGGAGCGCTACCGCTACGACGTGGCTGGCAACCTGGTCATGGCCCAGGATCCGACCGGGCTGGTGACGGAGTATGGCTACGACGCCCAGGGGCAGCACGTCAGCACGCTGGTCGATCCGGCGGGGACGGCGACGCTGACGACGTATCAGTATGATGCGGTCGGCAATGCGGTGGCGGTGGTGGCGGATGCCGGCCCCGGCCGAGCCAACCGCACCGCGCGCACAACCTGGGAGCGCGGCCAGGGCGATCACTATCGGCTGGCCAGCGTGGTCGATGCCGCCGGGGTCCCCACGCGCTATCAGTACGATTCGCAAGATCGGCTGATCGCGGCCACCGATGCGCTCAGCCAGACCACACAGCTGCGCTACGATCCCCAGGGGCGCCTGGCGGAGCAGGTGGCGCCGAATGGGGCGATCAGCCGCTGGGCGTACAACCGCGATGGCCAGGTGGTACGGGCGGTCGATCCGCGCGGCGGCGTCAGTCGCTATGGCTATGATGGGGTCGGGCGGCTGGTGGAGACGGTGGACGGGGCGGCGGCGATTGGGGCGAGCCCGGCGCTCTCTCAGACGACCCGCTATGCCTACGATGCCCGCAGTCGGCTGATGCGCGTGACCGACCCGGACGGGCGGGTGACGACGCGGACCTACGATGCCTTTGATCGGGTGGTCGCCGTGGAGAACGGCGTCGGCACCCGCATGACCGTGGCCTACGACGCGCTGGATCGGGTCACGCGCCAGACCAGCGGGGCCAACACCCCCGCCGAGGCGGTGACGACGGCCTACACCTACGATGCCCTGGGGCGGCAAACGGCCGTGGCCCAGGATCCTGATGGCCTCAATCTGGTGACGCAGTATCGCTATACCCAGCCGGGCAGCAGCGATACGTGGCGCCTGCAGGCGGTGGTGGATGCGAAGGGGAACGCGACCCGCTACGCCTATGACCAGCGGTCGAACCTGGTGGCGGTGACCGATGCCCTGAACGCGACCTGGGGCTACACCTACGACCGCCTCGGCCAGTTGACCACGATCACCCCGCCGGTGGGGGCGCCCACGACCTACACGTATGACGTGTTGGGCCGTCAGACGGCCCTGAGCCGCAACGGCCAGACCGAGACGTGGAGCTACACGCCGGTGGGCCAGCTGGCCAGCGCCACCAGCTTCGCCGGGCAGGTGACCAGCTATGCCTACGACGCCGTCGGACGGCGGACGGCGGTTGACTATCCGGCCGGGATGGCCGATGTGGGCTATACCTACGACGCCAATGGCAATCTGACCGCGCTGGCCGATGGGGCCGGCGGGGCGACGTTCGGCTACGACGTGCTGGGGCGGCTGGTGGCGCGGCAGCACGCCGGACGGACGGTGGGGTACCAGTACAACCAGAGCGGCCAACCGACCCAGCTCCAGCTGTGGGATCAGGGGACGGTCGGCTACACCTACGATGCCGCCGGACGCCTGGCTGGCCTGACAGACCTGGGCGGGGCGACAACGAGCTACGCCTACCGCAGCAGCGGGGCGCTGGCCCAGCAGACGCTGCCAGGTGGGGTGACCAGCAGCCTGGGCTACGACACGGCCGGGCGGCTGACC
>DAOTUS010000521.1:0-2425 GCA_034437415.1 Herpetosiphonaceae bacterium
ATCTAGAATGGGACGCGGTGCAGACCAGACGGTGAGGATGAGCTGTCGCCCATCGGGGAGTCGTGGTGCCTTGGCCGCGATCTGCGCACACACCGCCCGCAGATCGCGATTTAACTGCCGATCATTGAACGGCCGCAGAGTCACCCGGACACAGTCCGGCTCCACCACCACCTGCCCCGGCAGTTTAAAGAACGGATTGAGCCGACTCCATGTCGCGTGGGCATAGCTCGGCGGAAAATACTGGTCGCGCGTCCACATCACCAGATTGGTCAGTGCCACCTTGCACACCGTCATAATCTGGTCTTTGGCATTGTCCACTTCGTACATTGGCGGTTCCCGTGCCGCCAGATCCTCGAGCGCCCGCAGCACCGTTCGTTGCTCTTTGCAGTACCGCTCCTGCTTGGCATAGTCGGCCGTACTGGCGTCGTAGGCCCGCCAACTCGCGGCATTGTGGACAGCCATATCCGCATCCGCGACCGCTTTTGCCTCGCGCATTTCCTGCCGGAACACCCCCTCTGCCACCCCCTGCGCTTCCAGTTCGCTTTGGCGCTGCCACAACCGAGCGCTCCATTCCCGCGCCCGTTCTTTTCCCGCCGCAAGCAGCTTCTGATACCGAGTACTCGCCTGACGGCAGCGCTCACCGGCGCGCTGCGCCCAGCGCTTGAGCGTGGCCAGCCGCGTCTCCAAGGCCGTCCGCCGCTTGGCGACCTCGGAATTGACGACCGCCTGTTTGTGGTAGCCATGATTGGTCTCGATCCCGAGCGGAATGAGGAAGTCCCGAATGACATTCTCCTGGAGAGGCCAGCGCTGGCAATAGGTCCGGGCGAGGGTCAGCGCGTCGCCGATCTCGGCCGTCGCAATGATCGGAATGAGCTTGGCCATGGTGGCGCGGGCAGGCGCGGGAGTCGCCTCCCAGCCATCGGCATGCCAATCCCGCTCCGGCCACCCCAGATCGGCATCCCAGCGCGGCGGGCGGTCGTCGGACGCGGCGGGTGGCACCGGACTGGTGCGCCGCAGATCGCGGATCAGCGCGACCTGGACGGGCAGGGATTCGCCGGCTGATCCGGGGAGCGACACCGCGAACCGGGCCGCCGCCACCTCGCGGATCACGATCCCCGCCGCATCACGGGTGAACGGGAGAAATGGGCCAACGTCGGTAAAGGAATCCAGGCCGGTGTATTGGTCGGATCGCAGCAGGGTGATCACCGTCCGCCCCTCCGCAACGAGACTGGCCAAGAAGGCGGCGCTCATGCCCTCCCGATCCACCACAATGCGGGTGATCAGCCGCCGCCCGACCGCCTGTTCGTAGCGGGCCAGAATCTGCGGCAGCCCGATGGTCAAATGGGTATCGCCGCGTTGGGTGGTTACCAACAGCGGGTGGCCATGCGCATCGTGGAGGAGGACGAGGGCACGGCAGCCGAGGATCTTGCCGGTCTTGCCAATCAGGCCGCGCGGGATGCGCTGATCGGTGTAGACGGCTTTGCGATGCCCATCAATGTACACCGTGACCATCGGGGTGTCCTCGGCAGCACGGGGAAGCCAGAGGGTGGCGGTCCAGCGGGCGAGGGCGTCGGTGAGCGGGTCGGCGGCCCCGACCCTGACCAGCGCGGCTAAGAAACGCTCGACATGGCGATAGCCATAGGCCCAGACTCGCCCGGTGAGGAGGGCCAGGGCCGTGCCGGTGTACGAGCGCAACTCCCAGGTGCGCCGCAGCCCGACGACACTCAAAAAGAGCAGGGTCAGCAGCAGGCGCTGGATGGTGGCCGGACGCAGGCTGGTCACGCGACAGGCGGCGGCGCTGGGCGGAGCAGGGATCGCGGCGGTCAGGGCTGGCAGGAGGCCGGTTTCATGCACGGCGGCCAGGAGGAGCAAACTCCCGGCGCCCTCTTGCCATGGCGGGCAGGGAACCGGATCGGCACCTACATTTTTTTTTTGGCGGGGCGGACGAATCCAGGGAACGCCGAGGGCGGTGCGGACGCGGCTGAGGTGGCGGACACTGATGGTGCGGCCGAATTCGGCCTGAAGAGCCTGTTGGAGCTGGGGACTGGACGCATGCGGCTGGGCGTGGCAGTAGGCGGCGATCCAGGCGGGGAGCGGATCGCGGAGCTTCGACGCATGACCATGCCGACCATCGACGAAGGCGCTGGGTCCTTCGCGACCGGCCCGCAAGGCGAGCCGATAGGCCGTGGAGCGACTGACGCGCAGTCCAGCGGTAGCGGCGGCCTCGTCCCAGCGACACCCGGCATCCATCGCGGCGACGAGGCGGGCTTTCGCGTCGTGACGAGCGGTTCGATCATCCATCGCGGCCTCCAGAGCGGCAGCGCCGAGCGGCGCTGCCCCACCACCTATCCATCTACGCGAGAGTCTAGCATGCATGGGCGTCTCAGTCTAGATGTCGTTTTTGTGGTAGTGGGCAGACTCCCTG
>DAOTUS010000522.1:0-2517 GCA_034437415.1 Herpetosiphonaceae bacterium
AGTCAGCCCCAGCGGATTCTGCCGGTGCGGGTGCGCACCAGCGTGCCGCCGCCCACCGGATCCAGCGACGGGCCGGGACCTGGCGTCAACGGCGTCGACTTTGGCCCCCGGCCCGGCCCGGAGAATATCAGCGATGGCCTCGACGATACGGCCTGGGTGCTGCCCGGCGATGCCACGGGCCAGTCGATCACGCTGAATTTTGGGCGCGAGTTCACGATCAGCGCGATCCAGGTGCTGCCGGGGATCAGCAAAATCAATCCGCGCAGCGGCGAGAATATCTTTGCGCTGACCCGCCACATTCGGCGCCTGCGCTTTGAGTTCAGCGATGGCTCGACGGTTGAGGCGACCTTTGAGGATTTGCCGGAGCTACAGTCGGTGCCAATCCCCAATGTGGTCGCTAGCGGGGTCACTATTGTCATTCTGGAGACCACCGCGCCGAGCGGCCCGACCCGCAGCGAGTTCACGCCCATCGGCGAAATTGTGCTGCTCGGCAGCGAGTAGGGCCCAGGGCGATGGATTAACGGCCCGCTCCTGGCTATAATTAACGATAAGGAGGCCTTAAATGACCAAAACTCGCATCTCTCCCCGCTACACCCTGAAAATCCCCGCCCAGTTTCGCGAGGTGATTCGGCCGGGGCGCAAGGTCGATATCGCGACCGACGACCAGGGACGGTTGATTATCACCCCGCTGGAGTCGCCCGAGGTGGCGCTGCAGGCCACCTTCGGCATGTGGTGCGACCGCGAGGACATGCCCGCCGACGCCACCGCCGCCGTCGATCAGCTGCGCCAGGGCCAGCGGCTCGACGAACCGGGCCGATGAAAATTCTGGACACCGACATTCTGCTCGATCATCTCCAGGGCAACCAGGCCGCGCTGGAGTATCTCTCCACCCAGCTCAAGGCCAGCGAGACCCTGGCGATCTCGGTGATTACGCTGACCGAGCTGCTCAGCGGCCTGCGCTACGATGAGGAGCCGCGCATCAATCAGCTGCTGCGGTTCTTCTTTATCCTCGACATCAACGAGGCGGTGGCGCGGCAGGCCAGCGAGTATCTGCGCCAGTACCGCCCGAGCCACCAGCTCGATCTCGGCGATGCGCTGGTGGCAGCCACCACCCTCTTCGCCGGCGGCACCCTGGTCACCCGCAACACCAAGCGCTACCCGATGGCCGATATCACCGTGGCCGTGCCGTACTAGGGGGTCGGGGATCGGGCCTTTCTTGTGCGCAACATAGTGCCCTATGATGACGTAATGCGCTGGAGCGGGTGCCCGGAAGCATTTCTGTGTCGGCTCTGCGAGATCTCCCTGTTCTCCTACGATCGGCAGCACACCACCTGAGCAGCCGAAGATTAATCCACCGAGGGCCGCTACGATCACATCGTAGCGGCCCTCGGTATCTCCAGTTGATTTCAGCACCTCATCGGCGCTACGGCTGCAGCACCTCCTCGCTGCCATTGACCGTCATCCGCACGCTAGTGATGGTGGAAAACTGCAGCAGTGTCTGGGTGACCTGGCTGGTCAGCTCCTGGAGGTAGGCCGAGCCGCCGCCCCAGGCCGCCATCTCTTTGCTCCAGTCGACGCTGGCCACGCCATTGCTGATGCTGACCGACTGCACGTAGACTCGGTCGCCCCAGTCGGCCTGCCGCCCAGGGTAGCTGGCGATCTGCTCGGGCGTGGGCAGGAGCGTGGTAAAGCCGGCGGCGGCGACCTCGTTCCCGGCCGGCCCCCAGCTGAGCTCGCGCAGGGCGGCGGTGGCGACCGCCTGGGTGCGCGGGATGGAGCGGGTCACCTCGCGCAGCTCATCGCCGAGCTGGAAGAACAGCGTGATCGGCATCACGCCTGCTTCGGCCTGGTTCAGCACGTACACCGGGCGGCTGGCCAACACCTGCCCGCTGCGGTCGATCAGCTCCAGGGTGGCGGGCTGGCTGGGCGGGTTTGGCGGCGCACTTTCGGTCGCCCAGGCCAGGTTGAGCACCAGGCTGCTGCTGGTGGTGCTGGGCGGGCTGGCCGGGCCTTCGAGCACGGTGCCGTCGGCGTAGGTCAGGCGGGCGCTCGATGAGCTGTTGATGCCGACGTTCAGCGCCTCGATGTGCAGCGGCAGCGTGACCTGGGCATTTTCGGCCGGCAGGGCAATGTAGGGATCGCTGCCAGCGTAGCCGTTTAGCTGCACGTTGACCTCGCTCTGCACCTCAATCGAGCCGTCTTTGGCGCTGGCGACGTAGACCACCAGCTTGCCTGGGCGGGTGCTGGCCGGGGCGCTGAACGTAACCTGGCCGGCAAATGTCGACGGGCTGCCGTACTCGCCCACCCCGGTGATGCCGGTCTGGCCGAGAATGTTGCCCTCGCTGTCGTAGACCGCGACGCCAAAGTTGGCCTCGAACGGCAGGAACGTGGCGCTGCCAGCCACCTGGAGCGGCGACTGCACGGTCGCGCCCGCCGCCGGGGCGCTAATCGTGATGCTCTGCTGGGATTGCGGTGCGCTGATCAGCGTTGGGGGTGGCGCGGCGGTTGGTGGCACAG
>DAOTUS010000523.1:0-18766 GCA_034437415.1 Herpetosiphonaceae bacterium
CCCCGGCGGAGCTGCTGGCCCGGCTCGATCAGCGCCTGCGGCAGCCCATCCAGCCGATAGCAGATCTCGGCCACCGCACGGGCATTGGACTGGCTGAGCACAAAGCTGGCATCGGCGGCCCGAGCGCGGGCCACAAACAGCCGAATCGCCTCCGACTCGTGGAGCTGGTCGAGCGACGGCAGGTGGGCCGGATTCGGCGCGGCCAGCGGCGGCACCACAAAGGTCTGCTCGCCATAGATGTGCAGCACCGTGCGGCTGGTGACCAGCACCGTCAGCTGGGGGGCGGCGACCAGCAGCGCGCCAACCAACGGCGCCGCATCGATCACATGCTCAAAATTATCCAGCACCAGCAGCAGATGCTTATCGTGCAGATACTCCAGCAGGGTTGTCTCGAGCGACTGCCCACTGACCTCCTTGATCCCCAGCGCCTGGACGATGGCCGAGCGGACGAACTCGGCCCCGCTGATGGTCGCCAGGGCCACAAACACCACCCCGTGGCGCCACTGGTCGCCCAGCCTGGCGGCGACGTGCAGGCTGATCCGGGTTTTGCCGGTGCCGCCCAGCCCGGTGAGCGTCAGCAGGCGCGTGTCGCCAGCCAGCAGCGCACAGATCGCGGTGATCTCGCCGGTGCGCCCGATAAAGCTGGTTGGCACCGCCGGCAGATTCCGCAGGCGCGGCCCGGCGGGGGCGGTTCGGGCGGCCTCTTCGTTGAGAAAATCCCGCAGCGTCTCGGCCAGGCGGCGCAGATGCCGATAGTAGGTGGTCACGTGAACCCCCAGCGTGTTCGCGTAGCTCGCCACCGCCTCGCCCGGCTGATCGATCAGCGCCTCCAGCACCCGCCGCTGATCGTGCGGCAGCGGCAGGGCGCGCAGCTGGGCATACATCGCGTTCAGCCCGCCTCTGGTCGCCACCCACGACCGCCACGGCTCCTCGCGCACAACCCGCTGCGGGTGCTGCAGCAGCTCCTGGACTCGTTCGACGTTCCATTCAATCATCGTAACCTCCGCCGCCCATGATACGTCAGGTTTGCCTTTGAACAAATGTAGCCGATAATGTATCTTTGGGAGTACGGATTAGCAGCGACAATCGGTTAATATCCGCAGGATTGATTATCTAAGAGGAAAGCCATCTATGTCTACATCCAGCCAGCCACGTTCGTTTGTCCGCCGATTCTCTGGCGCCTTGGCGCTGCTGCTGGTGGCGATCAGCCTGATCGCGCCGCGAGCCAGCCACGCCGCCGGGGTGATCTTTGTCGTCCCCGGTGGCGCCGGGGCCAGAACCGGGGACGACTGGGCCAACGCCAGCGATCTGCACGCCGCCCTCGCCGCCGCCGACAGCGGCACGGAGCTGTGGGTCAAGGCCGGGATCTACCGGGCCGGCGTGCCAGACGCGGCCGGGACCGGCATGATCAAGCAGCCATTCGACCTGAAAAGCGGCGTGGCGCTGTACGGCGGCTTCAGCGGCACCGAGACCAGCCGCAGCCAGCGCAACAGCGCCGCGAACGAGACAATCCTCAGCGGCGACCTGCTCGGCAACGACGCTGGGGCGGTTGATATGGGCAACCCGACCCGCTTCGACAACGCCAAGGTTGTACGGGGAACAAATGTTGATAGCACCGCCTTGATTGATGGCTTCATCATCAGCGGAGGTAGTGGTAATGGCAATAGTCCCTATGGCGGAGGGGTGGATATCAACCAGAGCAGCCCGACGATCAGCCATGTGACGTTTCGCGATAACACCGCCGAGTATGGCGGCGGACTGGCGCTCAGGTCCGGCAGCAACCCGACCCTGCGTTTTGTGCATTTCTACAATAACGTAGCCCGCAATGGCGGTGGCATGTACATTGGATCAAGCAGCCCGACCATCAGCCAGGCGCTGTTCAGCGGCAACGCCACCGTTAGCGCGGGAACGAGCAGCTACGGCAGTGGTATCTACACGACTGGCGGCAGCCCGACCATCAGCCACGCGACCTTCTGGGCCAACACTTCATTATTCAATGGCGGCACAGTCTACGCCGCGCAAAGCGGTACGCCGATTATTCGCAACAGCATCGTCTGGGGCAACAACAACCTTCAGCTTGCAGGCAACCCGGCAACGGTGCAGTCCAGCCTGGTCCAGGGCGGCTACGCCGGCAGCGGCAACCTCAGCAGCGATCCGCTGTTTGTAAATGCCGCTGGCCTCGACACAATTCCCGGCACCTGGGATGACGACCTGCGGCTGCAGCCTGGCTCGCCGGCCATCGATGCTGGCAACACCGCGTTTATCCCCGCCGATGTGACCGACGCCGACGGCGATGGCGACGTCACCGAGCCGCTGCCCTTCGATCTCGATGGCAACCCACGGGCGGTGGCGGCGCCGGACATGGGTGCGTATGAGCTTGCGGGCTGCCCGGCCGGACCGCGGCTGTACGTCAATCAGAGCGCCAGCGGGCCACAGACGAGCACAACCTATCGCGAGCTGCGCGATGCCCTGGAGACGGCGGCGCCCTGCGCAAACGTCACCGAGATCTGGGTGGCCCAGGGCACCTACACGCCCACCGTCGATCTTTCGGGTGATTACGCAGGCCGAGATGCCGCGCTGCATCTACGCAGCGGGCTGGCGCTGTACGGCGGCTTCGACGGCGCCGCGTTCAACCTCGCCGAGCGCAATCCAGCCGCCAACCCGACCATTCTGAGCGGCGATCTGGCGGGCAACGACGTTGGCACGCCCACCGATCCGAGCCATAACGAGAACAGCTACCACGTGCTGATCGGCAGCGCCACCGATCGGAGCGCCATCCTCGACGGGTTCACGGTTAGCGGCGGGCGGGCGAATGGCCCAGAGGAACAGATTGCCTATCGCAGAGGCGGCGGCATGTACATTATTGAGGGCAGTCCCACCATCAGAAATGTGGCCTTCACCAGCAACTATGCGAGTGCTGGTGCTGGCATGCACGTCTTTCATGGCAGCCCGCTGCTGAGCCATGTCACCTTCATCAACAACATCGCCTCGGGCGGCGCTGGCGGTGGCCTGATGCTATCCAACGATGGTTCGAATATCATCAACCCGGTTATCAGCTATAGTCGGTTCATCAGCAATACCTCCATGCTCGGCGGTGGAATGATGAACATCGGCGGCAGCGCCACAATCAATCATTCGATCTTCAGCAACAACACCGCCCAAGCTGGAGGCGCGGCCTATACCACCAGTACGGAAACCTACAGCCACGTGACCTTCAGCGGCAATATTGCAATCGCGGGCAGCGTAATCGCGTCAGAGACCAACACGATCACGATCAACAACAGCATTATCTGGGGCAACCCTGGCAGCAGCCTGTTCAACGGCAACCCCACCATCCAGCACACCCTGGTGCAGGACGGCTACCCCGGCGTCGGCAACCTTAGCGCCGACCCGCTGTTTGTGGATGCCGCTGGCGCCGATATGGTTCCGGGCACCGTGGATGACGACCTGCGGCTGCGCTCGGCCTCGCCTGCGCTCAACGCCGGCAGCGCTGCGCTCATCCCCGCCGACACCAGCGACGAGGATGGCGACGGCGACACCAGCGAGCCAGCGCCCCTGGATCTGGATGGCAGCTCGCGGGTGGTCGGCGCGGTCGATCTAGGCCCCTACGAGCGCCAGATCACCCTCATCGGCCCTGAGCTAGCCACGGCCACCTACGGCAGCGCCTACACCCACACCTTCAGCGCCACCGGGGCGCCGACGCTCACCTACGCGCTGGCAGGTGGCACGCTGCCGGCCGGGCTGACGCTCTCCGCCGCTGGCACGCTGGCGGGCGTTCCCACGGCGGCGGGGCTCTACACCGTCACGGTCGCGGTCAGCAACAGCCTGGGGATGGACCTGCGCAGCTTTGGCCTGCTGGTCGAGAAGGCTCCACTGACCCTCACCGCCGATCCGCAGACGCGGGTGGTGGGCGCAGCCAACCCGGCGCTGACCGCCAGCAGCAGCGGCTTTGTCAACGGCGACACCGCCCAGGTGCTGACCGGCAGCCCAAGCTGCAGCACACTGGCCACGCCGTCCAGCCCGCCAGGATCCTACCCAATCACGTGTGCCGCTGGCAGCCTGAGCGCCGCCAACTACGAGTTTATCTTTGTCGATGGCACGCTTACGATTGTCCAAGCCCGGCTGTTTTTGCCGCTGATCGGCAGATAGCCGCCGTCCGGCCCCGGCGATCATGCTGATCGCCGGGGCCGCTTGTCCACGAATGCCCCGCCACCTGCACCAGCTTTCGATTAGATTAGGAGGTTTCTATGATCGACTACACGCCGTTTCTCCAGCTTTCGCCAACCACCCTGGCCGATGTGCTAAGCCGCGAGCAGGTGCTGGACTGCGGCATCAGGCCGCTGTGGCCGGACATGCCCCGAGTTGCCGGGCCGGCCTACACGGTGCGCTGTGCGCCGGGCGACAATCTGATGCTCCACGCGGCGATCTATCGGGCGGCGCCTGGCTCGATCATCGTGGTCGAGGCGGGCGACCTGGACTACGCGGTGGCGGGCGGGAATGTGTGCGCGGTGGCCCAGCAGCGCGGCATCGCCGCCTTTGTGATCGATGGCGTGATTCGCGATCTCGCCGAGATACGCGCCAACCGCTTTCCGGTGTTTGCGCGGGGTATCATGCCAATCCCAGGGGCCAAAGCTGGGCTTGAGCCACTGAATGTGCCGGTTCGCTGCGGCGGCGTTCTGGTCGAGCCGGGCGCGGTCGTGGTGGCGGACGAAGAGGGGATTGTGGTGGTGCCGCCAGCCCGCCTGGAGGCAGTTTTACAGGCCGCTCAGGCCCGCGCCGCCAGGGACGCTGCCGAGACCCTCGCCGCCTGGGAGGCCGCCCACCGCGCCCGCATCGACGAGATTCTGCGCAGCAAGGGCTTTACCGGCTGAGGCCAGGGCCGCTGATCCACGAAGATACGTGAATCCGAAGCCCAATCCCGTTTAAATACGGCCATTCGTAGGACTGTTTGTTCCCCTCTCGGCCGATATCGGCGACCATAAGGGGTGATGGGAGGCGTTTTTTGCCCAGCAGCAGAATGTAGGACTGTAGGGAAGAAATAGTGTGGTATGCTGGTGGCTTGCACTATGTCACGTTGTTGTGCAGCATTACACCTTTGGAGACATTGAATGACCTATCTCATTTGGCAGATCACCGCCACTCCGTCGCTGGCCACGCAGATTCAGGAAGCCACTGCGGCGTTTCGCGAGCGCTGCAAAGAGGAGCCGACCACGATTCTGGCTCACGAGACCGATATCGCCGCCCTGAGCGTCGCCACCAGCTTCCCGATCAATCTGCCGCCCCATGGCACCGTGGTGCGCCGGGGCCTGTTCTGGGTGGGCGGTCCGGTCGCCTAGGAGCGCGCCTCTGGGATCTGCGGCCCTGGTATTCTCTCGCTCCAAGATTTTCATGCCACACCCAAAGCGGGCGGCGGATGCGCCAGAAATAGCGCATCCACCGCCCGCTTTGCGATCCACTAAACCCGATCCCCGAACCCTGCCAGCCGATCCCCAGCCCTAGCGCACAAACGACGCCATCGCCGCCTGAATCCCCTGCTGGAGATTGCGGTAGGTCATGATGCCGTCCAGATTAACCCCCAGGCTGACCAGGGTCTGGGCGATCTCGGGGCGGATGCCGGTCAGCACGGCGGTGGTGCCAAGCAGCCGCACCGCCTGGGTGACCTGGATCAGCGTGGCGGCGACCTGGGTGTCGACAATCGGCACGCCGGTGATATCGATGATCGCCCACTCAACCCGCTGCCGGGCCACGCCCTGCATCAAGGTCTCGATGATGTACTGGGCGCGGCGGGAGTCGATCGAGCCGATCAGGGGCATGACCATAATCTTGTCGCTGACCGGAATGAGCGGCGTGGAGAGGGCGTCGAGGGTCTGGGCCTGCAGCCGAATCACCTCTTCCTGCAGGCGTTCGCGCTCAGCCGACTCGGCCCGCAGCCGGATCACCGTGCTGCGCAGCTCGATCTCGGTCATCAGCAGATCGCGAAAATCGCTCAGAATATCCAGCTCTTGGGCGGTCCATTTGCGCGGCTTGGTGTCGATCACACAGAACGAGCCAAGCGTCTGGTTATCCTTCGTCGTCATTGGCATTCCGGCGTAGCCGATCACGCCGAGGTCGGGGATGGCCAGATTGTCGCGGAGCTGATCATCCAGCCGGGCATCCTCGACCACCAGCGGCGCGCCCGAGTTAACCACATACTGGCAGAAGGAGTGCGAGAGCGGGGTCTCCCGCCGCGAGGCCCACGGCTCGGCCAGCCCGACAAAGCTCTTAAAAAACTGGCGGTGGTCGTCAACCAGCGACACAAGCGCCACCGGGGCGTTGAGGATCTTAGCCGCCAGGTTGGTCAGCCGATCAAAGGCCGCCTCAAACGGCGAGTCGAGCAGGTCGAGATCCTGGAGGGTTTGCAGCCGGGCTGGGTCGTTGATTGATAAAGACGTCGTCATTGTGTAAGCACTCCAAAATACTCCTGAAAGCATCACTCTATTGTAGCAGCTTCAGCTCAGCGCACGCTTCACGCGCTGGCTGTCCCAGCCGCCCGATGGTCCATAGTGGCGGTAGTACCTCAGAGCAGCAGCACCGCCAGCGTATACACGATCAGCGCCTGGGCCGGCCCGTAGGTCAGCCAGACGACATCGCTGATCAGCGGGAAGTGGCTGTGGTTGAACAGCTGGGTCGCCAGAATCAGGTCGCTGAGCAAAAACAGCGCCGCGCCCAGGGCCAGAAGCCACAGCGCCGGGCTGAGCAGCGCCAGGCCGGTGGCGACCCCGGCGGTGCTGGCCAGCAGTAGCGCGTAGGGCAGGGCGACCCGGTGCAGGAGGCTGGGCCGCTGGCCGCGCCAGACGATGATGTACCAGCCGATCGCCCCCAGCAGCAGCCAGATTAGCCAGGCCGCCCAGCGGATCCCCGCCGACCCAACAAACGGCTCCTGGCGCCCAAGCAGCAGAAACCCGGCGATATAGGCGCCGTGGCCCAGGCCAAACGCGCTCATTCCGCCGATCACCGGCTCGGCGACCGGCAGCACCTTGGCCATAAACACATCGCCAACGAACCCCAGGGTCATGCCCAGCGCCAGCAGCAGCGCCACCGTCTGAACCGCCGACCCGCGGGCCAGCCAGCACCAGCTCCAGGCGGCCAGCACCAGCGCCAGCGAGGAGCCTAGGCGGCCCCACAGCGGCATGCGGCGGCTGCCATCGGGGCTGGTCGGCCCGAGCGCAAACCCGCCAAACAGCAGCAGCGCCCAGGCCGCCAGCAAACCCAGCATCCACCAGCGGCTAGCGCCGCCCAGCCCATCAAACCACGTCACACCAACCTCCAGAGCTATGAGTATCAATCGTACGTTCGGAATTGAGCCGCCAGCGATTCGCAATCTTCGCCCTTGATCTGAGCTGGCGGCTGGCTCTATACTATTCAATCTACCAACCCATTAAGGAGGTCGGCATGAATCGATTAGTTGTCCTCGGCTCAGGAACTGCGTTGCCTGACGCTGATCGAGAGAATAGCTGCTACGCATTTCAGAGCGAGGCTGGCCTGCTGCTGCTCGACTGCGGCGGCTCGCCCTACCGCCGCCTGTTGAAATATGGCCTTGACCCGCGCCAGCTGCGGGCGATCTTTATCTCCCACAATCACCCCGACCACCTGATGGGGCTGCCGGCCCTGCTGCTGCACCTGTTTCTGGCCCAACACGCCGGCCCGCTGCACATTTTCGGCAATCCCTCGGCCATGCAGACCGCCCAGGCGGTGATTGCGGTCGCCGAGCTTGGCCGCCACGCGGTCGTGCCAACCTTTCACACCCTCCCCGACGCTGGCGGCGACCTGGATCTGCCGTTCGATCTGGGCCTGCGGATGCGGGCCGCCCCAACCTACCACAGCCGCCCGACCCTGGCGCTGCGCCTGGATCGCCCAGACCACCCCAGCCTGGTGTACGGCGCCGATAGTGGCCCGTGTGAGACGCTGGTTGAGCTGGCCCGTGGCGCCCACACGCTCATCCACGAGTGTACGGTCTCGCAGCCGTTCGACACCCACTCGACCCCCGAGGAGGCCGCCGCAACCGCCCAGGACGCCGGGGTCCAGCGGCTGATTCTGACCCACTACAGCCCACACTGGACCGCCCCGGAGGCCGAGGTGCTCCAGCGGGTCGGCCAGGGGTTCGCCGGCAGCGCCTGCATCGCCCACGACGGCGCGGTGTTTGCCCTCGATCCTGATCCGGAGAAAACCAAGCCGAAAACGAAACGGCGCGGTCGTGCTAAGATAGCGCCAGCGATGTAGCAGATCGCCCTAACCCTGACTAACAAGGAGCTTTGCATGATTGTGCGTTTGGTTCGGCTTAAATTTCCCCCGGAACATGTTCAGACATTTCTCGACTTCTACGCCCTCTCCGAGGAGTCCATCCGCGGGCAGGAGGGCTGCCTGTCGCTCTCGCTGCTGCGCGAGACCGGCGACCCGGCCGCGTTTGCCACCTGGAGTACCTGGCGCTCCGGCCGGGATCTCCAGCGCTACCGCCGCTCGTCGTTTTTTCGCGATTTCTGGCCGACGGTGAAGGCGCTGCTGCGCGAGCCCGCCGACGCCGTCTCCTACGACGAGATCTCCGGCGATGCTATTCCCGCTGGGGCGGCTCTTCTGCAAGAACATGATGCTCAGTAAGCGCGGTCTGAAGCTGGGCCAGTAGGCGCTGCCGGACCACTGGCGCAGTGCCGTATTTTGCCTTGACCTTCAGGGTAATTGTCGTCGTCACTGCGCCAATCTCGCCATCCTCGCTGATGATCTCGGGTGCCTCCAGCACGTCAGGGCCAGGGTTGGCGATGATCTCACGCAGCACAATCAGGGTCTCGTCGAACTTAATCGTGGGCATCGTGACTTTGATCGTGGCCGGCGACCAGGTTCCCCGGCTGAAGTTGCGGATGGTCCGCACATCGCCGTTGGGGACAATCCACAGCTCCCCCGACTCGCCGCGAATGTAGGTCGTGCGCAGGGTCACCCGCTCGACTTTGCCAATCACCTCGCGGTCGCCAATCTCCACCTTGTCGCCCAGCGCAAACTGATCCTCGAACAGCAGCACGATTCCGCCGAAAAAATCGCTGACATACGGCCGGGCGCCAAAGCCCAGGCCGGCGCTAAACAGCCCCAGCGCCGTAAACAGGGCGCCCGGCTGGACAAACATCGCCAGCACCAGCAGCAGCGTCACCACCACCGCCAGCCCGTTCATGAGCGAGCTGACCAGCACCCGCAGGGTCTGGCGGCGCCGCTCGCTGAGGTTGCGGCGGATTAATTTCTGCTGCGAGAGCACCGTCCGGCGAATCACCCAGGTGATCCCACGGGCGACGATGACCACCGCCAAAAACGTCAGCGTGCCCCGCAGCAGATAGTAGGCCGCTGTGCCGGATTGGGGAAAGTAGCTCGAGATCAATTGTGCCATTGCCGCTCACCTACGCACTAGTCCGAATTGTTGCTGCTGTTTATACCATATCCTAGCGCGGGCGGGCGCGGCGCCACAGCAACACGTTTTCGGTAAACAGGCTATAATGGGTAAAGTCGCAGGACTGCGATTCAGGCACGTGCCTGCGGATCGGCGCCGTCTGTGCGCGATCAGGGCAGATTACTGGCCCCGGCTTTGCCTCCACCATTCTGGTGGACCAGCGCCACCATAGAATGTGTCAACCATACCAATGACAGGGAAATACGAATGCCAGACCAAAAGTATATGCGCAACTACAGCATTATCGCCCACGTCGATCACGGCAAAACCACGCTCTCCGATCGACTTCTCGAAATGACTCAGACCCTGACATCGCGTGAAATGCGTGAGCAGACCCTCGACTCAATGGATCTTGAGCGCGAAAAAGGGATCACGATCAAGCTGCACCCGGTCAAGCTGGAGTACAAGGCCAAGGATGGGCATACCTACTCGCTCCATATGATCGATTGTCCCGGCCACGTTGACTTCAGCTACGAGGTTTCACGCTCGCTCCAGGCCTGCGAGGGCGCGCTGCTTTTGGTCGATGCCGCCCAGGGAATCGAGGCCCAGACCCTTTCAAATGTGTATCTGGCCCTGGAAAACAACCTGGAGATGATCCCGGTGCTGAATAAGATCGACCTGCCCGGCGCGGAGATTGAGCTGGTCTCCGAGGAAATCGAGCACGTGCTGGGGTTGCCGATTGAGGATATCATTCTGGCCTCGGGCAAAGAGGGCATTGGCGTGCCCGAGATTCTGGAGGCGATTGTCACCCGTATCCCGCCGCCCAGCGGCGACCCCGACGCCCCGGCCCGCGCCCTGATCTTCGACTCGCACTACAACGCCTACAAGGGCGTGATCGCCTACGTGCGGGTGGTCGACGGCGTGATTCGCCTCGGCGACAAGCTGCGGCTGATGGGCACCGACATCCTGACCGAGGCGCAGGAGATCGGCTCGTTCCGCCCGATGATGACGCCTGGGGAGGAGCTTAGCGCCGGCGAGGTTGGCTACATCGCCACCGGCCTCAAGTCGGTGCGCGACTGTCAGGTTGGCGACACGGTAACCCTGGCCGCCAGCCCGGCCAAGGAGCCGCTGGCGCCCTACGAGCCGGCCAAGCCGATGGTGTTCGCCGGGCTGTATCCCGTCGACGCCAACGACTACCCGCTGCTGCGCGACGCGCTCGACAAGCTCAAGCTCAACGATGCCTCGATCTCGTTCGAGCCGGAGACCTCGGCGGCGCTGGGCTTTGGCTTCCGGGCCGGCTTTCTGGGCCTGCTGCACATGGAGATCGTCCAAGAGCGGCTGGAGCGCGAGTACAACATCAACCTGCTGGTGACCGCGCCAAGCGTGGAGTATCAGGTTCTGCTGACCGACGGCAGCCTGATCAAGATCGACAACCCCTCCGAGCTGCCCGATGTTGGCCTGATTGAACACATCGAAGAGCCGGTGATGGAGATCAGCGTGATCGTGCCCAGCCGCTACATTGGCGTGGTGATGGATCTGGTCACCGGCAAGCGCGGCACCTATCTCAGCATGGAATATCTGGATAAGCAGCGCGTGGTGCTGAAGTACGAGATTCCGCTGGCCGAGATTGTGATCGACTTCTACGACACGCTCAAGTCGCGCTCGCAGGGCTACGCCTCGCTGGACTACCATCTCAGCGGCTACCGCCAGGCCGACCTGGTCAAGCTGGACGTGCTGGTGAACACCGTGGCGGTCGATGCGCTCTCGATGGTCACCCACCGTGAGAACGCCTTCCGCCAGGGCCGCCAGCTGGTCGATAAGCTGCAGAAGCTGATCCCGCGCCAGATGTTTGAGGTGCCGATCCAGGCGGCGGTTGGCTCGCGGGTGATCGCGCGCGAGACGATCAAGGCGATTCGCAAAGACGTGCTCTCGAAGTGCTACGGCGGCGATATCAGCCGCAAGCGCAAGCTGCTGGAGAAGCAAAAAGAGGGCAAGAAGCGCATGAAGATGGTCGGCAACGTCGAGATCCCCCAGGACGCCTTTATGGCGGTGTTGAAGCTCGGCGACTAGATCGGCCCTGTTGCCGCAAAGGCCCTTGCGCCTTTGCGGCAATCAAACGGAGAGGTGAGCGATGGCCTACAGTGATTTCACCCTGCGCGAAGTCATCAAACGATTTCAGCTTCAGCTCGACGATCAAAGCCAGCTTTTTGCAGCGTTGCCGCCAGTTGAGCCAAGCCCATGGCTGCGCAGTATCCTGGACGAAACAGCGCCGCTCGCCTTAGCAATCCATACCGAAAAGGCGCGCTCAGAGCTGATCGTTGCACCGATTCTCGTTGAAATTCGGCGGCGGGCAAAAAACCCAGTGAGTTTATTTTCCGGTGTGGATTTCTCAATTGATCCTGCCAGTGGGCTAACCGGAGTGTGTGATTTTATTCTTTCTCAATCTCCAGAACAGCTTTTTATCAATGCGCCGGTTCTAGCGATTGTTGAAGCCAAAAACGATAATATCAAGTCTGGATTAGGTCAGTGCATCGCTGAAATGATCGCGGCCCAAATCTTCAATGCCCGCGAGGACACCGGGATTGAGACTGTCTACGGTGTGGTTACAACTGGCAGCATTTGGAAATTTCTCCGCCTGCATCAGACCTTGATTTCAATCGATCAAGCAGAATATTATCTGGACGACCTCCCGGCTATCCTAGCCATAATATTTACGATGGTTCACGGCGCGGCCCCCGACGCCTGAGCGGTGCTGAAGCCCGGCGACTAGGGATTTAGGGATTAGAGGCGCGCCATCCATACACACTGTGGATGGCGCGTTTCGATTAATCGAACTGGATGCTGTATGCGAAGGATGAAACGCCGAATGCTAACCTTTATCGCCAGCCTGGCTGTCGTGTATGGGCTGCTGTGTGCGCTGATCTATACCCAGCAGGAGCGCATGGTCTTCTACCCCGAGGTGCTGCCGCCGAGCTACGCCTTTGCCTTCGACCAGCCGTTCGAGGAGGTCGCGCTGCCGGTTGATGGCGCCACGCTCAGCGCGCTGCACTTCACGGTCGAGCGGCCACGGGGCGCGATCCTGTTTTTCCACGGCAACGCCGGCAGCCTGCGCGACTGGGGCACGCTGGCCGACCACTGGACCCGCCACGGCTACGCGGTGCTGATGCTCGACTATCGCGGCTACGGCAAAAGCAGCGGCGCAATCCGCAGCGAGCAGATGCTCCACGACGATGCGCTGGCGGCCTACACCTGGCTGGCGGAGCGCTACCCGGCCGACTCGATCGGGGTGGCCGGCCGCTCGCTGGGCACCGGCATCGCGGTCAGGCTGGCGGTGCAGGTGCGGCCGCGGATGCTAATCCTGGAGACGCCGTATGTCAGCCTGCTCAGCATCGCCCGCCGTCAGGTGGCCTGGGCGCCCGGATTTCTGTTCAAGTACCCGCTGCGCAGCGAGCGCTGGATCGGCCAGGTCGAGTGCCCGATCTATCTCATCCACGGCACCAACGACGAGCTGATCCCGTTTGCCTCCAGCGAGCGGCTGGCGGCGCTGATCGGCGGCGAGCGGCGGCTGTTTCCAATCGCGGGGGCTGGCCACAACGACTTCACCGCATACCCGGCCTACGATCAGGCCCTGGCGGCGATTCTGGGGCCTGAAAGCGGCCAGTGAAAGTCCTTTTTTACTCGGTGTGTAATAACGATGTAAACCTTTTGGGAACAGAAACGCTTGGCACGTACTATACAAAGATATGAATTTGTCCTATAGCGTATCGAGATATATAATGATACTATCGTACATGTCTTTCGAGGCTATTTATTTATCTGAGGGAAGGTTAGCTATATGAACTGCTATGAATGTGGTGAGTTTGTGACCAGTGGTACCCGTTTTTGTCGTCAATGTGGTGCTCCTGCCTTACAACCCGACTCTTCAGCGGGCGCACCAACGCACGTTTTACAAACTCCATCATCACCTTTGTTTGCTCCTCCATCACAACAATCGGGGTTGAATCCTCCAGTCCAGTACACTCAACCGCAGCAGCAGATGGCGCAACCCTATTATCCGCAGCAGCAGATGGCGCAACCCTATCCCGGCCAGCAGATGCCCGGATATCAACCAGTTAATGTCAATATCTACAATACCAATCAACAAGCCCCAGGGATTCCGATGGTTCCTTTCGTGGTTGTCCAAACCAAAAGCGTTGCGATTTCGTTGCTGCTAACATTTTTCTTTGGCCCCTTGGGGATGCTGTACTCAACCGTTGGTGGTGCCATAGCAATGATTTTGATTAGCATTGTCGTCTCAGTAGTCACGTTTGGCGTCGGCTTAATCCTAACCTGGCCGATCTGCATGATTTGGGGTGCAGTAGCGGCCAGTCAGCACAACCAACGGGCGATTATTGGCCCGCGCTACTAAAGCTACTAAACCCAATTAATCCCTTACTGGTGCCATGATGATTGCGTTCCCGCTGCTCTTTTGAGCGAGTGGGAACGCAATCGATTTTTCTCCACAGCCCCAAGACCTCCGTGGAAATCGCACTATCTGCGCGGATTTCGATTGATTGTGATTGTCTCCACCGATCCCGCGTTGATCACTGGCTGGCCGCCGGGCTGCCGACCTTGTGCCAGTTGGAGCAGTCGCTAGCGCCGCCAGCTTCTCCAGATCCTTCAGGTAGGTCTCCAGGTACCCGCATGTCTGACAGATATAGTGGCACATCTCCAGAAGCTTGATCTCCGGCATCCATTTCTTGTCCTTATAAACCCTGACATATGACGCGTTAGAGAGGGAGTGTTGAAGTCCCTCGGTCAGATCCGAAAAATAGACTTCCGGCGACGAACACTTCGCCTGCCGGGGCCAGGCACAATCTACCTCAACCAGAGTCTGAGCTTCCGCCACCCGCTGTTTATCGGCGCCACCGCCCAGGCCGAGATCGTCAGCCTGCGTGCGGATAAGCCGCTGGCGACCCTGCGCACCATGGTGGTAAACCAGGACGGCGTACTGCTGCTGGAGGGCGAGGCCCTGGTGCTGCTGCCCAGCCAGGCGGGCTAAGTCGGTCTGGGCGGTGCTCACGTACCAGATGAAGTGATGTACAATAGCAGCACATTGTTCCCGATCTCGGCGTCCTTGTGCTGTGAGGCTTCCCCGATGACATCACCAATCCCGCCTGATTCGCTTCTGTCGCTGGTTTTAAACACGTTGCCCGGCGCGATCTTCTGGAAAGATCGCAACTCGGTCTATCTCGGCTGCAACGAGATTTTTGCCCGCGATGTTGGCCTATCCAGCCCCGCAGATGTCGTCGGCATGACCGATGCGGAGCTGTCCAGCACCGCCGAGCAGACCGCCATTTTCGTGCAGGTCGACCAGCGCGTGATGGAATCGAACACCGCCGAATACAACATCCAGGAGCAGACAACCAATGCCGACGGCACGACCAGCTGGGTTGAGACGACCAAAATCCCCCTCCGCGCCGCCGACGGCTCAGTGATCGGAATCCTGGGCACCTACGTCGATATCACCGGGCGCAAAAACGCCGAGCTGGACCAGCAGCGCATGTCCGCCGTGATCGAAAACAGCCTGGATTTCATCGGCATCACCACCGTCGATGGCAAACCGCTCTATATCAACCCGGCCGGTCGGCTGATGGTCGGATTGGGCGAAACCGTCGAAATAACCCCCGAGACGGTGGCCACCTCGTTCATGCCCGAGGATCTTGACTATTTCGCCACTGTGATCTGGCCGACTGTCCTGCGCGAAGGCTCCTGGGCCGGCGAGTTCCGCTTTCGCAACGCGCTGACGAACGCCCCCGTGCCGATCTATTACACGCTGTTCGCCATCAAGGACCTGGTGACCGGTGAGCCGACCTCGATCGCTACCGTCACCCGCGACCTGACCGAGCAGCGCCGCCTGGAGGCCGACCGCCAGCGCACAATCGTGCAGGAGGAGATCATTCAGGCCCAGAATATGATGCTGGCCGAGCTGTCCACACCGCTCATCCCCATCACCGAGGGCATTGTGATTATGCCCCTGATCGGCATGATGGACGCGCGCCGGGCCCAGCAGGCGCTGGAGGCGCTGCTCCACGGGGTGTCCACGATGCGCACCCACACCGCGATTATCGATATCACCGGCGTGCCGGTCGTCGATACCCACGTGGCCAACGCGCTCCTCCAAGCCACCCAGGCCGTCAAGCTGCTCGGCGCCGAGGTGCTGCTGACCGGCATCCGCCCGGAGGTGGCCCAGACGCTGGTTGGCCTGGGCGTCGATCTGGGCAACATCCAGACACATAGCAATCTCCAGCAGGGTATCGCGGTGGCCCTGCGCCGCTACGGACGAGATTTTTAGGCATCCTAATGCCCTGAAGTGGCCATCCCAGCTGCTCGCCACTCACCTTTTGAACAGCATATAGCCCTCTCGCAGTGTGTAGATGATGGTCATGGCACGCATTATGGAAAGTACAACATTATCCTCGGGATTTAGCCCAAGCAGAGAAATTTGTAGAATGTTCAGAAATAGAAGCACTGACAGGCGCCAGAAAAGCATTTTCTCTTCTAGATCATGCGCACGTTGACTGATAATGTAGAGACCTAACGCCAGAATTAGCCCACCTATCGAAAGTGTCGCGAAAAAATTAGCCATGCTCACTCCATTCAGCCATAGGAATGCTGCAGTGTGCCCCCTCACCCCCAACCCCGCTCCGGGGTGCCCTCTGGGCCACGGGCGAGGGGTTGGGGGTGAGGGGCGTATGGGAGCGCGATTATGCTTTATATTCAATGCTGAATGGTATGATACGCTGGAAAAGGAGGAACTGAAATGACAACAATCTATCGTGAGCGTGTTCTGTCGGAGATTGACGCTCTTCCCGACGAATATCTTCCCTTTGTCTTACAGCTTGTCCATACGCTGCGCGAGAGCATCACGCTCAAGCCCGCCGCTGCCAGCCTTCGTCAGGGCTGGGCTGAAGCCCAGCAAGGAGTGACATACCCAATCGCCGAGCTGTGGGAAGATCTCGATGTCGACTGAATCAGACGATCTTCCTCTGCCCAAGGCGCTGAATTTACCCAGTGACGCTCTCGCTCGCTCGCCCGCTCGGTTTTGGTCGCCCATGGAGTGGCATTGAAGCCTTTAACCAGCAGCCAGAGCGGGAGCAGCAGCTCGAACACGCCGCCGGGCAGATAGTGCAGCAAGGAGCATTCCTGGATGAAATGTTATGATATTGTTCAAGACGCTATCATTCGAGCGAACCGCTTTGACGCTGCCAGGGTGTGGTACCAACGCCATCCAGCAATTGGGGATCAGGGGACGATTGTGGAAGAATATTGGGATCCGGCGCATGCCTTTGAGGTTGAGTGTTCTGACGGTCAGGGGATCACGATCTGGCTTGAGACAATGTATCCCGATGAGCTAACCCTCGTTGAGGCGTACCCGCCCGATGCAGGATCAGGGTAAGCTAGTTTAAAAGCGGTTGCATTTAGCCCTGGGCATCCAGCTCAAAGAGCTGCGCGGGCGGGAGCTGCACCAGCACGCGCTCGCCGGGGCTGTGCTGCGCGACGGCGTAGGATTTCACCCGCACCCGCTGGGCGTTGATCACAATCTGGTATTCGACAAACTCGCCGTGGTAGATCCGCTCCTCCACCGTCCCGACCAGCGTGTTGATCCCCGGCTCGGCGACCAGCCGCAGGTTCTCGGGGCGGATCGCGAAGGTCGCCGGGCGGGCGGTCGGGCTGCGGACTGGCACCTGCAGCGTCCCCAGCGCCGCGCTGAGCCGATCGCCGTCCAGCGATCCCTCCAGCAGCAGCGAGATCCCGACGAACTGGGCGGCGGCGCGGGTTGGCGGGCGGCTGAAAATCTCCTCGGGCGTGGCATAAGCGGCCAGGCGGCCATCAAGCAGCACGGCGGTGCGGTCGGAGAGCGCGATCGCCTCGCTCAGGTCGTGGGTCACCAGCACGGTCGTGATCTTAAACTCGCGCTGGATCCGCCGAATCACGCTTTGCAGGGTGCTGCGGATGGCCGGGTCGAGGTTGCTCAGCGGCTCATCGAGCATGAACACCCGCGGCTGCACCACCAGCGCCCGCGCCAGAGCCACGCGCTGCTGCTGGCCGCCGGAGAGCTGCTGCGGGTAGCGGCGCTCGATCCCCGGCAGCTCAACCAGGTCCAGCATCGCCCCGACCTGGCGCCGAATGTCGCTTTTAGAAACCCGGCGGGCGCGCAGGCCGAAGGCGATGTTGTCGGCGACATTCAGAAACGGGAACAGATAGGCGTTCTGGAACATCAGCACAGTGTTGCGCTGGTGGGCCGGCAGCGCCAGGATCGAGACGCCGTCAAGGCAGATATCGCCGCGATCGGGCGGCTCGATCCCGGCGATCAGCTTGAGGATCGTTGATTTCCCCGAGCCGGATGGCCCGAGCAGAGCCACCAGCGAGCCGCTGGCAACCTCAAACGTTATGTCATCTAAAACCTTGGTGCGCCCAAAGCTTTTAGCGATCTGGGCCAGGCTAATCGTGGTCATGGGTGGAGCAACTCCTCGCTGTGGCTGCGCCCGCCCGCCAGGTAGCGCGCGCTGAGGGCGATGATCAGCACCAGCGGCGCCACAAAGATCAGCGCCAGCACTGCGGTGGTGGTCGGGTTGCCGCCCGAGACGGTGGCGAACAGTAGAATTGGCAGCGTTACCACCTGGCCGCCGCCGATTAGAAACGTCAGCACATACTGGCTCCACGAGATCAGAAAGGCAAACAGGGTCGTGACCACCAGGCCGGGGAAAATCAGCGGCAGGGTGACGCGGGTAAACGTGCGCCAGCGGTTGGCGCCCAGCACCTGGGCCTGCTGCTCGTAGGTGACATCGTAGCGGGCGAACACGCCGCCCAGCGTCATCACGGTGTAGGGCAGCACGGGGATAAGATGCACCAGCGCCACACCAAACAGCGTCCCATTCAGATTCAGGCGCAAAAACACAATATTCAGGCCGATCCCGGTCGCCACCGAGGGCACGACGGTCGGTAAAAACAGCAGCGCATACACCAGCTGCTTGCTGCGCTTCAGGCGCAGCTCCAGCGCTCGCGCCGCCGGATAGGCCACCAGCAGCGACAGCAGACTGACCAGCAGCGCCACCAGCGTGCTGTTGAGCAGGGCGGTGCGGGTGCGGGGCTGGCCAAGCTGGCTGAACAGCGGCTCCAGGGTCCACTCGGTCGGCAGCAGGGCCGGGTAAAACCAGCGCCGCGAGAACGCATACAGAAAAAAGATCGCGACCGGGGCCAACAGCAGCGTCAGCAGCGCGATCAGCCGCAGCCAGGCCAGCCGACTGGCAAGATATGATCTCACGAGGCGCTCCAGCGCCGCCGCAGCCGCAGCGCCAGCACCACCAGCGCCAGCAC